>NZ_CP073105.1:1244977-1556222 GCF_018138085.1 Stutzerimonas stutzeri
GCAAGTACCGCTTCACCGGCTTTGTCGGGCTCAACACCCTGTTCGTTGCGCTGTGCAACAACGAGGAGTTCCGCAAGCTGGACTTCTCCGGGCTGAAGGCGACCTTCTCGGGCGGAATGGCGCTGCAGCTGGCCGCGGCAGAGCGCTGGCAGCAGGTGACCGGTTGTTCGATCTGCGAAGGTTTCGGCATGACCGAAACCAGCCCGGTCGTTTCGGTCAATCCGTTCAGCGGTATCCAGATCGGCACCATCGGCATTCCGATGCCGTCGACGCAATGCAAGGTCATCGACGATGAAGGCAACGAGTTGCCGATCGGCGCGACCGGCGAGCTTTGCGTGAAGGGGCCGCAGGTGATGAAGGGCTACTGGCAACGGCCGGAAGCCACCGCCGAAGTGCTCGACGGGCAGGGCTGGTTGAAGACCGGTGACATCGGCATCATCCAGGACGACGGCTACATGCGCATCGTCGATCGTAAGAAGGACATGATCCTGGTGTCCGGTTTCAACGTCTATCCCAACGAACTCGAAGACGTGCTCGCCACCCTGCCGGGTGTGCTGCAATGCGCGGCGATCGGCATTCCGGACGAGAAATCCGGCGAGGCGATCAAGCTGTTCGTGGTCGTCAAGCCGGGCGAAAGCCTGACCAAGGAGCAGGTCATGCAGCACATGCATGACAATGTCACCGGCTACAAGCGGCCCAAGACCGTCGAGTTCCGCGACAGCCTGCCGACCACCAACGTCGGCAAGATATTGCGCCGTGAGCTACGCGATGAAGAGCTGAGAAAGCTCGGAAAGAAATAGCAGCCGCGGCTGTACGAGAGCCCCGCTTCGGCGGGGCTTTTTCGTTGTTTCGGCGCCGTTTATTTCTTATAGCTGCTGCGGCGTTCGGGCTGTTCCCGTTGCGCTGGGGAGCTGACACAATGCTGGTATTAATCCGCACAAAAAATGGGGTTTTGCCGAAATGTTGTCGAAGCTGCGTTTGCGAGGAAAGTTGCTGTTACTGGGAATGGCGCCGACGTTACTTCTCGCCGTTCTGCTCAGCGGGATTGCCGTCTACGAACTGCGAGACCTGGCGATCCGGCAGGAGGCTCAGACGCGCGAAAGCCTGACCCGAGATCGCCGCGCCGAACTCAAGCATTACGTCGAGGTGGCGCGCACCGCGATCGGGCCGCTTTACGACCGCTCCGCCGACGGCGACATGGCGGCGCGCGCCGAGGCGGTGCGGCTGCTCGAAGCGCTTTCCTATGGCGAGGGTGGCTATTTCTGGGGTTACGACGAGCAGGCGGTGCGGGTGCTGCAAGGCAACACGCACGACAAGATCGGCCAGAGTTTCTACAGCTATCAGGACCCCAACGGGGTCTACGCGATTCGTGATCTGGTCAAGGCCGGCCAGGACGGGACTCACTACGTCCAGTACAGCTTCGAGACGCCGGGCAGCAAGGCGCTCGTGCCGAAGATCGGTTACGCCGAGTACCTGCCGAAGTGGAAGCTGGCTTTCGGCAGCTCTTTGAACCTCGATGGTGTGGAGCGTGATGTCCAGGCGGCGCGCGAGGTGTTCCAGCAACGCATCGATCGGCTGACAGGCATCATGATCGGCTCTGCCGCCGCGCTGTTGGCACTGGTCGTCGGGCTTGCCCTGTTCATGAGCAGTGCGATTCTGCGGCCACTGTTGCAGGTCAAGCACAACCTCGATGACATGGGGGCCGGCGACGGTGACCTGACCCAGCGGCTGCCAGTGGCCAGCCGCGACGAGCTGGGTGAACTGGCCGCATCGTTCAACCGCTTCGTCGAGAAGATTCACTCACTGGTGCAGCAGGTCGCCGGCACCACCACGCAGCTCACCGGACTGGTGGGCGCGGTGGCCGGTCAAGCGCAACGCTCCGAACAGGCGATGGCCGATCAGCGCCACGAGACCGATCAGGTCGCCACCGCGATCAACGAGATGTCCGCCGCTGCCCACGAGGTGGCCATGAGTGCCCAGCGCGCCGCGGAAGCCGCTCAACAGACCGACCAGCAGGGCTTGGCAGCCAAGCAGGTGGTGGATCGCAGTATCGAGCAGATCCATGAGCTGGTAGGCGAGCTGCGGGAAAGCGGTACGTCGCTCGCCGGGCTGCAGCAGGACGTACACGGCATCGTCGGCGTCCTCGACGTGATTCGCGCAATTGCCGAGCAAACCAACCTGCTGGCGCTCAACGCCGCAATCGAAGCGGCTCGTGCCGGGGAAGCTGGACGAGGTTTCGCCGTGGTCGCCGACGAAGTGCGGGCTCTGGCCAGCCGTACCCAGCAGAGCACCGGCGAAATCCAGAGCATGATCGATCGCCTGCAAACGGCCACCTCGCACACCGTGGCGACCATGTTGCGTGCCGGCGAGAAAGGCGAAGCGACCCGCCGGCAGGCCAATCAGGCGGGCGAATCGCTGGACGCCATCGCGGCGTTGATCGGCACGATCAATTCGATGAACGCCCAGATCGCCAGCGCCGCCGAGGAGCAGACCGCGGTGGCCGAAGAGATAAACCGCAGCGTGCAGCACATCGCCGATGCGGTCGACGGCGTGGCTAATGATGCGGCCGAGGGCGCCCAGACCGCGCGCGAACTCAATGGACTGGGCGAACGTCTGCAACGGCTGGTCGGGCAGTTCCGCGTTTGAGCACATGGGGCGCCCGGGCGCCCCGCAGCTAGGTTCGGCTGAAGTGCTCGTACGGCGCTTCAGGCCGAGCGACCAACGGTAGAGCAACCGTCGTCCGACAGCGAACCCCTGAGCAGGCGCAGCGGTCTAGTCCCCTATGGCCGCGTCCACTTTGTGCAGTAGGGGACGATGGCGCATGCCATTTCGCGGCCTGCCCATCAATCTCGTTGCAAGGATGAGTTACCCATGCAGAAGAAAAACAATGCACGTCGGGTAGTTGCTTCTTTCGCTTTATTCGCCTCGACCGCAGCCCTGGCTGCACCTGCCGCCGAGCCCGCCGCGTTCAACGAATACTGGTCTCCCGGCAAGCCCGATTCCCGCATCTGCAAATCACCGCTGCTGGTCGGGACGCCACTCGGACTGCCTCGTTGTATGCAGGCGAGCAATATCGTGACGCACCTGCAGAACCTGCAGGACATCGCCTCCCTGAATCAGGGCAATCGAGCGTCCGGCCTGTCGGGTTATCAAGCCTCGGTGGGCTACGTGCGCAGCACGCTCGAGCGCGCCGGTTACCGGGTCAGGGTCCAGGCATTCCCGTTCCTGGCGTTCTATCCCGCAGGACCGGGCACGCTGGCGGCGGTGACGCCGCAGCCGGTGCAGTACACCTTGGAAGAGGATTTCACCTACGCCGACCAGACCGATCCGGGCAACGTCACCGCGCCGGTGGTGCCCGTCGATCTGGCGCTGGGGTTGGGAAACACCTCGACCAGCGGCTGTGAGGCGTCGGATTTCGCCGGCTTCCCGGCAGGTGCCATTGCGTTGATGCAGCGCGGCACCTGTCCATTTGGCGACAAGGCCACCAACGCGGCGGCAGCCGGCGCGGCGGGGGCGATCATCTTCAACCAGGGTGACACCGAGGACCGCAAGGGTCTGCTGGTCGCCACCCTGGGCGAGGACTATCAGGGCGGCATTCCGGTGATGTTCGCGACCTACGATAACGGCGTTTCCTGGTCGCAGACCGATGGGCTGCAACTGAGCATGAGCGTCGATGTCGTCCGCAAGCAGTCGGAAACCTACAACGTGCTGGCCGAAACCCGTCGGGGCAATCCGAACAACGTGGTGATGGTCGGTGCGCACCTGGATTCGGTCTTCGAAGGGCCGGGTATCAACGACAACGGCTCCGGCAGCGCCGCCCTGCTGGAAATGGCCACACTGATGAGCAAGGCCCATCCGTTGAACAAGGTACGCTTCGCGTGGTGGGGCGCGGAGGAGTCGGGGCTTGTGGGTTCGACTTACTACGTCAACCAGTTGCCGGAGGAGGAGAAGCGGCAGATCAAGGCCTATCTGAACGTCGACATGATCGGCTCGCCGAATTACGCCAACTTCATCTACGACGGCGACGGCTCCGACTTCGGTCTGCAAGGCCCGCCCGGCTCGGGTGCCATCGAGCGTCTGCTGCGCACCTACTTCCAGCTGCGCAACGCGCCATCCGAAGGCACCGAGATCGACTTCCGCTCCGACTATGCCCAGTTCTTCGACGACGGCATCGCCTTTGGCGGGCTGTTCACCGGCGCCGAGGACATCAAGAGCGTGGAGCAGGCGCAGCGTTATGGCGGTACGGCCGGGGAGGCGTATGACCCGTGCTACCACAGCGCCTGCGACAACCTCGGCAACATCTCCACCGAGGCGTTGGAACTGCACGGCGATGCCTTGGCCTTCGCCACCAGCTGGCTGTCCCTGTCGACCAAGATGGTTGACGATGAGATAGCGGCAGCAGCCGAGCAAAGCATCGGCACACTGCGCGTCCAGAAGGTACAGGAGAAGTCCCGCTGGGGTCATTGGATCCGTTGATCGCCTGATCGCCGCGCCGGTTCGCCGGCGCGGTCCTTCCGCCAATCCCTTTCCTTACGGCCAGCCGGGCAAATCTGCGACAATCGCGCCCTTCACGAAATCGCATACGGCTGTCCATGACCGACGCAACGCCCTCGTTTGAACAACTCCTGAAAAACCTCGACCAGGCGATGTTCGCTGACCGCCATCGCTTGCGTCGTCAGCTGCACGACCTGCGCAAGAAGGCCGGCGATGCGCCGATCGACGCCGAACGCCTCGCCCAGTGGCTTGAGCGTTTCCAGGCATCGGTGGCCAAGGTCGAGGCGCGGCGCCAGAGTGTGCCGGTCATGCGCTACGACGACAGCCTGCCGATTGCCGCCAAGCGCGACGAGATCAAGGCCGCGCTGGAAAAGCATCAGGTGCTGGTGATCGCCGGTGAAACCGGCTCGGGCAAGACCACGCAGTTGCCGAAGATCTGCCTGGAAATCGGACGGGGTGTGCACGGGCTGATCGGCCACACCCAGCCGCGCCGGTTGGCGGCGCGCAGCGTCGCCACGCGCGTGGCCGAGGAGATCGGCACGCCGCTGGGTGAGCTGGTGGGTTATCAGGTGCGCTTCGAGGACCAGAGCAAGGACAGCTCGCTGATCAAACTGATGACCGACGGCATCCTGCTGGCCGAAACGCAGCACGACCGCTTCCTGGAAAAATACGACACCATCATCGTCGACGAGGCCCACGAGCGTAGCCTCAACATCGACTTCCTGCTCGGCTACCTCAAGACCCTGCTGCCGCGCCGTCCCGACCTGAAGGTGATCATTACCTCCGCGACCATCGACCTGGAGCGCTTCTCCGAGCATTTCAGCGGGGCCGGCCGTCCGGGGGCGCCCATCGTCGAAGTGTCGGGCCGTACCTATCCGGTTGAAACCTGGTATCGACCGCTGTCGGCGGAAGTCGACGAAGACGGCAACCGCGTCGAGGACGATCTCACTGTCGACCAGGGCATTCTCGCGGCGCTGGACGAGATCGACGCCCATGAAAAGAGCATCGGCAAGCGCCCAGGCGACGTGCTGGTGTTCCTGCCCGGCGAGCGCGAGATTCGCGATGCCGCCGAAGTGCTACGCAAGGCCAACCTGAAATTCACCGAGGTGCTGCCGCTGTATGCACGGCTGACGCCGGCCGAGCAGCAGAAGATTTTCCAGCCGCGGCCGGGCCGCAAGATCGTGCTCGCCACCAACGTCGCGGAAACCTCGCTGACTGTGCCCGGTATTCGTTACGTGATCGACTCCGGTACGGCGCGGATCAGCCGCTACAGCTACCGCGCCAAGGTGCAGCGACTGCCGATCGAGGCGGTGTCCCAGGCCAGCGCCAACCAGCGCAAGGGCCGTTGCGGGCGGGTCGAGCCCGGGATCTGCATTCGCTTGTACAGCGAGGAGGATTTCCTCGGTCGGCCGGAATTCACCGATCCGGAGATCCTGCGCACCAACCTCGCTGCGGTCATCCTTCAGATGCTGCATCTGCGCCTTGGTCAGATCGAGGATTTCCCCTTCATCGAGCCGCCGGACGGCAAGGCCATCAGCGATGGCTTCAACCTGTTGCAGGAGCTTTCGGCGGTCAATCGCGAGAACCAGCTGACGCCCTTGGGCCGCCAGCTGGCGCGCTTGCCCATCGATCCGCGTCTCGGGCGCATGCTGCTCGAAGCGGCAAAGTTGGGGAGCATGGCCGAGGTGTTGATCGTCGCCAGCGCGTTGTCGGTGCAAGACGTGCGCGAGCGGCCGGCCGACCGTCAGCAACAGGCCGACCAGGTGCATGCGCAATGGAAGGACCCGGATTCGGACTTCGCAGCGCTGATCAACCTCTGGCGTGGCTTCGAGAAGCAGCGCCAGGCGCTAGGTTCGAATGCCTTGCGCACCTGGTGTCGGAAAAACTTCCTCAACTACCTGCGTCTTCGCGAGTGGAGGGATGCGCATCGCCAGCTGACCCTGATCGTGCGGGAACTCAAACTCGACGCCCAGCTACGCGCCGAGCACGAGCGAAAGGGCGCGGAAGCAACAGCTCGCGGTCAAGTCCGCTCCCACAAAGGCACCGACACTCCCGGTGGGAGCGGTCTCGACCGCGAAGAGGGCGGCACCGGAGCAAAAGATCGCGGTCAAGACCGCTCCCACAAAGACACCTCAGCTCCCCGTGGGAGCGGTCTCGACCGTGAAGAGGGCGGCACCGGAGCAAAAGATCGCGGTCAAGACCGCTCCCACAAAGACACCTCAGCTCGTGGGAGAGATCTTGACCGCAAAGAGGGCAGCGCTGGAGCAGAAGATCGCGGTCAAGACCGCTCCAACAAAGGCACCGACACTCCCGGTGGGAGCGGTCTCGACCGCGAAGAGGGCGGCACCGAAGCAGAAGATCGTGGTCAAGACCACTCCAACAAAGGCACCGACACTCCCGGTGGGAGCGGTCTCGACCGCGAAGAGGGCAACGCCGAAACGAAGGCGGACACCCAGGAAAAGGACCGCGCCCATGCCGAGGGGTCTGTGCGCACCACGGACAAGCGAGTCAATGCCAAGCTCGCCCAGCAAGCCGAAGCCAGCGAGGCAGCCGTACGCGCCAAAAGCTACGCGGCGGTGCACAAGGCCATCCTCTCCGGCCTGCTCAGCCAGATCGGACACAAGACCGAGGAAGGTGATTTCCTCGGCGCGCGCCAGCGGCGCTTCTGGGTGCATCCGTCCAGCGTGATCGGGCGCAAAAAGCCCAACTGGATCATGGCCGCCGAACTGGTTGAAACCACCAAGCTCTTCGCGCGCATGGTCGCCAAGATCGAGCCGGACTGGATCGAGCCGCTGGCCAAGCACCTGATCAAGACCAACCATTTCGAACCACACTGGGAGAAGAAGCGCGGGCAGGTGGTCGCGTTCGAACAGGTCACCCTGTACGGCATGATCGTGGTCGCCCGCCGGCCGGTGCATTTCGGCCCCATCGACCCGCTTGCCGCGCGTGAACTTTTCATCCGCGAGGGGCTGGTGCGTGGCGAAATGCACAGCCGCGCCAAGGCGCTCACCGCCAACCGCGAACTGCTCGAGTTGTTCGACGAATTGGAAGCCAAGGCCCGTCGCCGCGACATCATCGCTGACGAGGACACGCTGTTCGCCTATTACGACGCGCGCCTGCCGCAGGACATCTACCAGACCGCCAGTTTCGAGACCTGGTACAAGCGCGAAAGCCCCAAGAACCCGCAGCTGCTGGTCATGCGTGACGAGGATGTGCTGGCGCGAGACGCCAGTGAAGTCACCGCTGCGCAGTACCCGGACCATTTGCGTATCGGCGAACTGCAACTGCCGCTGGAATACCATTTCGAACCCAACCACCCGCGCGACGGCGTGACGCTGCGAGTCCCCGCGCCGCTGCTGCCGCAACTGCGTGCCGAGCGGCTCGCCTGGCTGGTGCCGGGGCTGATCGAGGCCAAGGCGGTGGCGCTGGTGCGCAACCTGCCCAAGGCGATTCGCAAAAACTTCGTCCCGGTACCGGATTTCGTCAAGGCTGCGCTCTCGAAGATCACCTTCGGCGAGGGCGCGCTGCCGGATGCGCTGGGCCGCGAGCTGCTGCGCATGACCGGTGCGCGCGTGCCGGACGAAGCCTGGGCGGAAGCGGCCCTGGGGCTGGAGAGCCATCTGAAGATGAATATCGAGGTGGTCGATGCCCGTGGAAAATTCCTTGGCGAAGGTCGTGATCTGGCCGAGCTGACGGCGCGCTTCAGCGAAGCCAGCCAGGCCGCATTGGCGCCGCCGCAGCAGAAGGCCGAACAGAAACCGGTCGAGGCCAAGGGCTTTGCACAGGTGGCGGAAAAGGCTCAGGCGAAGATGGCCGGCTTGTCGATGACGGTCTACCCGGCACTGGTCGAAGAAAATGCAGTGGTCAAGGAAGGTCGTTTCCCGACCCAGGCCGAGGCCGACTACCAGCATCGCCGCGCCTTGCAGCGCTTGCTGCTGCAGCAGTTGGCCGAGCCGGCGAAATACCTGCGCAACAAGCTGCCAGGCCTTACCGAGCTGGCGTTGCTCTATCGCGACATGGGCAAGGTCGATGCGTTGGTCGAGGACATCCTGCTGGCCAGCCTCGACAGCTGCATCCTCGACGGCGAAGCGCAACTGCCGCGCGACGGCGCCGCCCTGGCGTCACTGGCCGAACGCAAACGCGGTGACTGGGCGACGCACGCCGAACGCTCGGCGCGCCTGACGCTGGATATTCTCAAGCTCTGGCATGGCCTGCAGAAGCGCTTCAAGGGCAAGATCGACCTGGCCCAGGCGGTGGCGCTTAACGATATCAAGGCGCAACTGGGCAATCTGGTCTATCCCGGCTTCGTGCGCGAAACGCCGACCGAATGGTTGAAGGAGTATCCACGCTATCTCAAGGCCATCGAGCAGCGCTTCGAAAAGATCGGCGCGCAACTGCAACGCGACCGTGTCTGGTCCGGCGAACTGACCGGCTATTGGGAGCAGTACCAGGCGCGGCTGAACAAGCATCAGCAGGAGGGCAAGCGCGATCCGGAACTGGCGTTGTACCGCTGGATGCTGGAGGAATATCGCGTATCGCTCTGGGCCCAGCAGCTGGGGACGAAAATGGCGGTGTCGGACAAGCGGCTGAACAAGCAGTGGAGTCAGGTCGAGGCTTGATGTTTTTGGGGGCGGGCCGGGACGAACGGACCGTCCATCGGCGCGCTGGCGCGCTCGTTCGCCAACCGCGCCGCCCCGCTTTCGGTGCTCCCTGAGGCCTACAGAGTGCCTGCGCTATTTGCTGGTCAGCGCGCCTGCGACGAATTCCAGGCGATCCTGCCCGAAGAACATCTCCTCACCCACGAAGAAGGTTGGCGCACCGAACACGCCGCGTTGCACGGCTTCTTCGGTGTTCGCCTTGAGCGCATTCTTGACCTGATCATCGGAGATCAGAGCGCGGAATTGCTCGGAATCGAGCCCGGCTTCCGTCAGCACAGCCGCCAGTACCGCCTCGTCGCCGAGGTTGCGCTGATCGATCCAGAGCGCGTTGAACAGGGCTTCCAGGTAGCGCGCAAAGTCTTCGGGTCGTTGCATCTGATAGCCGATTGCGCCGCGCATCAGCGCCAGGGTGTTGATCGGGAAATGCGGATTGAAGGCGAACGGCACACCGTAGCGACGCGCATGGCGCAGCAGATCGGTGGCCATGTAGCGGCCTTTGGCTGGAACAGCGGCCGGCGACGAATTGCCCGTGGCTTGGAATACTCCACCGAGCAGCATCGGCCGATAATGCAGCGTCGCGCCTGTGCTCGAGCACAGTGCCGGTAGCTGGGTCCAGGCGAGGTAGCTCGCCGGGCTGCCGAGATCGAAGAAAAACTCGAGGGTCTTGGTCATCTATGTCGCTCCGGTTGGGTTTACCAGCGCTCGGTCCAGGGGCGCAGGTCGAGTTCGAAGGTCCAGGCGTCGCGTGGCTGGCTGTGCAGATGCCAGTAGTTGTCGGCGATATGCGCTGGGTTGAGGATGCCGTCCTGGTCTTTCAGGGCATAACGCTCGGGAAAACTGTCACGGATGAATGCCGTATCGATCGCCCCGTCGACCACGATGTGCGCGACGTGGATGTTCATCGGGCCCAGTTCGCGCGCCATGCTTTGCGCCAGCGCACGAATGCCATGCTTGGCCCCCGCGAGCGCGGCGAAACCGGCTGAGCCGCGCAGCCCGGCAGTGGCACCGGTGAACAGGATGGTGCCGCGGCCGCGAGCCACCATCCGCTTGGCCACCGCCTGGCTGGTCAGGAAGCCAGCGAAACAAGCCATCTCCCAGATCTTGAAATATTTGCGCGCGGTCTCCTGGAGGATGCTGCACGGTACGTTCGCGCCGATGTTGAAGACCATCACCTCGATCGGGCCGATGTCGCGCTCGATGGTTTCGATCAGCTCGGCTACCTGATCTTCCTTGCGCGCATCGGAGGCGAAGCCATGGGCGCGACCGCCCTCGGCGATGATGCTGTCGACCAGCGGCTGCAGCTTGTCGGCGCTACGCCGGGTGACGCAAGCCACGTAGCCTTCGCGGGCGAAGCGTCGTGCGATGGCAGCACCGGTAGAGTCCCCGGCGCCGATGATCAGGGCGACGCGATTGTTATTCTCCATGGGTTCGCTCTCTTGCTAAACGGTCGTTAGGTAAGCGGACGTTATGTTAAGCTTCGCGACTCGTCAAGGTCGCCATGAGGGCGTGTCGCATGCGTTACTCCGCCAGCCATAAAGAGCAAACCCGACAGCGCCTGATCGAAAGCAGCGGCGCGATCGCCAAGCGCGGCGGCTTCGCCACGACCGGCGTCGATGGCCTGATGAAAGCCATCGGCCTCACCGGTGGCGCGTTCTACAGCCATTTCCCGTCGAAGGGCGACCTGTTCACCGAAGTCGTCCGGCGCGAGTTATCGCAAAGCCCGATCCTTGCGCGAGACGGAGTGGCCGATCGGACCCGGCTGGAACGCTGCCTGGACGCTTACCTGAGCATGGCGCACCTGCACAATCCGGAAGCGGGCTGCGCGATCCCGGCGCTGGGTGCGGAAATCGCCCGTGCCGAGACGCCGGTGCGCGAGGAGGCCGAACATTGGTTGCGCGCCTTGCAGCAGGCCTGGGCGCAGACGCTCGGTGATGGCGAGCTGGCCTGGGCGTTGATCGCGCAATGCGTCGGCGCGTTGCTCGTGGCGCGCATGCTGGCTAGCGAAGAGACCCAGCGGGAGGTGCTCGACGCGAGCAGAAGCATGCTTCATTCGGCTTTGTCGCAATGACGTGGCGGCAGGTAGGCACCCGAGCGAATGCGGGGCGGGGCGGGTGCGCGAGGCACCCAATATAGGGCGCCTCGCTTGTTGCTTAGAAACTAGAACCGGTAATTGGCGCTCAGCTCGAGTGTCCGTGGCGCGCCCGAGGTGATCAGGTCGACCGAGCCGTGGGCCGAGGCGTAGTACTCCTTGTCGAAGACGTTGAACAGGCGCAGTGCCGCGTCCCACTTGGGTTGCTGATAGAACAGCGCTGCATCGACCGTGGTGTAGCCAGGCATCTCGGTTTCGTTATCCAGCGCGGTATATCGGCTGCCGACGTAGTTGGCGCCCATGCCGACGCGCCAATCGGTATCGAGTGAGCGCACCGCCCACAGGTTGGCGCTGTGGCGCGGCGTAAGCGTCGGCACCTGCCCTTCGTTGTCGACACCGTTGGTCTTGCTGTTCGACTTGGTGATCTCGGCGTCCAGGAAGGCGTAGCCGCCATAGAGCTGCCACTTGTCCGAGAGCTGGCCCATGAAGGTGGTTTCGAACCCGTCGGTGCGCTGCTCGCCCGCCAGCACCAGCTTGGCCGGATTGATCGGGTCGGTGGTCTTGATGTCGGTGCGCTCGAGGCGGAATGCCGCGGCGGTCAGCATCAGCCGGTCCTGCAACAGGTTCCATTTGGCGCCGATTTCGTAGTTTGTGGTTTGCTCCGGCTCCAGCTCGACGTTGGTCGCGCTGACCTGGAACATCTCGCCCGATGGCTGATAGGAGCGGCTGATCGACAGGTAATAGGACTGCGCGTCATCCGGCTGCCAGACCAGGCCTGCGCGTGGACTGAGTGTGTAATCGGTCCGCTCCAGCTCGGCCTTGCCGTTGAGATCGTCGCGGAAGGACTGGTCGAACTCGTCGTAGCGCACACCCAGCAGCGCCTTCCAGTGGGGCGACAGTTCGATCAGGTCCTGCACGTAGAGGCCTGTGGTTTCCTGGGTGTTGAGGCCATCACCGGTCTTCTGATTGGCCTGGGACGGCACCGGCAGCAGCGTATCGCCATAAACGGGCACCCGCGCGACATCGTTCTGGTTGTAGAACTGCTGGTCCTTCTCCTGGCGACCGAACTCCACGCCGTAGAGCAACTGATGATTCAGGCCGGCGATCATGGCGTTCTGCTTGAGTTCGGTCTGGTTGAACCAGCCGTCCTCCTTGCGCTGGACATTGCCGCGCTTGAGCTTGACCAGCAGCGTGCCGTCCGGCGCGGTGACGAAGCGGTTGGCATCGGTGTGCGCCAGGGTGTTGTTCCGATCCAGGTCGTAGTGGTAGTAGCGGCTGGTGTTGCTCAACGTGAAGGTATCGTTGATGCGGTAATCGATGCCGGCCGTCAGCGAGAAGATTTCGCTACGGGTGTAGTCCTGATCCGCGTCGGCAGAACCGAAGCGCTTGTCGCGGTCGACGTCGACGGGGCGGCCGTTGAGGGACGGGATACCGAAGTCGATCAGGCGCTTGTCGTACAGGTACGACGCGCCGAGGTTGATCTCCAGGTCATCGGAAAGCTGGAAGTAGGCAGATGGCGCCAGCGCCTTGCGTTCCAGAAAGCCATCTTCACGGAAGGTGTCGCTGTCTTCCAGCGCGCCGGTCACGCGAAACGCCTTGTTTTTCTGCTCTTGATCCGCCCAGCCGGTATCGAACTGGGTACGGCGCTTGCCTTCGCTGTCGAAGCTGACGCCCACCTCCTGCACCGGTGCGAAGGTTGGCTTCTTCGTCACGCTGTTGATCAGCCCGCCCGACGAACCGCGGCCGTAGAGAACCGCCGCCGGCCCCTTGATCACTTCAACGCGCTCGATGTTCGACATGTCCCGGAAGTAGAGCGCGTCGTCACGAACGCCATCGATGTACTGGTCGCCAATGGCGCTGAAGCCGCGGATGGTGACCTGGTCGCGTTGCCCGTCGCCGTTGCTCAAGCCGATGCCCGGAACGTTCTTCAGCGCGTCTTCCAGCGAGTCGGCGCCCTGATCGCGTAGCACGCTTTGTGGCACCACGTTGATCGATTGCGGAATGTCGCGCAGGGGGGCGTCGATCTTCAGCGCAGCCTTGCTCTGCTCGGGCTTGTAGCCGGATTCCTCACGACTACCGGTCACCGAGGTGACGGGAAGTTCGATCGGTGAGGCGGGCTGGGCATATACGACGGGAGTCGCCAGGGCGGTGAGCAATGGCAAGAGGCGGGTTGCGTTTGATGGCACGGTGTCATCCTCCAGGGAAAGGGAGGCGACAATAGCTGTATGTAAATTGAATGTAAATGATACGAGTTATCATTAGCGTTCATTTATTCGAGCTCATGCGTGCGGTGCCCTGAGCGAAGCCGAGCCCGGCGCTGTCGCCGCTGTATCGGCGTTGGCGAAGCGGTCCATTCGCTGCAGCTGCCCGGCCTTGTCGAGCCTGAGTCGCAGCAAGTCCTCGGCGAGTATCAATTGCCCATCGTAGTGGCGGGCCGCCTCGGCGCGGATGTCCTCGACAGAAAGTCCGCGTCCCGGGATGTTCTGGTAGCGCGCGCTGAAATGAGTCAGTACCAGGTTCGGAACGCCGATTTCGGCTGCGAATGCGGCCACCTGCGCGGCGGTGCTATGACCAAACTCTGCCTTGCCGGCCTCTGCGACCGTTTGCGTGTAGGTGGCCTCGTGGATCAGCAGTTGCGCACCCTGGCAAGCCTCGCGGAGCAGTTCGGGACGGTCGTTGTCGCCGCCGACGACGATGTGCCGCGACGTACGGGTCGGCAGCAGATAATCCTCGCTGTGCAGGATGCGTCCCGCCAGCTCGACGTCGTTACCGCGCATCAGCGCACCCCAAAGCGGGCCACGCGGGACGCCCTCGCGATCGAGCCTCTCCACGTCCAGGCGTGGGTCCGGGCGGGTTTCGGTGAAGCTGTAGCCCCAGCTCGGCACACGGTGGGAGAGGGCGGTGGCTTCGACGCGCATCTGCTGATTGCGCCAACTGTCCAGGGTCTCGACGGCATGGAAGCGCAATTCGTAAGGCAGCCCGCTCTGACTCATGGCCAGGGTCGTGCGTACCCAGCCTTCGATCGCAGCGGGCGCGATGATGTCCAGCGGCTGCTGTCGCCGGGCCATGCCGGCGCTGGCGAGCAAGCCAGGCAGGCCATAGCAGTGATCGCCGTGAACGTGGGTGATGAAAATCGCCCGCAGCCCGTGAAGCGTCAGTGGCGTACGCAACACCTGATGCTGCGTGCCCTCGCCGCAATCGACCAGGTACCAGCCCTTGCCGCTGTCTTCGAGCAAAGCAAGGCCGGTAACGTTTCGGGCCCGGGTCGGAGTGCCGGATGAGGTGCCGAGAAACAGCAAGTCCACGTGCGAGCTCCTCTCTAATCGGGACGTCGGATGGCGAGACAGAATGCCGCAGATGAGGCTGCGAGAGGCTGAACCGCCGCAGTTCGCCTGCTTATGCTTTTAAGCTACTAAGAAAGTACAAACTTATATTAAGAATAGCTAACTCATGCCGTTATGCTGGCCGCCTTCGATACGGCCGCTGGCCCTTTATCAGGATCGCATGATGGAGTTTGGTGTTCTTGGCTTTGTGATAGCAGGCCTTGTGGTCGGGTTCATCGTCGGCATGACCGGGGTTGGCGGCGGCTCGTTGATGACGCCGATCCTGCTGTGGTTCGGTGTCAATCCCGCTGCGGCTGTCGGAACCGATCTGCTCTATGCGGCAATCACCAAGGCCGGTGGCGTGTGGGTGCACCAGAAACAGCGCAACATCGACTGGCGGATCACCGGCTACCTCGCCGCCGGCAGCTTGCCGGCAGCGGCGTTGATGCTCTGGGTGCTCAAGGGGCTGCACTCCGACCAGGAGGCGCTCAATGCGATCATCAAGCAGTCGCTGGGTGTCGTTCTGGTGCTCACGGCGTTGGCTGTACTGTTCAAGAAGCGCCTGCTGGCGATCGCATCACGTCTGTCCGGACCCACCCCGCGCCTCTCGCCACGTGGCTTGGATGTGCTGACCGTCGTGGTCGGTCTGGTGCTCGGGGCGATGGTGACGCTGACCTCCATCGGTGCCGGTGCGCTGGGCACCGTGGCCTTGTTCTTCCTCTACCCGCTGCTTACCACCCGTCGCCTGGTGGGCACCGAAATCGCTCATGCCGTGCCGCTGACGCTGGTGGCCGGCCTCGGTCATGCAGGCATGGGCAACATGGACTGGACCATTCTGGCCTATCTGCTGATGGGCTCTTTGCCGGGTATCTACCTGGGCAGCAACCTGTCCGGTCGCGTGCCGGACGCTGTGTTGCGCCCATGCATGGCGGTGATGTTGGCGATGATCGGCTATAAGCTGATCTGACCGCAGCCTTTTAGGGAGGCGCGACGCTGCGCGCGCTCCGTCATGGATCTCGTCGCGATCGGCGTTGCCGTACCAGCATGACGACCGCCACGTTCCGCTTCTACGCCAGACTCAACAGCTTCCTTTCGGCCGAACGCCGCGGGCAATCCTTCGCTTGCCCCTGCGCGCGTGCAGCCACCACCAAGCACATGATCGAAGCCCTCGGCGTGCCGCATACGGAGGTGGCGCTGGTGCTGGTCAATGGCGAGCCGGCTGACCTCGAGCGGGCTATCGCCGATGGCGATCGGGTGGCCGTTTACCCCAGATTCGAGCAGTTGGACGTCAGTTCGCTGAGCGACTTGCAGTCTTTGCCGTCCGGCCCGCCGCGCTTCGTTGCCGACGCCCACCTCGGCGGCCTGGCGCGGCTGCTGCGCATGGCCGGTTTCGACACGCTGTACGACAACGGCTACGAAGATGCGGCCATGGTGGAGCTGGCCAATCGGGACGCCAGGGTCTTGTTGACCCGTGACCGTCCGCTGTTGATGCACCGGGCGGTGCGCCATGGCTGCTATGTACATGCGATCAAACCCCAGGCTCAGCTGCGTGAGCTTTACCAGCGCCTCGATCTGGCCGCCCATGCCCGGCCGTTCAGCCTGTGCATGAACTGCAACGCGCCGTTGCATCCGGTGGACAAGGCCTCGGTGCTCGATCGCCTGCCATCCAGGGTGCAGGCGCGACATCAGCGCTTCCTCGGTTGCGATCGATGTGGGCGGATCTTCTGGGAGGGCTCGCACTGGCAGGACATGCGCGCCTTGCTCGAATCAATGACGTTCGTTGACTAGCGCGCGGTTCCTGTCGGTAAATGCCCCCGCTAATTCCTTTGGAGTCGCCCATGCAACGCCACCCAATGTCCTATATCGCACCGGCTGTCCCGCTGCTTGCCTCCGGGGTTGTCTGCCTCGCGATTGGCCTTGCCTCGCACGTGACCACCTTCGTATGGATGGCGCCCGGCTTCCTGCTGACAGGCGGGGTGCTGATGTGGCTGGGGTTGCGTCGCCGGGCCCGCTGATCGAACGAACGGATCATTGCCGCAGCGTGCCACGCCCCGCGGCGCGCTGGTTGGAGTGGTAGATGTTGTCCGGAGCAAGCGCCTGTCCATCCCGGACGGCTTGCAACCACTCGTCCGTGCTCGCCACCGCGGCGAAGCCGGTGTTCATCACCACGGTAAAGGCTCGGTGGATCTCCTCGGCGCTGGCCTTGCCGGCTGCGTTCTCGTACGGCAGCGAGCCGCTGGCGTCGTGCAGCAGCTCCACTTTCCAGCCCTCGTGGTGCGCCTGAAGCACGGTCGAGGTGTCGCAGTTGTGGGTCATGTAGCCGACGACCGTCAGGGTGTCGATCTGCCGCTCGCGCAACCAGGTGCCGAGGTTGGTCTTCGTCAGGGCGCTGGCCAGGGATTTCTCCACAAGAAGATCGAATGGGCGCTCGGCGACGGTCGGGTGCAGCTCGGCCTGCTGGCTGCCACGGGCGAACAATGGCGAACTTTCCGGAGCGATGTGCTGCACGGCCACCACCGCAATCCCTGCGGTGTGAGCGGCGTCCATGGCTCTGGCGATATTGCCCAGCGATAGCTGCACGTCGGGATATTCGATGCGCAGGTTGCCGGTGACGTATTCGTTCTGCACATCGATGACGATGAGTGCGCGTTTGGGCTGGTTCATGAAGCGGTCCTTTTGCCGGTGGATGTGCAGCGATTGTGTCGTGCATGGCGCGCATCGGTGAGTGGCCCGCAAGACATCTTGCGTTAGGATCGGGCCAACTCATCCGTCAGGACTCGCCATGCAGCCGCACCGAATCGCCGTGGTCGCCTTCGACCAGATCAGTCCGTTCCACCTGTCCGTGCCTTGCCTGGTGTTCGGCGGTGAAGGCTCGGAGGAGCTGGGCTATGTCGTTGACGTGTGCGCCGCCGAGCCAGGCGCCTTGCGCACCACGGCAGGGTTCGCGCTGCAGGTGGCGCATGGACTGGAAGCGCTGGAACGGGCGCAGACGATCATCGTGCCGAGCTGGCGCCATGGCGATGACCCGCCGCCGTCCGCTCTGCTCGATGCGCTGGTCGCCGCCCACGCCCGCGGGGCGACCCTCGTCGGCCTCTGCCTGGGCGCATACGTGCTGGCCGCCACCGGCTTGCTCGATGGGCGTCGCGCGACTACGCACTGGGCCTGCGTCGAGCATTTCACGACGCGCCATCCTGCGGTGATCGTGGATGCCGACGTGCTCTATCTCGACGACAACAACCTGCTTACCTCGGCAGGCACCGCGGCGGCCCTGGATTGCTGCCTGTATCTGCTGCGCAAGCATTGGGGCGCGGTGGTGGCCAATCGGGTGGCCAGACGCTTGGTGATGTCGCCGCACCGCCAGGGCGGTCAGGCACAGTTCATCGAACAACCGATGCCGGCCCGTCGCCGCGATACGCGCCTGGGCGAGCTGCTGGATTGGGCGCGGGCCAGCCTGCACCTTCCACACACGCTGGACAGCCTGGCCGAGCGGGTGGTGATGAGCCGGCGCACCTTCACCCGGCATTTTCGTCAGCACACCGGTACCACGGTCGGCAACTGGTTGCTGGCGGAGCGGCTGGCGCTGAGCCAGCGGCTGCTGGAAAGCACCGACCAGCCCATCGACACCATCGCCTCGCTGGCCGGATTCGGCTCCTCCGCCTCGCTGCGTCAGCACTTCAGCAAGGCCTTTGGTGTATCGCCGCGGCATTACCGGCAAGTGTTCCGCGGGTGACCGGCCGGTCACCGTTGCGCCTGATAGGCGGTCGTCAAGCTCCCGCTCGGTATGTCGATAGCTAGCGAAATGAATTCGTCAGCCCAATCGGCTGGGTACAGGTACCGTGGAATGCTCGACAACATCACTTTTCGCCTGTTTCGTCTAAGCCAGAGCAGCATCGACCTGCTCGTTATCGCGGTTATCGGCATCGCCGCGTTGGGGCTGTTCGTTGAAATCGAACTCTATGAAACGATCAACCGGTTCCACGCCACCCATGAGGCATGGGAGGCGGACGAAATATTCATGGCGTTGCTGGTGCTCGGCTGGTGCGGCTTCGCGTTCGGCGCGCGCCGTGTGATCGAGCTCAAGAAGGAGATCCGCAGCCGCAGGCAGGCCGAGCTGGCAGCGCACCTGCTGGCCACCCACGACTCGCTGACGACGCTACCCAACCGGCGCGGGCTGGAGCTGAGTTTCGCTGGAAACATGCGATGCCTAGACGAGCCGTTTTTCGTAGTCCTGTTCGACCTCGACGGCTTCAAGGCGGTGAACGACGTCCACGGCCACGCGATTGGCGACCAGTTGCTGCAGACCATTGCCCAGCGCCTGGGTATTGCCTTGCCCGAAGGCGACTTCGCCTGCCGGCTGGGCGGCGATGAATTCGCCCTGGTGTTACGCTCGACCAAGACGCCGGCAGCTGCACTACAGCTGATCGAGCAACTGGCGGGCATCATCTCCCAGCCGGTCGTTCTCGACTCGGTGCGGCTGGTGGTGCACTCGACTTATGGCGTTGCCCAGTTTCCTCAGGATGGCCAGGCGCTCGACGAGCTGATGCGCCGCGCCGACCTGGCGCTGTACCAGGGAAAACACGGCGGCAAGAAGGTCATCCGTTTCTTCGACAATACCACCGACCAACACTTGGAAGAGCAATCCCGGGCGGCGCAGCTGGTGCGCGAGGCCCTCGACAATGGCTACCTGCGCACTGTCTATCAGCCCATCGTGAGCCTGGCCGATCAGCAGGTGGTGGGCTTCGAGGCACTGGCACGGCTGCATCATCCGGTTCATGGCGAAGTCTCGCCGGTGCAATTCATTCCTGCCGCCGAGCAGAGCGGGCTGATCCGAGAGTTGACGTCGAGGCTGCTCGAAATCGCCTGCACCGATGCGCTCGCCTGGCCGGCGCAGCTGCACCTGTCCTTCAACCTCAGCGCGCACGACCTGCAGGATATCGATCTTCCGGAGCGCATCATGACGATCCTCGAGCGGGTCGGTTTCCCGCCTCAGCGGCTGGAGGTGGAAGTCACCGAAACGGCCATCGTCAAGGACATTCCCCTGGCCCGCAAACACCTCGACACGCTGCGGGCACTGGGCATTCTCATCGTCATCGACGATTTCGGAACGGGTTATTCGAGCCTGGCGCAGATCAGTCGCTTCAGCTTCGACAAGCTGAAAATCGACCGCGAGTTCATCAGCGCCATGTGCGACAGCGACAAGGACGGCAAGATCGTGCGCTCGATGATCCACCTCAGCGACGGTTTGGCCATGCCAGCCGTCGCCGAGGGGATCGAGAACATCGGCCAGTTGGAGTGGCTGCACCGCGCAGGCTGTCATTTCGGCCAGGGCTATTACTTCAGCCGTGCGGTCGATGCCGAGGCGGTGCAGGCCTTGTTGGCCGAGTCGGCAAGCGACAGGCTCGGGGGCAAACGTCCGGGCCATGCCGCTGGCTAACACGGCTGAGCGCTTGGGCCAGCCGATGCGTGGAGCACGCTGTAGAAGAGGTGTCAGACCGGCGCGTCATGCTCGCAGTTGACCATCCAGGACACACCGAAGCGGTCGACGAACATGCCGAAACGCTCGGCCCAGAAGGTTTTTTCCAGCGGCATCACGACCTGTCCACCTTCGGCCAACCCGTTGAACACGCGCTCACCCTCGGCAACGCTTTTCGGATGCAGGGATATCGAGCAACCCTTGATGCCCTCGTACGGGCCGCCACCACAGGCCGCGTCGCCCGGCATGGTGTCGGACGCCATCAACTGATAGTCGCCGAGGTTCAGGCAGACGTGCATGATCCGCTCCCGATGCTCGGCGGGGAAATGCTCGGACTCGGGCGCCTGGGCGAAAGTCATCATCTCCAGCGTGCCGCCCAGTACCTTCTGGTAGAGCGTGAAGGCGTCGCGGGCCTGGCCGTCGAAGGTCAGATAAGGGGTGATTTTCATATGTTCTCTCCTGTTCGGGTTACTGGCTGATCCGTGCGCGCAAACGATCTTCCTGCTCGCGCAACTCGGGGGTGAATTCGGCGCCGAAGTCTTCGGCTTCGAAAATCTGCCGGATTTCGATTTCAGAATCGCCGATGGCGGATGTCGGGCAACGTTTCACCCAGTCGATGGTTTCTTGCAGCGATCCGGTCTGGAACAGCCAATAGCCGGCAATCAGCTCGCGGGTTTCGGCGAACGGACCGTCAACCACCGATGTCTGCCCGTCGCTGAAGCGCACCCGTGCGCCCCGGCTGCTCGGATGCAAGCCTTCGCCGCCCAGCATGACACCGGCATTCACCAGCTCCTCGTTGTACTGGCCCATGGCTGCGAGCACCTCCTCGCTGGGCATCACGCCCGCTTCGGTGTCCTGGTTGGCCTTGATCATCACCATGAATCGCATCGTGCGGCTCCTCTGTCATCTGCAAGAACAGCCTAGTCGGTGCTGCTAGATCCGCTGGCTCTGTTCATTGGTCGATTCAGGGTCGAAGGAATCGACACAGGCATGCGATTTTTTTAGCGAATCCAGCCGCAGCAGCGCGTAGATGCCAGATGGCCAACCGGCGCGTCGGCGGGACCGAACCAGCCATCGGGCGTGCGGTGAGGGTGATCCGAGGCGGGCGCAGGGCGCGGTTCGCCGCGCCGCAGCTGGATCAGTGTTGGTCGCTTTTGCATCAGGTGGTCGGCCAGCGCCTGATAAGCCGGCAACGACGTGGGGTCGTTATCAGCGTTTTTAGCCGAAGGGTGCGACGCGAATCGGGCAATCACCGTCTGCGCGGTTGGATCGATGTAGAGGGTTTGCCCATGCACACCCCGTGCAGCGAAAGCGCCATGGTCGTTATGCAATATCCACCACATGGCACGGTAACTGCCGCCGGGTAGTGTGCTGTAACCGGCCTTGGCGAATAGCTGCTTGTCCCCGCCCGCGCGAATGGTCCGTACGGCTTCGGCGGGAAACAATCGTTCGCCGTTGTGCAGGCCTTCATCGAGCATCAATTGCCCGAGCCTGGCCATGTCCCGCAAGCCGGCGCTCAGACCGCCGCCTGCGAATGGCGTACCCAGTGCGTCTACGGTGTAGTAGGCGTCCTGCTCGGTACCCATGCGTTGCCACAGGCGTTCGGAAACCAGCTCGCTCACCGCCTTGCCGGTCACGCGGGCGATGATCCAGCCAAGGACGTCGCTGTTGACCGTCTTGTAGCCAAACGCCTCGCCATGTGTGCCAGCTTTGGCGACCGTCTGCAGGTAGGCGTAATACCCGATCGGGCCCTGGTAGTCGGCCGGTTTCGGGAGCGGATTGGCCGCGGCGCTGTAGGTCCAGATCTGCGCTTCGGGGTTGGCGTAGTCCTCGCTGAAATCAAGCGCCGTCGTCATGTCCATGACCTGTCGGACGGTGGCGTCACCAAAAGCGCTGGAGGCGAGCTCGGGGATGACCGCTGCTACTTTTGCCTGATCATCGAGGCCGCCCTCTGCAACCAGCACCTCGGCGAGCAGGCCGGTGAGTGATTTGGTCATCGACATCGCCGCATGTTTGCCACGCTCGTCGAGGCAGCCGAAATAGCGTTCGTAAACGACTCGGCCCTGATGCAGCACAACGATGCCGTCGGTGTAGTTCGCTGCCAGCGACTGTTCCCAAGTCATCGATTTGCTCGAGCCGAGCGGCGTGAACCTCACGGCATCGATGCTGCTGTCGAGCGCTTGGCGCAACGGCGCCGGCGCATCCAGGCCCCGACTGACGGCCTCGGTGGGCAGCAGCTCGCGGATGTGGCAAACCGACCAGCGAAGTTTGGGGAAACTGAAGTAGTCCGAGTCCGGCTGGCCGATCAGCTTATCTGCCGGAGGCGGGAAGCCCTGCATCCAGCCCAGCTTGATTGGATCGGACTGCGCCGCCGTCAGTTGCTGAGCGTCGGCCGGTGCGTACAGGCTGGCCAGGCAGATCACCGCGCCGAACCGCCTGAACCACACGCCATGGCGGTGTAGCCGACTTTGCGAACAGGTGACTGCGCAGGGCAGCCGGAGTGATGCGCTTTCGCCTGCCATGCCGTCACCTCTCGTTTTCTATGTGGTGCCTTCAGCCACTAGGCGATGGGGTTCCAATCCGGGTTCGTCAGCCGCGTGGCGGGATGTTCAGCCCCTTGGCCACCGCCGGCCGCGCGACGAAGGTGTCCAGTACCCGCTGCACATTGACGAAGCGCTCGAATTCCACCAGCTCGCGTGCTTCGTAGAAGCCCACCAGGTTGCGCACCCACGGGAAGGTGGCGATGTCGGCGATGCTGTAACGGCCGCCCATGAGCCATTCGCGGCCTTCCAGGCGCTTGTCCAGCACGCCCAGCAGGCGTTGGGCTTCGGCGACGTAACGGTCGCGCGGACGCTTGTCTTCGTAATCCTTGCCGGCAAATTTGTTGAAGAAGCCCACCTGGCCGAACATCGGCCCGATGCCACCCATCTGGAACATCAGCCATTGGATCGTCTCGTAGCGAGCCGCGGCGTCCTCGGGTATGAACTGACCGGTCTTGTCGGCCAGGTACAGCAGGATCGCACCGGATTCGAACAGCGCCAGCGGCTCGCCGCCGGGGCCGTCCGGGTCGAGAATTGCCGGAATCTTGTTGTTCGGGTTCAGCGACAGAAATTCTTCGGAGAGCTGGTCGTTGGTTTCGAAATTGACCAGGTGGGCCTCGTAGGGCAGGCCGGTCTCTTCCAGCATGATCGATACCTTCACCCCGTTGGGCGTGGGCAGCGAATACAGTTGCAGGCGATCCGGGTAGCTGGCAGGCCATTTCTGGGTGATGGGGAACTTGGAAAGGTCGTGCATGGGCTTCTCCGCAAATGAATCGGACCTTGAGGATAGCGGGTACTTGGCGAAGCGGTCATCGCTCGGCGAGACGCCATCTCCGTCGCCCCTCGCCGAATGCGCGCGCCGGCGCGCTATTTTGCAGTCGACAAAGTCTTGATCATCGCCACCGTCAGGTACAGGCGCGGTGCGATGCTGGCCAGCTCCAGATATTCCTCGTCCGAATGCAGGCCAGCGCCGACCACGCCCATGGTTTCCAGCACCGCTGGCGTCTCGCTGTCCGGGACGTAGGCGTAGCCGGCATCGGTGCCGAAACGCATGGCAATGGGCTCGATATCCTTGCCGATCTTGCCGTAGAGCTCCTGCGCTTGCTTGGCCAGTGCTTCGGAACCGGCATTTTTCGCCAGCGGCGGACGGCCTTTATTGATGTGCACCTCGACTGTGGTCCCGTCGATCAGCTGTTTCTCGACGATGCGCTTGGCATCGGCCAGCACCCGGTCGTACTCGCTGAGATCCGAGTAGCGCATGTCCGCCTCCGCTTTGGCGCTGGAGGGGATGATGTTGCGCTTCTCGCCGCCCTCGATCATGGTCCAGTTGACCGTGGTGCCCTTGCTCGGATCGCCCAAATCACGCAGCTGCACCAGTTGGTGGGCCAGCTCCATCACGGCGTTGCGGCCTTCTTCCGGCGCCGAACCCGCATGGGATGATTTGCCCTTTACCTCGAGCATCACCGCGTTGATGCCGTTGGTGGCCGTGGTCACCGCATCCTTGTCCGGCGGCTCGTAGGAGAAGACGTAGTCATGCTTGCGCGCCAGCTCGGCGATGATCTTCTTCGAGCCCGAGGAGCCCATTTCCTCATCCGGGTTGAACAGCACGGTAATGCTGCCGTAGCCATCGAAGCCCTCGCGCTTGAGCATTTCCAGCGCGTGCAGAATCATCGCCACGCCGCCTTTGGCATCCGCGACGCCCGGGCCGTAGGCGCGCTGCTCGTCCATGCGGAACGGGCGCTTGGCGGCGGTGCCTTCGCCGAACACCGTGTCGTAGTGGACCATCAACAGGAAGTTCTTGCTGCCCGAGCCCTTCAGCGTGCCGACGATGTTGTCGCCTGCCGAAGGCGTCGCGGGCGTGGTCGTGACCTTCGCCCCCAAGGCTTCGAGGCGCTTGACCAGCATCTGGCTGACGGTCGCCAGGCCCTTTTCCAGCCCGGTGCCGGTATCGACGGCGACCAGTTCTTTAACCGTTTCCAGGTAGGGCTTCTGCTCGGCCTCGGCCTGCTTGAGCAGCTCGTCGGGTTTGAGCTCGGCGGCGAGGCTGGTCAGGGAGAAGAAGCACAGGGCAACGGCGGCCGCGAGCGGGGAGGGACGAGCGCGCATTGGGAGACCTCGATTCGGATGGGTGTGAGATTGAGAGCACTCTCCAGGCTGCATCGTTCCGGTGCGTATGCTTCGAACGCGTGCGTCGGCGCCACTGGTCGCCCGCGCGGCAGCAACCTGCTGCTGGCTCTGCACGGTCGGCTCCCGCTATGGTTGTGCTTCCCCCACAGTCATGGAGCGCTGCACGTGTCGCTGACCACTTCCTACGATCCGCAAAACATCTTCGCCCAGATCATTCGAGGCGATGCGCCTTGCTACAGGCTTTATGAAGATGACGACGTGCTCGCCTTCCTCGATCTGTTTCCGCAGTCCTTTGGCCATGCCCTGGTGATTCCGAAGCGCTCGGCGGCGTGCAATATCCTCGATGTGGATACCGAGGCGCTGTGCAAGGTGATGGCCGTCGTGCAGAAGCTGACCCGGGTGATCGTCGACGAGTTGCAGCCCGACGGCGTGCAGATCGCGCAATTCAACGGCGCGCCGGCGGGGCAGACGGTGTTCCATATTCACGTGCACATCGTTCCCCGCTATGCCGGCGAGGGGCTGGGCGTTCATGCGGCGGGCAAGGCTGAGCCGGCCGAACTTGAAAAGCTGCAGGCGCGCCTGGTGGAGGCGATTGCCCGCTCGGGCATCTAAGCCCTTCGTAAGCCCTTCGCGTTCGGCTGCCGGGCGCGACCATCGGAGCAGCCAACGGGCACCAAAGTACTATTCGTGGGTGACTGGCGGCTTCGTACCCTGCGGGCATGATGCCTGCCTCGTGGTTCCTCACCCGGTTCTTCGCCCGCGCCTTCCGTGCGGCGTGGCGCTGCCTGCCTGCGGTTTTGGTGGCCTTGGTCCCGCTGCTTGCGCACGCGCAAAGCGAACAAGCGCTGCCAGTGCTGACACTAAGCGTGTTGCAGTTCGGCACGCCGCATTGGGAGCTCGATCACCTCAAGCGCCACGGGCTGGACAAGGCCAACGGCTTCGAGCTCAGGGTGCGGCTGGTCGCCGATCTGCCGGCGTCGCGTCTGGCGCTCAGCAGTGGCAGCGTCGATGGCGCGGTGAGCGACCTGCTCTGGGCGCAGCAACGCTACGAAGCCGGCAACGCCTATCGTTACGTGCCGTTTTCCTCGCAGATCGGTGAAGTGCTGGTCGGTGCCGACAGCGATATCCGTACCTTGGCGGACCTGCGCGGCAAGCGCATCGGCGTGGCCGGCGGCCCGGATGGGCTCGGCTGGTTGCTGTTGCAGAAGGCGGCTGCGGCGCAGGGAGTCGAGCTGGCGCGCGAGGCGACCGTGCAATACGCCGCGCCTCCTTTGCTCGGCCAGGCGCTACGCCGCGGCCAGTTGGATGCTCTGCTGACGTTCTGGCATTTCTCGGCGCGCATGCGCGGTGAGGGCGGGGTGCGCAGTGCGTTTCGCCTGGCTGATCTGGCCCGCACGGTCGGTCTCGACACTGATCTGCCGATCCTCGGCTACCTGTTTGCCGATGCCTGGGCGCGCGAGCATCCGGACCTGCTTCAGGGCTTCGCCCGCGCGCTACGCCAGGCCAAGCGCCAGCTGACCGCCGAGCCCGAGCAATGGCAGGCGATCCGGCCGCTGATGCGCGCAGACAGCGACGCGGTATTCGCCGCGCTGCGCGACAGTTTCGTCGAAGGAATTCCCCAGCCCCTCGACAAGGCCCGCATCGATGCGCTGCAGCGGCTGCTGATCCTAAGCGGAGCCGAGCGGACCGCCGTAATTCCCGCCGCACTGTTCCAGAGCGAGCCGTGAACGGCTCTCGCTGGACCTGCTGGCTGGCATTACCGGTACTCGTGGTGGTCTGGGGAGTCGCGGCGCTGCTGGTCGATACGCCGCTGCTGCCATCGCCGGCGGCCGTGCTGCGCAGCTTCTGGCTGGCCGTGCAGAGCGGCGAATTGCCCCATCATCTGCTGGTCACGTTGCGCCGGGTGTTGATCAGCTTCGGGCTTGCGATGGCCCTGGGCGCAATGTTGGGCGTCTGGATGGGCCGTTCACGGGTGGCCAACGCCGTGCTCGATCCGCTGCTGGTGCTATTTCTCAACCTGCCGGCGCTGGTCACTATCATCCTGCTCTACGTCTGGTTCGGCCTGGTGGAGGCAGCCGCCGTGCTGGCCGTGGTGGTGAATAAAGTGCCGAATGTGGCGGTGACCCTGCGCGAAGGCGCACGCAGCCTGGATCCCAAACTCGAACAGATGGCCAGGGTGTATGGCTTCAGCCGCCGCCAGCGCGTCGTGGACGTCTGGCTGCCGCAGCTGTTTCCGTACCTGATGGCGGCGACCCGCGGCGGCCTGGCGCTGATCTGGAAGATCGTCCTGGTGGTCGAGCTGCTGGGCCGCTCCGATGGCGTCGGCTTTCAGCTGCATATGGCGTTTCAGGTGTTCGACGTGGCGAGCATCCTCGCCTACAGCCTGGCCTTTATTGCGGTGGTGCAGTTGATCGAACTGGCCGCGTTGCAACCCCTCGAACGGCGCGCGTCGGCCTGGCGTGAAGCGGGTCTGCAGCATGCTTGAGTTGCGGATCGACGGCGCCGCGGCGACTCATCCGGTGCTAGGGTCGATTGACGTCAAGGTGGCGGCGGGCGACCGCATCTGCCTGCTCGGCCCCTCGGGCGTCGGCAAGACGACCTTGCTCAACGCCATCGCCGGGCTGGATCCGCGACTGGCTCCGAGCGCTAGCACGGGTTCACGTCCACGGGTTGGCTACCTGTTTCAGGAACACCGCCTGCTGCCCTGGCGCACGGTGCGGCAGAACCTGGCCATGGTCGGAGCCGGCGCTGTCGAGATCGACCGACTGCTGAGTGCGGTCGGGCTGCTCGAGGCGGCTGATCGGCTACCCGATCAACTGTCTTTGGGCATGGCCCGCCGCGCGGCGCTGGCGCGTAGCCTGGCGATCAAACCGGATCTGCTGTTGCTCGACGAACCCTTCGCTTCGCTGGACCCGGATCGTGCCGCCGAGTTGCGCGAGCTGATCGCCCGGCTGCTGGACGAGCAGCCGCGGATGGCGATGATCTGCGTAACCCACGATGCGCGCGATGCCGATCAGCTGGCCAACCGGCTCTGGTACCTCTCCGGTCGGCCTGCAACGCTGCGCTGGGATCGGCCGCTAACCGATGGCGCCTGTGCGAGCCTCATCAGTGAAGAGCTGCGCTTGCTCGGCGTATAGCGGGCGATAAACCCATCCAAAAAAGCCCAGCGAAGTTTGAGCCCGTGCGAGCGGCCCTGTTCGCGGTCAAGACCGCTCCCATAGGGTCAGGCAGGCCAGAGCAAGCATTCGGGTCGGCCATGCCAGACCAGGCGTTTGACCAGGATCGTGGGAGCGGTCTCGACCGCGAATGGGCACGGATCAGCAGTGGCGCACTGCTGATCAGGCCCGCCCGCGACACAGACTTACCAGAGAAAAAGGGGGCGATCATTCAGGGATACGGCAGGCATGACCATTTTCGCGGTCAAGACCGCTCCCACAGGGTCCGGCATGCCAGCGCAGGCATTCAGGTCGTCCATGCCAGGTCAGGCGTTTGACCAGTATCGTGGGAGCGGTCTCGACCGCGAACGGGCACGGCTCAGCGTTTGGCGCATTGCTGACCGGGCCTCGCCCCGACAGGGAAAAAGCGGCGAACATCAGGGATACGGCAGGCATGAGCGGCCGTTTTCGCGGTCAAGACCGCTCCCACAGGGCCGGGCATGCCAGAGCTGGCGGTCAGGTCGGCCATGCCAGATTAGGCGTACGACCAAGTCCGTGGGAGCGGTCTCGACCGCGAACGGGCACGGCTCAGCGTTTGGCGCATTGCTGACCGGGCCTCGCCCTCGACAGGGAAAAAGCGGCGAACATCAGGGATACGGCAGGCATGAGCGGCCCTTTTCGCGGTCAAGACCGCTCCCACAGGGTCAGGCATGCCAGAGCAGGCGTTCAGGTCGTCCGCGACGACTCAGGCGCCGGCTCCTCGGTCGTCTCTAACCGATGGCCGCCTGGGTCAGCGCATGCAGGACCAGCCCGACCAGGCCACCGACCAGCGTGCCGTTGATGCGGATGTATTGCAGGTCCTTGCCGACGCTCTGTTCCATCTGCTCGACCAGTTCGCGGCTTTCCCAGTTCTCCACGCGCTGGGCGATGTACTTGCCGATCTGCCCGCGGTAGCGCTCGAGCATCGCGGGTGCGGCAGCCATCAGTTGCTCGTTGATCCAGGTGCGCATCGCGGTGTCGGCGGCCAGCGAGTCGCCCAGGCCCTGGGTCAGGCGCACGATCCGCTTGCCGATGCGCGAATCCGGGCTGTCCAGATCGGTCTCTAACCATTCGGTCAGCTCACGCCAGAGCGTTTGCAGGTAGTCGGTGGTGGCCGGATGCTCCAGCAGCTGAGCGACGATGCGCTCGACTTCCAGTCGATAGCCGGGGTCATATTTGAGCCGCTCGATGTATTCGCTGACATGCTCGTCGAAGCGTTCACGCAGTGGGTGCTCCGGATCGTTGGCGACCTCGGCGATCACGGCGGAAACCCCATCGACGAATTTGTTCGCCGACCAGCCGCCCACCGCTTTGCCCAGCCCCAGGTAGCGCAAGGTGCGCACCTCGGCCGTGATGGCATCGGCCACCAATGCGCGGGTGTCGTCGTCCTGCAACAGGGCGTCGAGCTTGATCAGCCCTTCATCGAGCATCGCCTGATGCTTGCCCTGGCGGGTAAGCATTTCCAGCACCTGACCGCAGACCGGTGCGAGGTCCACCTTGCGCACGCGGTTGACCAGTTTTTCCCTGACGAACTGCTGCACCCGCTCGTCATGCAGGGACTCGACGCCGAACCGCGCCATGCCGGTGAGCTGGCGCCCGACCGCGGCGGCATTGGCCGGATGACGCAACCAGTTGGCCAGGCGCCCGCCGATATCCAGCGCCTCGAGTTTGGCCAGCACCAGCGGCGTCGAGAGGAAGTGGGTAGTGATGAAGGTCGACAGGTTCTTCCCGATGCGCGCCTTGCTGCGCGGGATGATCGCCGTATGCGGAATCGGCAAACCGAGCGGGTGGCGAAACAGCG
Source organism: Stutzerimonas stutzeri (assembly GCF_018138085.1). NCBI lineage: Bacteria > Pseudomonadati > Pseudomonadota > Gammaproteobacteria > Pseudomonadales > Pseudomonadaceae > Stutzerimonas > Stutzerimonas stutzeri. Next base: position 1,274,677 of record NZ_CP073105.1, read on the forward strand.
CGGTGACGGCGAACCAGTCGGCAATCGCGCCGACCATGGCGGCTTCGGCGAAAGAGGAGAGGTAACCCCAGGCCGGATGATGCGGCTCCATCGCGGTGGCCACGACGTAGAGCAGGGCGGCGAGTAGCAGAAGAAGACCGGCCACCAGTTTCATGCGGGTGACCGGTGATTGCCAGTGGCGTTGCAGAGGGCTCATGCGATTCCTCTTGGGCGTGGCGGATGGAGGCAGTGGCAGTCATGAACGAGACGGGCCTGCCTATACAGCAGACCCGTTGCAGGCGGTGCGGGTTCGACCGCGGTGTGGTGCAGGCTCAGTCCTCGGCGTCGTCTTCTTCGCGCAGCAGCACGTAGGTGCCGTCCTCGAGGCGCTCACAGACGTAGTACATGGCAATGGTGCCGTCCGGCTCGGTCACGGCGGCGTAGTCGTCCGCCTCGACGGAAAAGTAACCCTTGGAGTCGGCCCCGGCTTCGCTGGCGAACATGGCAGTGAAGAAGGCGTCTTCCGGCATGCCGTCGAAGTAGTCGGCGCGCTCCTTGGCGTCCCACTCCTGCGGCGCTTCGAACGGGCCGGTAATGACGACGCGGGCATCGCCCATGTCGCGCTCCTCGCCATCCGGATCGGTTTCATGGGCGCGGTAGATGGTGCATTCCAGCGCATCGGGGTGAGCCAGGATCGTCTCGCGCGAGGGTTGTTCGGTGGCAGGCATGGGGCAACTCCGGTGGCAGGTTGGATTGGCGGCAGTGTGGTGGAGTCCTGTTGCGGCTGCAATCGCAACGTGCAGGCGTTGGCGGTCGCTCGGTCGCGATCGGACCGCCGGCAAGCGAGGCAGCGAACGCCGCAGGGCCGGAGCGGTTCCAATTCGTTGACACCCTCCTGAAGTGAGCCCGCCATGACCCCGATTCCAGAAGACCCGCCCAAGTACGACACACCCGACGACGAGCAGCCGGACGTCACCATGACCGACAGCGGCGAGAAGGAGCCGGGCGAGGACCCGGACTTCGACGACACCGAAATCGAGGGAGACGATGACCGCACTTGATCCGAGCGCCCCGGCGCACTGCCCGATGGTTGTTCTGCCAATCGGGCATCGACACGCGGCACACCGCCAATCCGCGCCACTCACAGGAGCCTCACATGGATAAATATCACGTCAATCCGACCCCTTCGGGCTGGGCGCTGACCGACCAGCAAACCGGGGAGACGGTGCTGCGCACCCTGACCAAGGACGAGATGTACACCGGGCTGGACAGTTTCATGGCGGGCAAGACCGCCTCGGTCGAGGTCTACGGTCGCCATGGCAATCTCGAAGAGGAGCGGCCCTATCCGGGCAGCAGCCATCCGATTTCGACTCGCTAGCGCGTTCCTTCGGCACGGCAAGCGAACCTGGCATACCATCACCGCTTCGCTGACCGACCGGAGACTCCCTATGCGCCCCATGCTCGCCCTCATCCCGTTGCTGGCCCTGGCCGGTTGCTCGTCCTGGCAGGCCGACCCGGCGGACATCAAACCGGTGCCCGAGGAGCGGTTGCGTGGCTATCAGGTACCTGTGGCCAACGGCGGTGAGCTGGTGGTGACCCGTGACTTCGGCCTGCGCGGCGGTGGTTGCTACGTAGCGGTCAAGGTCGACCGCCAGCTGGCGGCGCGTATTCACGTCGGCGAACAAGTGCACTTGCAGGTGCCGGCCGGGATGCACATCGTCAGCATCGAGTCCGACCCGGAAGACGACACCCTGTGTGGCAAGGGCAGTCTGTTACGCGAGAGGACTGCGCAGGTCGAGCAGGGCGCCACGCTGCAGTTTCGCATCAGCGCCGACAACCGCATCGGTTTCGATATCCAGCAAGTGGACGCCGAATAACGGCGTCGCGCTTGGCCATATTGGGGGGCGGCGGTATCGCTACAGCGGCCAGACCCAGAGAATCACCGGCACGGCGACCAGCAGCACCAGAATCGACAGCGGCAGCCCCAGGCGCCAGTAGTCACCGAAGCGGTAGCCGCCCGGCGCCATCACCAGCGTGTTCGACTGGTGGCCGATCGGCGTCAGGAATGCGCAGGACGCACCGATAGCCACGGCCATCAGCAGCGGATCGGCCGAAGCCTCCATACCGCGTGACAGGCTGATCGCCACGGGCGCTGCGAGCACCGCAGCGGCCGCATTGTTGACCACGTTCGACAGCAGCATCACGCCGGCCATGAGAATCGCCACCGTCGCCGCCGGTGGTGCCGCCTGGCCAATATTCAGCAATGCATCGGCGATCAGGCGCGAGCCACCGGTAGTTTCCAGCGCTTCACCGATCGGCAGCATGGCGGCGATCAGGACGATGACCGACATGTCGATGCTCTTGTAGATTTCACCACTGGGGACCAGGCCGGCCAGCACCATCACCAGGGCTGCGCCCACCAGCGCGATGGCCGCCGGAACCATGCCCAGCGCGATGAGCGCCAGCGCGGTGGCGAAGATGCCGCTGGCCAGCCACACCTGGCGAGGCGCCGTGATCCGTAGGCCACGCGAGGCGAGAGGTAAGCAGCCGAGGTTGTTCAATATTGGCTGCAACTGCTCCTCGCGGGCCTGCAACAGCAGAATGTCGCCGGCGGCGTAGCGGATATTGCTCAATCGCTGACGCAGCCGCTGGCCCTGACGGGCCACGGCCAGCACGTTCACGCCATGCCGTTCGCGTAGGGCCAGACCGGTCGCGGTAGTGCCTACCAGCGACGAGCCGGGCGTGACGATGGCCTCGACCAGCGCTCGCTCGCCATGACGGTCACTGCCGGAATCGCCTGCCGTGCGCGGCTTGTCCGAAGCGCCGCGCTTTGCCGCCTGCTTGTCCTGCTCGGCTTTCTGCTGCGCTTGCGCCTTGCTGTCGGCCTCGGCAGCCAGCGTCAGATGCGTCTTGTCGAGAAAGCCCTTGAGGCTGTCGGAGTCGGCCTCGACCAGCAGCACGTCATCGCCATGTAGCACTTCGTACGTCGAAGGCATCGGCTGATAGCGGCCGCCGCGCACCAGGGCGATGACCACCACCTCCGCGTCATCACCCCCGGCGACGATCAGTTCATGCAAGGTGCGGCCGGCATATTTGCTGCCGTCCGGCACCTTCAGTTCGGTCAGGTAGGCGCTGATTTCGAACAGCTCCTGATCGGAACCCTGGTTTTCCCGGCGCGGTATCAGGCGCCAGAGAAGGCCGATGAGCAGCACGCCGGCGACGGTGATCACCAGGCCTACCGGAAGGAAGTCGAACATGCGAAACGGGGCCTCGCCGACCTCGCGCCGGTAGCCGGCGATGATGATGTTCGGCGGGGTGCCGATCAGTGTCAGGGTGCCGCCGAGCAGCGAGCCGAAGGCCAGCGGCATCAACAGATACGATGGTGAACGGCCGCTTTGGCGCGACATCCAGACGGCGACCGGCATGAACAGTGCGAGCGCACCGACGTTGTTCATGAAACCGGAACACAACGCGACGATGGCCGAGAGCAACAATACCTGGGCCCAAGGGCGGTCGCCGACCTTGGTCAGGTGGCGCGCCAGTGAATCCACCACGCCGCTGTTGAGTAGCCCGCGACTGACCACCAGTACCGCCGCCACGGTGATCACGGCCGGATGCCCGAGGCCCATGAAGGCCTTTTCCGGGGGCACGATGCCAGCCAGGGTAACGACCAGCAGGGCGCCGACGGCGACGACGTCGTAGCGCCATCGATTCCATACGAACAAACCCAGTGTCGCGGCCAGCACGGCGAATACGATCAATTGATCGCTTTGCATGATCACTCCGATGGACAGGCGCGCCGCGATCAGCCGGGAGGGCCGTGAGCGGAGCGGTGGGTGGAAGCAAAGGTTGTCGGGCAGGGCACCGCAGCGCGGCTACGGTAGCCCGATGATGGACCTCCGGGCCAGTGGCGGGTTCGCTGCCGGCGTGCGCCCGTGGTGGTGCTGAAGGCGCCTGTGGTGCCGCGCGACTCCGGATCGCTCGCGGTGCTGGCAAAAAAACGAGGCAGCGGGCATGGTTACAAGCGCCCTCAACGAACCGGCAACCGTCCATGCCACAGACTATTGTTCTGCCATGCCGCGATGGCTATCCGCTTGCGGCGCAGCTCTGGCTGCCCGCCGGCCAGGCGCGCGGCTCGGTGGTCGTCAGCAGCGCGACCGGTGTCCTGGCCCGCTACTACGCGCGGTATGCCGGTTTCCTTCGTGAGCACGGGTATGCAGTGCTGACCTACGACTACCGTGGCATCGGCGGCTCGCGGCCGGTGAGTCTGCGCGGCTTTCGCATGCGTTGGCGGGACTGGGGTGACTACGACTTCGACGCCGCCGTGCGCTGGATGCGTGCGCGTGATCCGGACGGGCTGCTAGTGGCGGTTGGGCACAGCATCGGCGGCTTCCTGCCCGGTTTTGCCGCGGCGGCTACCGAGGTCGACCGCTTTCTCAGTGTCGGCGCGCAATACGCCTACTGGCGCGATTACGCCGCCGAGCAGCGCTGGCGGATGTTTGCCAAATGGCATCTGTTCATGCCGGCGGTGACAGCGCTATACGGGTATTTCCCTGGCCGCCGGCTGGGCTGGCTGGAAGACCTGCCGGCCGGTGTCGCGCGGGAATGGGCGTTTCGACGCGCGCAGCTGGAACACAGCTATCCTGCCGACGACCGTGAGTGGATCCTGCAGCGGTTTGCCGCCGTCCGCGCGCCGATACTGGCCGTGAGCATGACCGATGACGAATACGGCACACTGCCGGCCATCGAGCGCGGACTGAGCTACTACCGCAACAGTCGCTGCGCTCACGTGCGTCTCAGCCCCGGTGAGTTGGGGCTGGAGCGTGTCGGGCACTTCGATCTGTTTCACGAGCGCCATCGCCAAGGCTTCTGGCAGGCAACTCTGGCGTGGATAGGCGAAGGCCGCAATCCATGGCCGACCGCAGCTGCTGGTTCGCCGGGGCAGACTGGCTGAGGCAGCGCTGAAGCCTATCCGGTGGCTGCCGCAGCCGAGCGCTGCTCTTCACCTACCATTTGCAGATCCGGTGCGGCTCGCCTCGAAAGCTTGCTGCCGTGCACCGGCGCCGACGGGTTTTGTTAGAGCCTGGGATTGTCGGTAGCATCGACCGCCTTATCTCTCCGAGGAGCATCATCGTGACTACAGCGCGCATCGGTTTGCTACCCGCCGTGTTGATTGCGGTTTCGGTTGCCTTCGCCGGCTGGTCGGTGGGGCAGGGCGTGGAGCGTTTTCGAATGGCCGATCGCTCGGTGACGGTCAAAGGGCTGGCAGAGCGCGACGTGCAAAGCGATTTTGCCGTCTGGACACTCGGCTTCCGTCGCGCCGGCAATGATTTCGCCAGTGTTCAGCAGAGTCTGTCCGAGGATCGCGCCCGGGTGGTCGCCTTCCTGCGCGAGCAGGGCTTCGACGATGACGAGATCGAGGTGCGCCCGCTGCAGGTGCAGGATCTGCTGGCGCGCGAATGGGCGCCGCAGGAAATTGCCCTGCGCTTCAACGGCAGCGGCCAGGTAGTCGTGAAGTCGGCGCGAGTCGAAGCGGTCGGCAAGGCTGCCAACGGTGTCGATCCGCTGATCCAGGCCGGTATCCAGCTCGATACCGAACAGAGCGGCTTCAGCGGGCCGCGCTATCAGCTGCGTGGCTTCAATGACCTCAAACCGGCCTTGCTGGAAGACGCCACCCGCAATGCCCGTGAGCAAGCGGCGAAGTTCGCCGAAGACGCGGGCGCCCGTCTGGGTGAGCTGAAGACTGCTAATCAGGGCGTGATTCGGGTGCTCGACGATGACGGCAGCGACATGGACACCGGCCGCACGCCGGGCAAGCGCCTACGCGTGGTCAGCACCTTCGAGTTCGCCCTTCAGTAGGCGCCGCAGGGCAGCGATCCGCCTGAAAATCGGGGCGGGTCGCGCTGCGAGAAAGATGCGTTGACCTACCTTGACCCTCACGTTGCGTGAGGCCCGACCATCTCTCCCGCACGGAACAGGAGCGCATCGCGATGCAGTTGAGAGTAGGTGAATTGGCCCGGCGTTGTGGTTTGACCGTCAGGACACTGCACCACTACGACGGCATCGGATTGCTGCGTCCGTCCGCGCGCTCCGACGCTGGCTATCGGCTGTACGACCGCGACGATGTCGCACGGCTACAGCAGATCCAGGCGCTGCGTAGCCTGGGGGTTTCGTTGGCTGACGTCGGGGCGATTCTCGACCGGCCTGAATCGTCGGTTGCCACCGTGATCGAGCAGCAGCTGAGCCTGCTCGACCAGCAGATCGCGCGGCAGGTTCGCCTGCGCGACCGCCTGGCGCATCTGCACCGGCAGTGCGTCGCAGGGCAGCAGCCGGCGCTGGCCGACTGGCTGGAGACATTGGAGTTGATGGGCATGTACGAACGTTATTTTTCACAAGATGAACTGCGTCAGTTGCCGTTCTACAACCGCAACGCAGCAAGCGATGCGCGTTGGGCCGAGTTGGCCGAGGAGGGCGCGCGGCTGCTGCACGAGGAAGTCAGCCCGCAGGACGAACGGGCCCAGGCGCTGGCGCTGCGCTGGATGCAGCAACTGGAGCAGGACACCGCAGCCGACCCCGCACTGCTGGCCAAGCTCGACGCCATGCATCTGGGCGAGCCCGCGCTGCAACAGCAGACGGGCATCACCCGCGAGGTCAGCGACTATGTGCTACGCGCCTTCGCCGAGACCAAGCTGGCGGTGTACCGGCGCTACCTCGACCCGGACGCCATGCGCTTCATGCGCCGGCATTATCTGGAGAGCATGCGTCAGTGGCCGGGATTGATCGCTGAGTTGCGTCAGGCGCGGCGCGATGGCCTGGCGGCGGATGCCGAGCCGGTGCAGCAGCTCGCCCGCCGCTGGCTGGCGCTGTTTCGCGCCTATGCCGGCGACGACCCGCAGACGCAGCAGAAGATCCGCGAGGCCAACCAGCGCGAGCCCAGCCTGATGCAAGGCACCTGGGTTGACGAAGACCTGCTGCACTATCTCGGCCAGGCCGTCGCCGCACTGCAAGCCTGATCGCCGTCAGGCACGGCCTGTGAGCGGGCTGCGACGGCTAACCGCGAGCGGCAGGTTCGCTCGCGGTGGCGGTTGCGCGGGATCCGCCGATCAATCGCAGGCCGTCGCCACGGGGCCGGGGGCCTCGGTCTGGTGACGTGCTGTCCAGGCCCACCAGAACACCAGCAGGCCAACGGCTCCCGTCGCTGCGCCGATGTAGCCGGTCGACGTCCAGCCCAGGCCCGCACTGATCGCCAGGCCCCCGAGCCAGGGGCCGAGCGCGTTGGCGACGTTGAATGCCGAATGGTTGGAGGCGGCCGCCAGCGTCTGTGCATCGGCGGCGACATCCATCAGGTGCGTCTGCAAGGCCGGCGACAGCGAGACCATGGTGCCGACGGCAAAGGCGGCCGGCAGGATGGTCCACAGCGAATGCGCGGCAAACGGGAACACCAGCAGCACGCAAATGCTCCACAGCAGCAACCAGGCGATGGCCTTGAAGCGCAGTTTGTCGAACAGCCAGCCGCCAAACAGGTTGCCGACAATGCCACCGAGGCCGAACGCCGCCAGCCCCACCGGAATCCAGCCTTCACCGACGCCGGTGACCTCCAGTAGCGTCGGTGCCAGGTAGCTGAACACGCAGAACATGCCGGCAAAGCCGATCGAGCTGATGGCCAGTGCCAGCCACACCGGCTTGCGATTGAAATCGCGCAGTTCGCGCATGGGGTTGTTGCGTGGCTCGTCGCGATCGAGCGGCAGGAAGATCGCCACCAGCAGGACCGTCAGCAGTGCGATCAGGCCGACCAGACCGAACGCCCAGCGCCAGCTCAGCCACTGCCCCAGCCAGGTCGCGATGGGATTGCCGATCAGCATGGCGATGGTCAGTCCGGCCAGCACCCGGCTGACCGCCTTGGCGCGTTGGCCCGCCGGAACCATCGAAGCGGCCACTAGCATGGCGACGCCGAAGTACGCGCCGTGAGGCAGGCCGGCGATGAAGCGAAACACCATCAACGAGTGATAATCCGGCGCCACCGCGCTGGCGAAGTTGCCTAGGGCGAAAAAGCTCATGAGCAACAGCAGCAGGTGGCGGCGAAACAGGCGCGAACCGAGGATCGCCAGCAACGGGGCGCCAACCACCACGCCCAACGCGTAGGTGCTGATGACGTGGCCGACCTGCGGCTCGCTGATGCCCAGCCCCTGAGCGACGTTGGGCATCAGGCCCATGATGGCGAACTCGCCGGTGCCAATGGCGAAGCCGCCCATGGCCAGCGCCAGTTCGATCAGGAGGATGGCACGGGTCGACAACGTCGGCTGGCCTGTACTGGCGTGGGTCATGAATGCCTCGAATATCTGAAACGATGTGCCGTGCGATCGGCACGGCGAAATGTCAGGGTGGCCGGACACGCGTTCCGGCCGGTTGCCGATCAGCCTTTGCGCGTGGGTGGCGCCATGAACTCCGGCCCCACCGGGTCGGTGATGTGCTCGGCCAGTAGCCGGTCGATATCCTGCAGGTCCTGCGGTGAAAGGGTCCAGCCGAACGCCTCGTCGATACCGTCCAGCTGGTCCGGTCGGCGCGCGCCCCACAGGGCGATGGTCGGCCCCTGGTCGAGTACCCAGCGGATCGCCAAGGCCAGCACCGACTTGCCATGACGCTCCCGCGCCAGGTTTTTCAATGCCTCGACCGCAGCCAGGTATTGGGCGAAACGGGGCGCCTTGAACTTCGGATCAGATTTACGCAGGTCGTCGCCATCGAAGGTGGTGCTGCTGTTCATCCGGCCGGAGAGCAGCCCACGGCATAGGGCACCGTAGCCGAGTACGGCGAGGCCGTTGTCACGCGCGTAGGGCAGCACGTCGGTTTCGATCGCGCGCTCGAACAGGTTGTAGGGCGGCTGCACGCTGGCCAACGGTGCGGCCTTGCGGAACGCATCCATCTGTTCGGTGGAGTAGTTGCTGACGCCGATGGCGAGGATCTTGCCCTCCTGGCGCAGCTTCTCCAGCTCGGCGGCGGTCTCCTCGATAGGCACCAACGGGTCCGGCCAGTGCACCTGATACAGGTCGATACGGTCGGTGCGCAGGCGCCGCAACGAGTCTTCGATTTCGTGACGGATACGGGCCGGGGTCGAGTTGCGCCGCGGGCCGCCGTCGCTCCAGTCCAGGGCCACCTTGGTGGCGATCACGGCCTGGTCGCGGACGCCTTCGAGCGCCTTGCCGACCACCTCTTCGGAATGACCGAAGCCGTACACCGGGGCGGTGTCGATCAGGTTGATGCCCCGTTCGAGGGCCGTGCGGATGGTGGTCACTGAGCGCTCGTCATCCGCGCCGCCCCACATCCAGCCACCGATGGCCCAGGTGCCGAGGCCGATGCGTGAGATGGGTGTGGCGATGCCCTCGATGGAGAGTGTTTCGATGGTCATGGGTGCTCCTCGTCTGTCCGGTGTCGGCCGGCCTTGCAGTAAGCCGGGCAAAGGGTACTGACAGCATCGGCGCGCAGGCGTGCGAGGCGGTGGCCGGGGCATCGGGCACGGGCCGACGCGCCATATGTGAGCGATGCCTGGCGGTCCGCCTCAGTGGCGTGCCAGGGCATCGGCGATCAATCGCGGCGTATCCCGGGCGCCCATGGTCTGGGCGGCGGCAAGCGGCGTGACGCCATTGATGTCGGCGCGGCTTGGGTCGGCGCCGCGCTCGAGCAACAGCTCGACGATGTCGCTGCGGTCGAACATGGCGGCCATCATCAGGGCAGTCTTGCCATCGGGCGAAGCGCTTTCGACGTCGGCGCCGTGGTCGAGCAGCAGGCGCGTCATCGCCAGATTGCCCTTGAAAGCGGCGCCGGCCAGTGGGCTCTGCCCCTTGTCGTTACACAACTGCGGGTCGGCGCCGTTCTCCAGAAGCACGCGCGAGGCATCGATGTGGCCGTGATAGCTGGCGAGCATCAGCAGGCTGTCACCGTTGTGGTTGCGAATATTGGCCGGCAGACCGCGCCGGAGCAGATCCGCCAGGCGCGCGGCGTCTCCCTTGCGGGTGCTGTCGAATACCTGCTCGGCGAACGCCAGCGCGGCGTCGTCCAGTTCGGGTTTGGGGCTGGATGGGGCCGTCATCTCTGGTCCTCGGCTGTTCTGAAATTGGCGAAGCGCCGTCATTGTGCCAAAACGAACGCTGTGCTCCGGCTTTCTATCCGACCGATAGGTAACCCCAATGTGCGAAATGGCAATGGCCATCCACGCTATGGCAGTATCTGCGGCCTGTCCGCTATCGGTCCGTTGCGATGAAGCCCGAAGATCTCGAGCGCCTGGTGACTCAGGCGATGCCCTACGGCAAATACAAGGGCCGGTTGATCGCCGATCTTCCGGGCAACTACCTGAGCTGGTTCGCCCGGGTCGGTTTCCCGCCCGGAGAGATCGGCCAGTTGCTGGCGCTGATGCAGGAAATCGATCACAACGGCCTGTCACCCTTGCTCGACCCGTTGCGCCGCCGCTGACTCAAGCCTGGCTTTCGGCCTGCCGCGTCGCCAGCGCAGGGGCGGCATAGATGCCGACGTCCACTGCCAGGGCCATGACCCGCTCCAGGTCGCAGGTATAGACGAGCACGGCCTGCAGCTCGTCATCGAGCGGCTCGCTGAAGTCCACCAGCACGTAGCCGCCCTTTTCCGGGTAGAGGCTGCTGAGCTGGGTCTGGATGCGGTTGAGCGCTTTCAGCGGTTCGGTTTTCGCCAGTTGCTTGGATTTGAGGACGAAATTCACGTCCGGGCCGAACGAGCCAACGATCTGCTCGAACAGTGTCTGGTAGTCGTCGGCCTGGAACAGCACGGTGTCCGGCAGGCTGCCGACGATCATCCATTCGCCGAGGGGGATGGGGAAGTCGTCGTCATAGATGATGTCCGGATTGGCCTGCAAGAATCCTTGCGGGTCCGCGTAGGCCTGCGCCGCTTCGTCTGCCAGCCGGTTGATCTCGTCGTCGCTCATGCAGCCCGAGCTGATCAGGCGGATCAGTTCGGCGAGTGGGTCTTTCATCGGGCGGTCCTGGCTGGTTGGGGCTGCAAGGATAACCGAAAGCCGCCCAGCGCTGCCGGCCAGGCGTGCGCGCCAACCACCGCGCCTCGCGGCGCCGTCGTTCGCCTCGCGGCGGCGCCTGCTTTATGAGCGGTTTGTCCGCCTTTCAACGCGCAACTGCGGTTTCTCTCCGGTTTTCGTGCACAATAGCCGCCATATAAACAAACGCGGCATGAACGATGGCGAACGGCGTAGACCAGCCTCGCTTTCGTTCCGGCGCAGAGAACGATCAGCCAATATTCAAGAGGAACGACCGTGCATAACGTCGTCATCAGCGGTACCGGCCTGTATACACCTGCCAACAGCATTTCCAACGACGAGTTGGTCGAGTCCTTCAATACCTATGCTCGTCGTTTCAACAGCGAACATGCCGCGGCCATCGAGGCGGGCGAAGTTCAGCCCGTGCCCGAGTCCAGCTCTGCCTTCATCGAAAAGGCGTCGGGTATCAAGAGCCGTTTCGTCACCGACAAGGCTGGCATTCTCGACCCGGATCGCATGGTTCCGCGCATCCCCGAGCGCAGCAATGACCAGTGGTCGATCCTCTGCGAAATGTCCGTCAAGGCCGCCGAGCAGGCGCTGGAGCGCGCTGGCAAGACGGCCGCCGACATCGACGGCGTGATCGTTGCCTGTTCGAACCTGCAGCGTGCCTACCCGGCGATCGCCATCGAAGTGCAGGCAGCACTGGGCATCAAGGGCTTCGGCTTCGACATGAACGTGGCGTGTTCCTCGGCCACCTTCGGAATCCAGAATGCCGCCAACTCGGTGCAACTGGGCCAGGCGCGCGCGGTGCTGATGGTTAATCCGGAGATCTGCACTGGCCACATGAACTTCCGCGACCGCGACAGCCACTTCATCTTCGGCGACGCCTGTACCGCGGTGATCATCGAGCGCGCCGACCTGGCGACGTCGCCGTACCAGTGGGACGTGGTCAGCACCAAGCTGGCGACCGAGTTCTCCAATAACATCCGCAACAACTTCGGCTTCCTCAACCGCACCGCCGAGGAATACATGACCAACCCGGACAAGCTGTTCGTCCAGGAAGGCCGCAAGGTGTTCAAGGAAGTCTGCCCGATGGTGGCCGAGCTGATCGGCGAGCACCTGAAGGAAAACGATATCGAGGTCAGCGCGGTCAAGCGCTTCTGGCTGCACCAGGCCAACCTCAACATGAACCACCTTATCGTGCGCAAGCTGCTGGGTCGCGACGCCAGCCCGGAAGAGGCGCCGGTGATTCTCGACACCTACGCCAACACCAGTTCGGCCGGCTCGGTGATTGCCTTCCACAAGCATCAGGACGATCTCCCCGCGGGCAGCCTCGGCGTGCTCAGCTCGTTCGGTGCGGGTTATTCGATCGGCAGCGTGATTCTGCGCAAGCGCTGATCCCGCGGGCGCAAGCCTTGAAAGGGTGGGCTTCGGCCCACTTTTTTTTGCCGGCGATTGCCGGTCGTCATGCAGGATTACGGTCTGAGGAGAAGCGCATAAGGACGGTCTTTCTAAGTTCCCTTTGTCATAAAACCTTTATGGAATAGCCACTTGGCTGACACACGCGCTGGCCAAGATGCCGGCAGCACAAAGAGCCACTAGCTGTGTGTTTTCCAACGCTAAACCAAAAGGGGAATTTTCGATGATCCGTAAGCACTTCGCCGGTTTCGCCGCCAGCGTCCTCGCTCTGGCCGTTTCCGCCCAGGCTTTCGCCGGCACCGTCACTACTGACGGCGCTGACATCGTAGTCAAGACCAAGGGTGGCCTGGAAGTCGCCACGACGGACAAGCAGTTCAGCTTCAAAATTGGCGGGCGCCTGCAGGCCGACTACAGCACCTTCGACGGCTTCTACTCCCAGAACGGTGACAACGCCGATGCCGCCTACTTCCGTCGCGCGTTCCTGGAAATCGGCGGCGTAGCCTTCCAAGACTGGAAATACCAGTTCAACTACGACTTCGCCCACAACGCCGGCAGCAGTGAAGACGGCTATTTCGACGAGGCGTCCATCCAGTATTCGGGCTTCAACCCGGTCAACATCAAGATGGGTCGTTTCGATCCCGATTTCGGTCTGGAAAAAGCCACCAGCTCCAAGTGGGTCACCGCGCAGGAGCGTAACGCGGCCTACGATCTGGTCGACTGGGCCAACGGCCACCAGAACGGTCTGGGTATCCAGGTCAACGGCACCGCTGGGGAGTCCCTGTACGGCTCGCTCGGCCTGCATGCCAAGGACCAGAACGACGTCGACGGCGAAAGCGTCAAGCAAGTCAACGCCCGTGCGGTCTTCGCACCAATGCACGAAGCCGGAAACGTCCTGCACTTCGGTGTCAACTTCGCTCAGCGCAACCTGGATGACACCGCTGTCGACGGCCGCATCCGCAGCCGCCTGGGCATGCGTGGTGTCAGCACTGCCGGTGGCAATGATGCCGGCACCAACGGCAACCGCCTGCTGCTGGGTGGTGCCAACAACGCACCGGCAGGTTCTTACGGGGACGACACCGCTTTCGGACTGGAAGCTGCCTGGGCCATGGGCCCGCTGTCGGTACAGGGTGAATACATCACTCGCGAAATGGACTCCGATTCCGCCGCGTACGAAGACGTCGATGCCAAGGGCTACTACGCCCAGGTTGCCTACACCCTGACCGGCGAAGCCCGCGGTTACAAGCTTGGCCGCTTCGACCAGCTCAAGCCGGAAAACAAGCAGATCGGCGCCTGGGAAGTCTTCTATCGCTACGATCACATCGAAGCCGAGGATGACAGCGTCGGTCTCGTTGCGACCAACGACGTTGAAGGCAAGGTCCACAACCTGGGTGTGAACTGGTACGCCAACGAGAACGTCAAGCTCAGCGGCTACTACGTCAAAGCCAAGGTCGACAATGCCGAGAACGCCAACGGCGACGACGATGGCGATGGCCTGGTGTTCCGCGCTCAGTACGTGTTCTAAGCCACCTCGCTCCTCGAGTGCTCTATTGGCCCCGCTTCGGCGGGGCTTTTTTTCGTCAGTGTTAAAGGCCAGACTGGCGCACATGCCTATTCAGACCCTTTTTCGCCTGGCCGAGATCAAGCCCGCCCGTTGGGACGCGTTGCTCGGCGACGATCCGCAGCCCTTCGTTCGACACGCCTTTCTCTCTTCCCTGGAAGACAGTGGCAGCGTCGGCGGTCGCACCGGCTGGCGCGCGCAACATCAACTGCTTGAGAGCGTCGCCGGTGAGGCGGTCGCCGCCTTGCCGCTGTATCGCAAGACTCACTCCAATGGCGAATACGTGTTCGACTGGGCCTGGGCCGATGCCTGTCATCGCGCCGGCATCGAGTACTACCCCAAGCTGCTCTGTGCGGTGCCGTTTTCACCGGTGACAGGCGCGCGCTTGCTGGGTGACCGCGAGGCGGCGGGGCAGCTGCTCGATGAGCTTAGCGAAGCGCTGGTGGAGCAAGGTTATTCCGGGCTGCACGTCAATTTCACCCAGCCGGACGCCGATACGGTCTTCCGCGGCCGCGAGGGTTGGCTGGAGCGCATCGGCTGTCAGTTTCATTGGCACAATCGCGGCTACCGCGATTTCCAGGATTTTCTCGATAGCCTCACCTCGCGTAAGCGCAAGCAGCTGCGCAAGGAGCGCGAGCAGGTGATGGGGCAGGGGATCGCCTTCGAGCGGCGCGAAGGCCATCAGCTCAGCGAAACGGAATGGGATTTCGTCTACGCCTGCTATGCCAATACCTATCATGTGCGCGGCCAGGCACCTTATCTGACCCGCGACTTCTTCAGCCTGCTGGCCGAGCGAATGCCAGCGTCAATTCGCGTCGTGCTGGCCGAGCAGAACGGCCGCCCGGTGGCCATGGCGTTCAGCTTGATCGGCGGCGACGGCCTCTACGGGCGCTATTGGGGCTGCCTGGACGCCTTCGATCGATTGCATTTCGAGACCTGTTTCTACCAGGGCATCGAGCAAGCAATCGCAGCCGGCCTGTCGCGTTTCGACGCTGGCGCGCAAGGGGAGCACAAGCTGATTCGCGGCTTCGAGCCGGTCATCACCCGTTCATGGCATTACCTGGCTCACCCTGGGCTGCGAGCGGCAGTGAGCGACTTTCTGGCCCAGGAGCGCCTGGGCGTCCTGCGCTACGCCGAGGCGGCGCGGGAGGCGCTGCCCTATCGGCAACCAGGCTGAGCGGGGATCATTTCATCTTCGGTGCCGCGCTGACGCCTTCCAGGGTGGCGAATGAGGTGTCCTTGGCGGTGAGCAGGAAGTCGCGCATGAAGGGCGAATCGAGCATGTCGGCGCGAATCCCGGCATAGAGCGTGGCGAACAGTCCTTTCTCACCCAGGCGCTTGGCGGTGACGTAGCCGCGTGTGCTGTATTCGTGCAACGCCCAGTTGGGCACGCTGCACACGCCGCGACCCGATGCCACCAGTTGCATCATCATCACAGTCAGTTCGGATGTGCGTACCTGCGCCGGCTCGACGTCGGCCGGCTCGAGGAAGCGGGTGAAAATATCCAGTCGATCACGCTCTACCGGATAGGTGATCAGGGTTTCACTGGCCAGGTCCTCGGCGCGCACATACGGCCGGGACGCCAACGGATGTTGATTGGCGACGGCCAACAAGGCTTCGTAGGTGAACAGCGGGACGTAGGTGATGCCCGGCAGGTCGATCGGATCGGACGTGACCACCAGATCGAGGTCGCCTCGCGCCAGCGCCGGCAGCGGGGCGAAGGAGAAACCCGAGGCCAGGTCGAGCTCGACTTCCGGCCAGGCGTCGCGAAACTGATCGATGGTCGGCATCAGCCACTGGAAGCAGCTATGGCATTCGATGGCCATGTGCAGGCGTCCGGCGGTGCCACCAGCGAGCCTGGCCAGATCGCGTTCGGCGCTACGCAGCTGTGGCAACAGGCTGTCGGCCAGTTGCAGCAGGCGCAAGCCGGCACTGGTGAAGCGCACCGGACGCGTCTTGCGTACGAAGAGCTGGAGCCCCAGTCGTTCTTCCAGTTCCTTGAACTGGTGCGACAGGGCCGACTGGGTCAGATGCAGGCGTTCGGCGGCTTCGACGAGGCTGTCCGTTTCGCGCAATGCATGAAGCGTTTTCAGGTGACGGATTTCCAACATGCTACGGCTTCCTGCTGTTTTCGCGGTCGGGCCTTGAATCGCGAAGAATCCGGCCCGCAAATGCCCGAGTGACTTGAGCACCGTTCATCTGCCGCCAAGTGTGTTCCAGCGAGGTAGCGATTGTCGAGCGAGCCGAGCGGGAGTCGAGGCGAGTGCCTGACAAGGCGGGCGGATGGCCGTCCGGTCAGACGGTGCCGTTCGCTTGGAATCCGAGTGTTACAGCCAGATACGGCCCACCAGATACGTCAGCGCGCCGATAAACAGTAGCGCGACGATGATCAGCGCGCCGTCGCGCGCCATCATGCCCAGGCCGAGGACGCTCAGGGCGGCGCCAGCAATGGAGTTACCGAAGGGAATCAGTTCCAGCGGCGGCATGCTGGCAGCGATGAGCAGGCACAGCAGGGCATTGATATACACCGCAACACCTTCGGTGAGAAAGGTCAGGCGATGCCGCAGCATTCGATCGACGAACCGCGCCGGTCGCTGGAGAAAAGTGATCGCGCGGTCATATTTCTTGCGACTGGCGCAGCGCCGGAGCAACCAGCCAGGCAACCAGAAATGCCGGCGTCCGAGTAGCAACTGCAACGCGATCAGGCCCACCATCAGGGCGAAAAAGGTCGGCAGCCCAGGGATGCCCGACAGTGGCGAGAACACCAGCAGTCCGGGGACCAGCAGCAGTGCACCGAAGCTGCGTTGGCCGGTCGCTTCGAGCATGTCCTGGATGGTGACGGGCGCGTCGGGCTGGCCGGCCTGCGTCAGGTGCTCGAGCAGGGTTCGCAGGTTCTGCGGCGGGTCTTGGACAGTCATCGGCTTTTCTCCAACGGTCCGCTGTTAGAAAACCGTGGCGTGAAAATATTCACCATGAATAGTTTTAATGTTCAAAGAAAATTACATGAGGTTGTTTCAATAATGGCCCGCACGGACAATCTCGCTCATCGAAAAGCGAGACGAATTGGAGATCGTGATGGCTGTTGCTCATTCCCTGGGGTTCCCACGCATTGGTGCCGACCGCGAACTGAAGAAATCACTGGAGGCGTACTGGAAGGGCGATCTGGCAGAAGACGCACTGCGGCGAGTCGGTACCGAGCTGCGCGCGGCTCATTGGCAGCTGCAGGCAGATGCTGGCATCGAATTGCTGCCAGTCGGCGACTTCGCCTGGTACGACCAGGTGCTGACGCATTCGCTGATGTTCGGCGTGGTGCCTGAGCGGTTTCGCCCGGCCGACGGCGTGCCGACCCTCGATACCTTGTTCGCCATGGCCCGCGGCGTCACCCAGCATTGCTGCGGCGGTACGCAAGCGCAGGAAATGACCAAGTGGTTCGATACCAACTACCACTACCTGGTGCCGGAATTCGCTGCCAACCAGCAGTTCAAGCTGTCCTGGACCCAGCTGTTCGAGGAGGTCGAGGAGGCCAAGGCGCTAGGGCACGCCGTCAAACCGGTGCTGATCGGCCCGCTGACCTATCTTTGGCTGGGCAAGGCCCGTGGGGGGGCGTTCGACAAGCTGGAGCTGCTCGAACGACTGCTGCCCGTATATGGCGAGGTGCTCGAGCGTTTGGCGGCGCAGGGCGTCGAATGGGTACAGATCGATGAACCGATCCTGACCCTCGACCTGCCACAGGATTGGAAGAACGCATTCGAGCGCGCCTACAACCTGTTGCAGCGCGCGCCGCTGAAGAAGCTGGTCGCGACCTATTTCGGCGGCCTCGAAGACAATCTGGGCCTGGCTGCCGCGCTCCCGGTGGACGGCCTGCATATCGACCTGGTGCGTGCGCCGGAGCAATACCCGGTGATCCTTGACCGCTTGCCGGCGTACAAGGTCCTTTCGCTCGGGCTGGTCAACGGGCGCAACGTCTGGCGTTGCGATCTGGACAAGGCGCTGGAGGTCCTGCGGCATGCTGACGAGCGGCTCGGCGAGCGCCTCTGGGTCGCGCCGTCCTGTTCCCTGTTGCATACCCCGGTGGATCTGGCGCGCGAGGACCAGCTGGACACCGAGCTAAAGAGCTGGCTCGCCTTTGCCGTGCAGAAGTGCGCCGAGGTTTCGATCCTGGCGCGGGCGCTGAGTATGCCGGACGACGATCAGGTGCAGACGGCACTGCAGCATAGTCGCAGGGTGCAGGCCAGTCGCAGCGCATCGCCGCGTATCCACAAGCCGCAAGTGCAGGCGCGGCTGGCTGCGATCGAACCGCGCCATCTCCAGCGCCAGTCACCGTTCAGTGAACGGATCGAGAAGCAGCGTGCGCACCTGGCGTTGCCCGCCTTCCCGACGACCACTATTGGCTCGTTCCCCCAGACGCCGGCTATCCGCCGTGCGCGCCAGGCCTTCCGGCAGGGCAAGCTGGCGGTGAACGACTACACCGCGGCGATGCAAGCCGAAATTCGCCACGCGGTGGCGATACAGGAACAGCTGGGGCTGGATGTACTGGTACATGGCGAGGCTGAGCGCAACGACATGGTCGAGTACTTCGCCGAGCAACTGGACGGATACGTCTTCACCCGTTTTGGCTGGGTGCAGAGCTACGGCTCGCGCTGCGTCAAACCGGCGGTCATCTATGGTGATCTCAGTCGTCCGGCACCGATGACCGTGGAGTGGATACGCTACGCTCAGCAGCAGACCGGGAAGATCGTGAAGGGCATGCTGACCGGGCCGGTGACCATGCTGATGTGGTCCTTCACCCGCGAAGACATCAGCCGCGAACAGCAGGCGCAGCAGCTGGCGCTGGCGATTCGCGACGAGGTCTGCGATCTCGAGGCGGCTGGCACTCGTATCATCCAGATCGACGAAGCGGCGTTCCGCGAAGGCCTGCCGTTGCGCCGGTCGCAATGGCGTCAGTACCTGGATTGGGCGGTCGCGGCGTTCCGCCTGTGTGCCAGCGGCGTACGCGACGAAACGCAGATCCACACGCATATGTGCTACAGCGAGTTCAACGACGTGATCGAGGCGATCGCCGCCATGGATGCCGATGTCATCACCATCGAGACCTCGCGGTCGCAGATGGAGTTGCTCGAGGCCTTCCGCGCCTTCGATTACCCCAACGACATCGGGCCCGGCGTCTACGACATCCATTCGCCGCGGGTGCCCGATACTAGTGAGATGGTTCAATTGCTGGAGCAAGCCTGCGAGCGCATCCCGGCCGAGCGGCTATGGGTCAATCCCGATTGCGGTCTGAAAACCCGCGGCTGGCCGGAAACCGAAGCGGCGCTGGTCAACATGGTCGCTGCCGCCCGGCAGCTTCGCAGCGCCCGGCGAGACCTGGTGGCCTAAGCGATTGCCGAGGGCCTCGTACCGGCAGGCCAGGCCAAGACAGGCGGCCTGCACGGTGCGGGTCGCGCCATTTTTGGCTACTGTAGCGGGCCCCATTCCATGAATCCTCATGAGCCATGACACCCGCCATCGATCTGCTGAAGAAGGCCAAGGCCGAGCACCGCATCCACAGCTACGAACATGACCCCAAGTCCGCCTCCTACGGGCTCGAGGCCGCCGAGAAACTGGGGCTCGAGCCGGCCCGCGTATTCAAGACACTGTTGGCCTGTAGCGAGAAGAACGAGCTGCTGGTCGCGGTGGTGCCGGTCACCGGCAGTCTCGATCTCAAGGCGCTGGCACACGCGGCGAAGGTAAAGAAGGCGGATATGGCAGACCCTGCCGCGGCGCAGCGGGCGACTGGCTATCTGGTCGGCGGGATCAGCCCGTTGGGACAGAAGAAACGGTTGCGCACCTTCATCGACAGTTCAGCGCAGGCCTTGCCGAGCATCTTCGTCAGTGCCGGACGGCGAGGGCTGGAAGTCGAGCTGGCGCCAGAAGTGCTCGCTGAGCACACCGCCGGCAGCTTCGCGTCGATCGGCCGAGGCTGAGCGCCTGACGCGGCGACATGATCAGAGCGGCGGCAGTATCTCGCCGAGATCGGTGGCATTGATGCCGGGGGTGTGGAACTCGTTGTTCACCAGCTGCTGGCCTTCCATCTGCGGCTGGGTCACCCAGGTCAGGATGTCGTAATAGCGGCGGATGTTGGCCACGAAATGGACGGGCTCGCCACCGCGTGCGTAGCCGTAGCGGGTCTGGGTATACCACTGTTTCTGCGACAGGCGCGGCAGCATCTGTTTGACGTCGAGCCACTTGTTCGGGTCCAGTCCTTCGCGCTCGGCCAGCTTGCGCGCATCTTCGAGATGACCACCGCCGATGTTGTAGGCGGCCAGGGCAAACCAGGTACGGTCGGGCTCCTGGATGCTCTCGGGAAGGCTGTCCCGCACCTGGACGATGTATTTTCCGCCGCCCTGGATGCTCTGAGCCGGATCGAGACGATTGGACACGCCCATGGCCTTGGCAGTATTGAGCGTCAGCATCATCAGGCCGCGCACTCCGGTTTTCGAGGTGGCCTCGGGTTGCCAGTGGGATTCCTGGTAACCGATCGCGGCCAGCAGACGCCAGTCGACGCCGTGCGTCTTGGCCGTTTCACGAAAGATCTTTTCGTAACGCGGCAAGCGCTGCTGCAGGTGTTTGGCGAAGGCGTAGGCGCCGACGTAGCCGAGCACGTCGACATGGCCGTAGTAGCGTTCGCGCAGGCGCTGCAGGGTGCCGTTCTCCCGAGCCATGTCGAGGAACTGGTTGGCGGCTTCGATGACGCTGTCGTCTTCGCCCTTGCCGAAGATCCACGCCAGGCTGTTCTGCCCGCCCAGATCGAATGCGGCCCGCGCGTTGGCGAAGTACACCTGATTGAGCGCCAGTTCGTTGGACTCGACCAGCGTCAGGTCGATCTGGCCCTCGTCGACCATGCGCAGCAGGTCGACCACCTCGACCGCGTCGGATTCGTCGTAGCGCAAATCAGGCAGCTCGGCCTGCAGCGCCTGGAGCTGTTCTGCCTGGTTGCTGCCCTTGAGTACCAGAATGCGCTTGCCGACCAGATCCTCGGGCTGGGTCGGGCGGCGCTGGCCGCGGCGATAGACCACCTGAGTGGTTACATCCAGGTAGGGCTTGGTGAAACGCGCCAGGTCCTTGCGGCTTTCGCTGGCGACCAGGCCGGCCGCCGCCAGGGTCGGGCCGCCTGGGCGGTTGAGCCGGGCGAAGATGTCTTCGATGCTGTCTGCGGTCTCGATCTGCAGTTTGACGCCGAGGTGACTGGCGAAACGCTTGACCAGCTCGTATTCGAAACCGGCTTCGCCGTTGCGGTCCTGGAAATAGGTGGACGGACTGTTACGGGTGATCACGCGCAGTACACCTTCCTCCTTGATACGCTCGAGCGCGCTGGGCGGTTCAGCGCAGCTGCCGAGCATCAGGAAGAGTCCGGTCGCCAGCAACCAGGAGGTGCAGCGCTTTCGGAACGCGGATTGGGCAAACATCGGCGCAGTATACGCAAAGGCGAACCGCCACCATATCTCGACAGGATCGACGGACTTTGCTAAGCGAAACGGCGGGGCCGCTGCTCCGTGTTGCGGATCGCCCCGCGCCGGCGTTGGTGACCGCTCTGTTTGACCGCTGTCGGCGACTAACGCGTCGTACCGGCCGCCAGGCTTGCCGGGCATCCATGAGCGCGGGAAAATCCCGGCCCCGTTACGGGCCGTCAGGCGCCCCGTGTGGCCATTCATCCCACCGAGAGAGTCCGTTGCATGAGCGTCGCTTGCGTGAAGCCGTGGTTCGTTTATCTGGTGCGTGCCGCCAACGGCGCGCTGTACTGCGGGATAAGCGACGATGCGCAACGTCGTTTCGCCGCGCACCAGAGCGGGCGGGGCGCACGCTTCTTTCATTCGAGCCCGGCGGTCGCACTGGTCTATGTCGAAACCTGCGGCAGTAAAGGTGATGCGTTGCGCCGCGAACGGGCGATCAAGCAGATGAACAAACCCGCCAAGGAGGCCCTAGTGTCGGCTCAGCGCAGCGATTCGGTGAATGGTCAGGCAATCAGCTGAACGGGTAGGCCGCTTTCTCCGTCGCGAGTAAGCTTCCGATCTCCCCACAAGACTGACGGAGCCCGCAATGCACGAAATCATTCTGCACCACTATCCCACCTCGCCATTCGCCGAAAAAGCGCGGCTGATGCTGGGCTTCAAGCAGTTGTCCTGGCGCTCGGTGGCCATTCCGCCCGTCATGCCGAAACCGGACCTCACCGCGCTGACCGGCGGCTATCGGCGCACCCCGGTATTGCAGATCGGCGCGGACGTATATTGCGACACCGCGCTGATGGCCCGTCGGTTGGAGGCTGAGAAAAGCACGCCGGCATTGTTCCCGGAAGGGCAGGAGTTCGTCGCCGCGACGCTGGCTCAATGGGCCGACTCGGTGCTGTTCCTGCACGCGGTCAGCTTGGTATTCCAGCCCGAGTCCATGGCCGTGCGCTTCGCTCAGGTGCCCAAAGAATTCGTCCAGGTATTCAGCAAGGACCGCACCGAGCTGTTCAGCAGCGGCTCGGTGACACGCATTCCGCTGGAGCAGGCCAAGAACCACTGGCCGGTATTGATGGCGCGTCTGCAGCAACAACTGGCGCGCGGAAACGGCGAATTCCTGCTGGGGAGCGCACCTTGCATCGCTGACTTCGCCGTAGCGCATTGCCTGTGGTTTCTCAAGGGCACGCCGGTCACCGCACCGTTGGTCGACGATTACCCAGAAGTGGCGGCGTGGCTGGGCAAGGTCCTCGGCGTCGGGCATGGCTCGCATAGCGAACTGTCCGCAGAAGACGCCCTGACGTGCTCCCGTGAGGCGACGCCGGCCCCGTTGCCGGACGAAGCCTTCTTCGAGCCCAACGGTTTCCAGGCCGGCCAGTCGGTCACCGTCTGCGCGGTGGATTACGGAACGGATCCGGTGGCTGGCGAGCTGGTGTTCGCCGGTGTTGAAGAGTTGATCCTGCGCCGTGAGGACGAGCGTGCCGGAGTGGTGCACGTGCACTTCCCGCGAATCGGCTATCGCATCGAGGCGAACTGATACCCGGATCCGCGGCGTGGTGGCACGCCGCGGACTCAGGTCTGTCTGTTTACAGCGCGATGAACAGCAGCGTCACGCCCAGCAGCAGTCGGTAGATCACGAAAGGCAGCATGCCCAGCGCATCCAGCGCTTTGAGGAACAGCTTGATGCAGAGGAAGGCCGCGACGAAGGACAGCGCCGCGCCGATGAAAATGTCATTCCACTGCGCCGCCTCTCCCGATTGCACTAGTTCGACGGCTTTCAACCCACCCGCCGCGAGAATTAGCGGTATCGACAGCAGGAAGGAGAAGCGCGCGGCGGTCTGCCGGGTAAAACCCAGCAGCAGCGCGGCGGTCATGGTGATGCCCGAGCGCGACGTGCCGGGAATCAGCGCCAGCGCCTGGGCGAAGCCGATGATCAGTGCGCTTTTCCAGGTCAGTTGATCCATTTCGGCAACCCGCCGTCCCTTGACGTCCGCATACCAGAGCAGCAGGCCAAAGATGAGGGTGGTGGCGGCGATGAACAGCATCGAGCGGGTGTATTGCTCGATGTAGTCCTCGAGCAGCAGTCCGAGGGTCGCGGCCGGTAGTGTGCCGATGATGATCGCCCAGCCCAGACGGCTTTCGGCGCTGGCCTGCCGGGTGAATACATGCGCCAGCCAACCCCGAGCGGTGGCGATGACTTCATGACGGAAGCAGATCAGTACGGCCAGCAGCGTACCGACGTGCACCGCGACATCGAATGCCTGCCCCTGATCGGGCCAACCCAGCACCTGGGAGGGCAGGATCAGATGAGCGGAAGAGGAAATGGGGAGAAACTCGGTGATGCCCTGAACCAGGGACAGAATAATCAGGTGCAGCCAATCCATTGTGAATCCTTAACCAGAACGGGTCTTGCGCGGGCGCGGCGGTGATAGAGCAGCCATGAGACTCGCCAACCGGCATTTCATTTCATCGGCGATGGGCAAATTTCGTTCTGCTTGGGCGCTGTGCCCGCATTGGCAGGACGTCATGCGCCGTCACGACACGAACACCGTCTCGACGAAGCGCCCCTTGCGCCATATGCCCCAAGGTTGCTGCAGAAACGCGCCTGCCGCGGTTCAGTCCTTGCGGCGCTTGAGCTGGTCTGTCAACTGGGTCGGCAACTGGCGGATGATCAGCATGTTGCGCGCTTCGTCGTATTCGATCTTCGAGCCCAGCAGGTGGGATTCGAAGCTGATCGACAGGCCCTCGGCGCGCCCGGTGAAGCGCTGAAACTGGTTGAGGGTGCGCTTGTCGGCCGGAATCTCCGGTGAGAGGCCATAGTCCTTGTTGCGAATATGGTCGTAGAAAGCGCGCGGATGCTCCTCGTCGATGACCCCGGACAGCTCCTCCAGCGACATCGGCTCGCCGATCTTGGCCTGGCTGCTGGCGTAACCGACCAGGGCGCTGGTTTTCTCGCGTGCCTTCTCTTCCGGCAGGTCCTCGCTTTCGACGTAATCGCTGAACGCCTTGAGCAGCGTGCGCGTCTCGCCGGGGCCGTCGACGCCTTCCTGGCAGCCGATGAAATCGCGGAAATACTCCGAGACCTTCTTGCCGTTCTTGCCCTTGATGAAGGAAATGTACTGCTTGGATTGCCGGTTGTTCTTCCACTCGGACAGGTTGATTCGCGTGGCGAGGTGCAGTTGCCCGAGATCGAGGTGCTTGGCCTCGGCCACATCCAGCGAATCGGTGACCGTCACACCATTGCTGTGGTGCAGCAAGGCGATGGCCAGATAGTCGGTCATGCCCTGCTGGTAGTGCGCGAACAGCACGTGCCCGCCGGTGGAGAGGTTGGATTCTTCCATCAGCTTCTGCAGGTGCTCCACCGCCTGTCGGCTGAACGCGGTGAAATCCTGATTGCCCTCCATGTACTGGCTCAGCCAGCCACTGAACGGATAGGCCCCCGACTCCTCGTGAAAGTAGCCCCAGGCCTTGCCCTGCTTGGCGTTGTAGCTCTCGTTGAGATCGGCCAGCAGATTCTCGATGGCCTGGGATTCGCCCAGCTCCGAATCGCGGGCGTGGAGCACGGCCGGGGTGCCGTCCGGCTTTTTTTCGATCAGGTGAACAATGCAGTGGCGGATGGGCATGGGTTACTCGCATCGGGTGAGGCAGACGGGCGGCAGTTTACCCGAGCCGTCATGTCCGTCGCAGAGCAAAAAAGTGGATGCGGGTGAGTGGGGGGATGCGAGTAAGATGGATCCCCCCTCATTTTTGCTAAGTGTGTCGGCGATGAATGCGATATGGCGCAACAGTGTCTGGATTCTGTTGGGTGGCTCTCTGATCCTGGCCGTTTCCCTGGGTACGCGACATGGCTTCGGCCTCTTCCTGCCGCCGATGAGTGCGGAGTTCGGCTGGGGGCGTGAGGTGTTCGCGTTCGCCATCGCGCTGCAGAACCTGATCTGGGGGCTGGCGCAGCCGGTCACCGGTGCACTGGCCGATCGCTTCGGCGTCGCGCGAACTGTGCTGATCGGCGGTGTGCTCTATGCCGTGGGCCTGCTGCTCATGGCAGGTGCGGATTCGCCGCTGTCGCTCTCGCTGAGCGCCGGTCTGCTGATCGGCTTGGGGCTTTCCGGTACCTCGTTCTCGGTGATCCTCGGTGCCGTCGGGCGTGCCGTACCGGCGGAAAAGCGCAGCATGGCGATGGGTATAGCCAGCGCCGCGGGCTCGTTCGGGCAGTTCGCCATGTTGCCCGGCACGCTTGGTCTGATCGGTTGGCTGGGCTGGTCTTCAGCCCTGCTGGCGTTGGGGCTTCTGGTCGCGCTGATCATGCCGCTGGCGCTGATGCTGCGTAGCGGCCCGGCGGCTCCGGTAACCGGGCCGCAGCAGTCGCTGGTCGAGGCGCTGCGTGAGGCTGCCGGTCATCCAGGCTTCCGTTTGTTGGCCTTGGGTTTCTTCGTCTGCGGCTTTCAGGTGGTGTTCATCGGTATCCATCTGCCGGCTTATCTGGTCGATCAGGGCTTGCCGGCAATGGCGGGCACCACGGTGTTGGCGCTGGTTGGGCTGTTCAATATCGTCGGCACCTATACCGCTGGGTGGCTGGGCGGTTGTTACTCGAAACCCAAGTTACTGACGGCCCTGTACCTGTTTCGGGCGGTGGTCATCAGTGCGTTCTTCTTCGCGCCACTGACGCTGTGGACGGCTTACGCCTTCGGCATTGCCATGGGTCTGCTGTGGTTGTCGACGGTGCCGCTGACCAATGGCACGGTGGCGACGCTGTTCGGCGTGCGCAACCTGTCGATGCTCGGAGGCATCGTCTTTCTGTTCCATCAGATCGGCTCGTTCTTCGGTGGCTGGCTGGGCGGCTGGGTGTACGACCACACCGGTAGCTACGACCTGGTCTGGCAGATCTCCATCGCCCTCAGCCTGATGGCGGCCGCCTTGAACTGGCCGATTCGCGAGCAGCCGGTCGAGCGCGTGCGCCTGGCGGCAGGCGCGGCATGATGCACAACGGGTGGCGCTACGCCGGCGCTGCGCTATTGCTCGCGCTGCTGCTGGCCGCTGCCTGGTGGGGATGGCAGTGGGGTGGGCTGGCCCTGCTGCAACTTGGCGTGGGGATGTGCTGAAACGCTGTTTCGCTGTTTATCCCCGCATGCAGGGAATCAATTCGTCACCGATGGCTCCAACAAGCGAGACGCATGCGGTTTGTCGCAGAACCGTAACCAAAGCCCTGTAAAAAGCTGCGGCATGCAGTTATCTGGAGCCAACCAACATGTCCACTCTTACCGAACTAGCCCAACAGATCGCCCAGTTGTATCCCTTGCAGGACAAGCGTGTCGGCAAGCGCTACCGCGTCGTGGGTGAGCTGGCGGGTATGACCGAGTTGGAAGAGATCAATGGTGAACCGCGCTACATCCAGACCATGGTGCTGAAGAACAAGCAGCTCTGGGATCTGGCGGTCTGATGCATGTCCCGGGTGCGCGAAGCACGCCTGGACGACGCCGTGCCGCTGGTGCGGCTGCTGGGTGAGCTTGGCTACCCGGGAAGTGACGCCTTCATCGACCGCCGGCTACGGCAGCAACTAGGTCACGCCGATGCCTGCCTGCTGGTGGCCGAAGGGGAGGATGGGCAGCTGCTCGGCTTCATCTCCTTGCACTTCATCGTTCAACTGGCCCTCGATCGCGATTTCTGCCGGATAAGCTACCTCTGTGTCGATGCCACCGCGCGTGGTCAGGGGATAGGCGAGCGGCTGGTGCGGGCCGCCGAGCAATATGCTCGCGCGCGTGGCTGTGATCGCCTGGAGTTGCACTGCGATGAACGTCGCACGGCAGCCCACCGCTTCTATACGCGGCTGGGCTACCAGGAAGCTCCCAAATACTTTCGCCGCTCGCTTGACTGACTCAGCCCGGCTGGGGTTTCCAGCGTGTGGCTCGCCACGCGCTGCGCTGCTCATCGGTCAGATAGGTCCAGGCGACGAAGCGGCTGCGCTTCTGCCCTTGCGACATGTCCGACACCTGCACGTGTTGAGCGCCGAGCTTCTTCAGGCGCGCCTGCAGGGGCTGGACGTTGCCCGCTTTGGACACCAGGGTGGTGAACCAGCAGACCTGCTGGCCCACTTCGCGGCTTTCGTCGGCGAGGCGGGCAATGAAAGCCGCTTCACCGCCTTCACACCAGAGCTCCGCGGCTTGACCACCGAAATTCAAGGTCGGTAGCTTGCGCTTCGGATCGAGCTTGCCGAGATTGCGCCACTTGCGCTGGCTGCCGCTGCTGGCCTCGGCCTGGGAGGCATGGAAGGGTGGGTTGCATAAGGTCACGTCGAAACGTTCGTCTGGCTGCACCAGACCAGCGAAGACATGTCGTGGATCGGACTGCTGACGCAAGGTGATGCTTTTGCCGAGCGTGTTGGCCGCGACGATGGTGCGTGCCGACGCCAGGGCAATCGCGTCGATATCCGAGCCCGTGAAGCGCCAGCCATATTCCCGTAGGCCGATCAGCGGATAGATGCAGTTGGCCCCGGTACCGATGTCCAGCGCCCGGATATGCCCGCCACGGGGGATTTCGCCTGCGTTGTCGAGCGCCAGCAGATCGGCGAGGCCGTGCACGTAGTCGGCGCGGCCCGGGATCGGCGGGCACAGATAGCCTGGCGGGATGTCCCAGTGGGCGATGCCATAGAACTGCTTGAGCAGCGCACGGTTGAACACCCGTACGGCGTCTGGGTTGGCGAAGTCGATGCTCTGCTTGCCGTAAGGGTTGATGATGACGAACGCTGCCAGCTCCGGGCTGCCGGCTATAAGCGCCGGGAAGTCGTAGCGCCCGGTATGACGGTTGCGCGGATGCAGGGTGGGCTTGCCGGCGTCCGGTTTGTCGGGGCGCGGCGACGCTTTGAAGGTTTTCGGAGCGGACATGTTCGACTGTCTGTAGCGATCAAGGTCGATATTGTCCCACAGCTTTCAGCGCGGGCGTGGCACCAACAGCATCCATATCAGCCCCCAGAGCAGCGCGCCGGCGCCCAGCCAAAAGGCGCTATGCAGGGTTCCGCCCATGTTCAGCCAGATGCCCGTCAGCCACGGCCCTGCCAGTTGGGTCAGGCTGTAGAGCGCAATCAACGCGGCCGACAGGCGTGGCCCCTGGTGGGGATGCAATGTGCGCGCAAGCCGCTGGGTGAGCAGTACCGTGCCGAGGAAGGTGCCGCCGACCAGGACGGCGCACAGCAGGATGCCAGGCGCGCCCGGTAGCAACAGCGCTGCCAGCACGCCGATGAGCTGCGTGACGTAGCTGAAGCGTAGCGCCAGGGTATCGCCGAGCAGGGCACCGAGCCGATTCCAGAGCCATGGAGATGGAAGGGTGGCAAGTGCCACCAACAGCCAGCTGCTTTGGATCAGCGGACTGCCTGGCTCCACCTGCAGGCGCACCACCATCGGCAGGAACGTCATGGGCAGGATATAGCCCATACCGGCGCCAGCGTAGGAGAGAAACAGCGGCGTGCTGGCGCGATCCAGCAGCCGTCCGCTGTGCGCGGGGGCGTCGTCTGCGCTGGCCGGGTCGTCGGGTATGTCCAGGTGTGCCAGCTGCCGCCAGCCCCACCAGGCCAGCGGAATCGATAGCAGCGCAGCGGGCCACCAGCGCTCGGCGCCTTGCAGCATACCGTTGCTCAGACTGGCCAGCAGGCTGGAGAGGATCAGTCCGACACAGGCGCCGAGATACACCAGCCCACTGGACGATACCCGCCGGTGACGGGCGAGCCATTCGAGAATCAGCGAAGGTGCCTGGACGAACACCAGCCCATTGCTGATGCCGTTGAGCAGACGCAGCATGGCCAGCGAGTCCGCCGACTCCGCCTGGGTTTGCCCCAGCGTCGTCAGTACATGCAGCACCAGCGCCCAGGGCAGGCTGCGGCGGATCTGAGCCACGCGATGCCAGCGCAACGCCAGCAGCGCACCGATCAGGTAGCCGAGGTAATTCCAGCTGGCGATGCTGGCGCCCTGCTGCACGGTGAGCACACCGTCTTCCACCAGCCAGGGCAGCAACGGTGTGTAGATGAAGCGGCCGAGTCCATGGACGACGAGCAACAGGGTGGCGCCGGCCAGCAGTACCGGAAACAGGGCGGGGCGTGAGGGCATCGAAGGCGAACCATGCAGGCAGGGTGGCCTTACAGCTTAGCGACACGTGCGACCAACGACCACGCTACTGATGGCCAAGGCGGTGTCGACGCGACGTCGATCGGACCTAAGCCGCTCAGGGATAGGCCAGAACCGCCTTGATCTGCGCCAGGTTGCGCTCGATCCACTGCCGGTCGATCGCGCCCCAGTCGTCAATGCGGTAGTGCCCGCCATTGTGTCGCTCGCCGGCCTCCTGCACGAAACGGCAGTCGATATCCAGATCGGCCAGCGCGGCCAGCGTGTCTTGAGCCGTGCGCCGCGGCATGCTGGTCGCCTCGACGATGGCCGGGACGCTGACAGCGGTGCCGCTGTCGATCAGCCAGGCGACATAGAGCCGGCGGTAGAAACTGCTTTTGGTCTTGCTGACCGTCATGTGATGCTTCCAGTCGGAGCGCGCCTGCCGTTAGCGGGCGCGCGGAGAGGGCAACGGTGTCATTGCAGCGCCAGCATCGCCATATAAGCGACAGCGCCAGCGGTATAGCCAAGAAACGCGAGCAGGCTGACCCGCTTGACGTACCAGGTGAAACTGATCCTTTCCATGCCCATGGCGGCCACGCCGGCAGCGGAGCCGATGATGAGGGTGCTGCCGCCGGTGCCCGCGCAGTAGGCGAGCATCTCCCAGAAATGCCCGTCGACGACGAATTGCGAAAGCCAGTCGGCATCCTCCGGCGAAGCCGCGGCCACCATTGCCGGATCCGCCAGCGGATACATCTTCATCGCGCCGGCCACCAGCGGCACGTTGTCGACCACTGCCGACAGCAGTCCGATGCTGTAATTGATCGGATAGATATGCCCCAGCGACTCGCGCAGCAGCAGGGCAATCTGGGTCAGATGCCCGGCGGTCGCCAGCGCGGCGACGGCCAGCAGGATGCCGAGGAAGAACAGCACGCTGGGTGTATCGACCTTGCGCAGCACGCCGACCACCGACAGCGGATGCTTGTGCTCGTCTTCCTTGTCGCGGTGGAGAAACTCTGTCGCGATCCAGAGCACGCCGAGGCCGAACAGGATGCCCATGTACGGCGGCAGATGCGTGACGGTCTTGAACACCGGGACGAACACCAGGGCGCCCAGGCCCAGCGCCAATACGGTATTGCGCTCGAATGCGGTGGTTTCCGGCGGTTGATGCTCGCCCAGGTGGGTCCGCGCACGGGGCCGCGGTGCCTCGCCACGCAATCGGAAGCTGAGCACCAGCAGGGGCACCAGCAGGCAGATCAGGCTTGGCAGGAACAACCCGAAGATGACCCCCGAGGCGGTGATCTGGTTGCCGATCCAGAGCATGGTGGTGGTGACGTCGCCAATCGGCGACCAGGCGCCACCGGCATTCGCCGCTATCACCACGACGCCGACGAACAGCCAGCGCTCGGGCCGCCCGCGGATGAGCTTACGCAATAGCGAGACCATCACGATGGTCGTGGTCAGGTTGTCCAGCGCGGCGGAGAGGAAGAAGGTCAGTAGCCCGACGATCCAGAGCAGGTGGACGCGCCGACGGGTCTGGATGCGGTCGGTGATGACCTTGAAGCCCTCGTGCGAGTCGATCAGTTCGACGATCGTCATCGCGCCGAGCAGGAAGAAGAGGATTTCCGATATTTCGCCCAGATGGTGGCGCAAGGCTTCGATGACCAGCTCCGCTGGCCCGCCCGGGGCGTGTGCGGCCGCTTGTGGCGAGATGATCGAATCGGCACCGAGCACCAGCACTGTCCAGCAGAACACGGCGGTCAGGATCGCCGCGGCGGCCTTGTCGATTTTCAGCGGATGTTCCAGGGCTATGCAGAGATAACCAAGGACAAACACAACAGCCATGAATACATACATCTACGAGGTCCCTTTTTATTTTGATCACCGTACCGGCCATGCTCGGGGTGGCGAGCCGGTAGAAGCGTGGTGTCCGCATGCGTGCAGTCGGCGAGCTGGCGATCCTGAGCTCAGAACGGCCGACCGCGGCACCTGCTGAGCAGGCTGCGTTGGGCGTGGGTCAGGTCAGGAGCAGCGTTTGGACCGGCGCGCCGGCATTTTTTCCTCTTGGTGGATCCGGATAATCACTCGGCCGGCCCGCTCGTGGCTTGTCATCGATCAAGCGGAAAAGGCCTGAAACAAAAAGGCCAGCACATCGAGTGCTGGCCTTTGGCTTGTTACAGGCTCGCGATGCGCTCGCGCTGCTCGAGCAGTCGCGCCTTGGCCTGTTCGGCCTCGGCCAGCTTGGCGCGCTCCTTCTCGATCACCTCGGCGGGGGCCTTGTCGACGAAGCCGGCGTTGCCGAGTTTGCCGCCGACACGCTTGACCTCGCCATCGAAACGGGCGATTTCCTTGTCGAGGCGGGCGAGCTCCGCGTCCTTGTCGATCAGGCCCGCCATCGGCACCAGTACCTGCAAGTCGCCGACCAGTGCGGTGGCGGAGAGCGGTGCTTCCTCGCCTTCAGCGAGCACGCGGACGCTTTCCAGCTTGGCCAGTTTCTTCAGCAGCGGCTCGTTGTCGGCCAGGCGACGGCGGTCGGTTTCGCTCGCATTGCCCAGCACCACGTCGATGCGCTTGGCCATGGAGATATTCATTTCACCGCGGATCTGACGGATGCCGAGCATGAACGCCTTGACCCACTCGATATCGTCCTCGGCGGCCTCGTCGAGGCGCTCCGGGTTGAACTCCGGCCAGGGCTGCAGCATCAGCGTAGGCCCGGACTTGCCGGCCAGCGGCGCGACGCGCTGCCAGATCTCTTCGGTGATGAAGGGCATGAACGGATGTGCCAGGCGCAAGGCGGTTTCCAGCACGCGGACCAGGGTACGGCGGGTGCCGCGCTGGCGTTCGGCACTGGCGCTTTCGTCCCAGAGCACCGGCTTGACCAGCTCCAGGTACCAGGCGCAGTACTCGTCCCAGATGAACTCGTAGAGCGCCTGGGCGGCGAGGTCGAAGCGGAAGGCTTCGAGCTGGCGATTGACTTCGCACTCGGTGCGCTGCAGCGCGGAGATGATCCAGCGGTCGACCGAAGACAGCTCTACGGCTTCGCCGTTGACGCCGGTGTCCTTGCCCTCGGTGTTCTCGAAGACGAAGTTCGCCGCGTTCCAGATCTTGTTGCAGAAGTTGCGATAACCCTCGACGCGGCCCATGTCGAACTTGACGTCGCGGCCGGTGGAGGCCAGCGAGCAGAAGGTGAAACGCAGGGCGTCGGTACCGTAGCTGGCGATGCCTTCAGGGAATTCGTTGCGGGTCTGCTTGGCGATCTTCTCGGCGAGCTTGGGCTGCATCATGCCGCTGGTGCGCTTTTGCAACAGCTCGTCGAGTGTGATGCCGTCGACGATATCCAGCGGGTCGAGCACGTTGCCCTTGGACTTGGACATCTTCTGGCCCTGGCCATCGCGAACCAGGCCATGTACGTACACCGTCTTGAACGGGATCTGCCCGGTCAGGTGGGTCGAGAGCATGATCATCCGGGCAACCCAGAAGAAGATGATGTCGAAGCCGGTGACCAGCACGTCGGTGGGGTGGAAGGTCTTGAGGAAATCGGTCTGTTCCGGCCAGCCGAGAGTGGAGAAGGTCCACAGGCCGGAGCTGAACCAGGTGTCCAGCACGTCATCGTCCTGGCGCAGCTCGACCTCGTTGCCGAGGTTGTAGCGGGTCCGTGCTTCCATTTCGTCGCGGCCGACATAGACGTTGCCCGCTTCGTCGTACCAGGCCGGGATGCGATGGCCCCACCACAGCTGACGGCTGATGCACCAGTCCTGGATGTCGCGCATCCAGCTGAAATACATGTTCTCGTACTGCTTGGGTACGAACTGGATATCGCCATTCTCCACGGCCGCGATGGCCTTTTCCGCCAGCGGCTTGGTGGAGACGTACCACTGATCGGTCAGCCAGGGCTCGATGATGGTGCCCGAGCGATCGCCACGCGGCACTTTCAACGCGTGGTCGTCGATCTTCTCCAACAGGCCCATGGCCTCGAACTCGGCGACGATGGCCTTGCGCGCATCGAAGCGATCCATGTGCGCGTAACCGTCCGGCAGGCTGGCGTCGACCTTGTCGTTCGGCGTGCCGTCGATGTTGAACACCTGCGCGCGGCCCAGTACCGCGGCGTTGCGATCGAAGATGTTGATCAGCGGCAGACGATGGCGCTTGCCGACCTCATAGTCGTTGAAGTCATGCGCCGGGGTGATTTTCACGCAGCCGGTGCCGAATTCGAGGTCGACATAGTCGTCGGCAACGATGGGAATCAGGCGATTGACCAGCGGCAGCATGATGTGGCGGCCAATCAGATTCTTGTAGCGCTCGTCTTCGGGATGCACGGCGACCGCGGCGTCACCGAGCATGGTCTCCGGGCGGGTCGTGGCGACGACCAGGTAATTCTTGCCATCGGCCGTCTTGCAGCCATCGGCCAGCGGGTAGCGCAGGTGCCAGAGGTGGCCTTTCTCGTCGTGGTTCTCCACCTCCAGGTCGGAGATGGCGGTGTGCAGCTTGGTGTCCCAGTTGACCAGGCGCTTGCCGCGGTAGATCAGGCCGTCTTCATGCAGACGGACGAAGGCTTCCTTCACGGCGTTGGACAGACCGGCGTCCATGGTGAAGCGCTCGCGCGACCAGTCGACCGAAGAGCCCAGCCGCCGAATCTGGCGGGTGATATTGCCGCCGGACTCCTCCTTCCATTCCCATACCTTGTCGAGAAACTTCTCGCGGCCCAGATCATGACGGTTGACACCCTGAGCGCCGAGCTGGCGCTCGACCACCATTTGCGTGGCGATGCCCGCGTGATCGGTGCCCGGCTGCCAGAGGGTGTTACGCCCCTGCATCCGGCGCCAGCGAATCAGGGCGTCCATGATGGCGTTGTTGAAGCCATGGCCCATGTGCAGGCTGCCGGTGACGTTCGGCGGCGGGATCATGATGGTGTAGGGCTCGCCCGACCCCTGGGGTGCGAAGTAGTTGTTCGATTCCCAGGTCTGGTACCAGGAGGTTTCGATGGCGTGCGGCTGGTAGGTCTTGTCCATGCGGCGGGACCCTTAGAACGGCTGATCGGAAAAGCCGGCAAGTATAAAGGCAAAGTGCGCGAGGGGCCGAATCGCAATGCCGCTTTTATGCGCCCGATAGGCGAAATACCGCTCTGCGTAGGCACCGAGCATGCCGGCGACGCCCGGTGCAGTGTGCCGACGTCAAGTACGGTGCGATTTGATCAGCTGCTGCGCGCGAGCCTCCAGGCGGTTGCGTAGTTCGGCTTCGATCTGCGGGACGAAGTCGTCGATGACATCCTGCAGGATAAGCTGCGCCGCGGTGCGCAATTCGTGGTCCAGATGGCGCTCGGCGAGCGTGCGAAACGCGGTGCGTACCGCTGGCTCTCGCGTTTCGGATTGTGCCGCGGCGTGCGGCGCGGGCTCGACGATTTCCGACAGCAGCGGAATGCTGTCCGGATCCAGGGACTCGCCCGATAGCGGCGGGTCCTGGTCGCCTAGCAGGGCGCGGATCGATTCCAGGTCGTCGAGAAGATGGGCGGCTTTATTGGGTGGTGTTTGCGTCATGTACGGTGCATTCCGGGAATTAAGCGTCCAGGCGGGTGATGGCGCTCCTGAAAACGGGCCGTGGTCGGACGGCCAAAGGGGCATGGCGGCGCGGGAGCGTTCGCTGCTGCCCGTGCTCGCTACAATTCGACCCTCTTCGGATCATAGCCGCGCTGCCGGTAGAGGCGAAAATTGTCCCGGCAGACGGTCAATAGCTCCGGCTGCTGGTTGACGATCTCGATCACACGGCTGAACTGATCGATATGCGCTGATATCGAGGTGGTCAGATTGATCAGCAAGCCTTGAGCGGTAGCCGGCGGCTGTTCCGTGCCGATCACCACCGGTGCGAGGGGATCGTCCTCGTGAAGCTCGTGCGGAATGAAGCGCTCGGCGCGAAAGCTCCACAGCAGCTCGGCCAGCTCCGTGCACTGATGGTTGTCCTGGCAGCGAATGAATACCGGCATGCCGTGCTGCCAGCCCTTGCTCGCCAGCTGGCAGGCCGCTCTGGCGCGGCCTGCCGGTTCGCGGTCGGGCAACACGTAAAATTCGATACGCGTCATGCCCGGGTCCCACTCATCCATCTCATGCCTGTTCGACCCGGTCCAGTAGATACTGGGTCAGCAGGGGAACGGGGCGCCCCGTTGCGCCTTTTTCCTTGCCGCCGCTGATCCAGGCGGTGCCGGCCACGTCCAGGTGCGCCCAGGCGAATTCCTTGGTGAAACGCGAGAGGAAGCAGGCCGCGGTAATGGTGCCGGCCTTGGGCCCGCCGATGTTGGCGATGTCGGCAAAGGGGCTGTCCAGTTGCTCTTGGTACTCGTCGAACAGCGGCAATTGCCAGGCGCGATCGTCGGCCTTCTGGCCAGCACCCAGCACTTGCTGCAGCAGCTCGTCGTTGTTGCCCAGCAATCCGGAGGTCTGGCTACCCAGCGCAACGATGCAGGCACCGGTCAGCGTGGCGACGTCGATCACGGCACGCGGCTTGAAACGCTCGGCATAGGTCAGCGTATCGCAGAGCACCAGGCGCCCTTCGGCGTCGGTATTGAGGATCTCGACGGTTTGTCCGCTCATGGTGGTGACGATGTCGCCGGGACGGGTGGCATTGCCGCTGGGCATGTTCTCCGCGCAGGCGAGCAGGCCGACGAGGTTGATTGGCAGTTGCAGCTCCAGAGCGGCGCGGAAGGTGCCGAGCACACTGGCGGCGCCGCACATGTCGTATTTCATTTCGTCCATGCCCTGGCCGGGCTTGAGACTGATTCCGCCGGTGTCGAAGGTGATGCCTTTACCGACCAGCGCGTAGGGCTGTTCGCCCTTCCTGCCGCCGTTGTACTGCATCACGACGATGCAGCCGGGTTGGGCGCTGCCCTGGGAGACGGCGAGAAACGCGCCTGCGCCCAGCTCGCGCAGCTTCTTCTCGTCGAGCACCTCGACCTTCAACCCCTTGAACGTCTTGCCCAGCTGCCTGGCCTGGTCCGCCACGTAGTTCGGGTGGCAGACGTTCGGTGGCAGGTTGCCCAGGTCACGAGCGAAGCTCATGCCGGCGGTTATCGCCGCGGCGTGGCGGATCGCCTGTTCAACTTGCGCCTGGTCGGCCTTGTCGCAGAGCAGGGTGATCTTGCCGAGTTTGGAGGCGTCGTTCTTTTTGCTCTTGAACTGCTCGAACAGGTACTGACCGTCGACCAGCACTTCGACCAGCATGCGGGCCCGCGCATAGGTGTCACGGTCTTTGACTTGCACATCCTGCACGGCGAAGGTCGCATCGCTACCGCCAAGACCCTTGATGACGCCGAGCGCAGCGCCCGCAGCCTTGCGCCATTGGCGCGCATCGAGCTCGCCCGCCTTGCCGGTGCCGACGAGCAGGACGCGTTCGGCTTTGAGGCCTGGCACGCTGTGCAGTAATAAGGTCTGGCCCGGCTTGCCGGACAGATCGCCGCGCTTGAGTATCGTGCTGATGACACCGCCGCTGGCCTGGTCCACGCTTTGCGCTACGGGGCCCAGCTGTTGGTTTTCATTGACAGGCAGAACCAGCGTCGCGGTTTTTGCCGCAGCGGCTTTGGTGTTTTTTACAACAAATTCCATGGCGTCGAGTCCCCAAGACAAAGAGTCGGGTTTGCAGGATAATGCCGGGCTTGTTTTCCGGTGGTTCGACCACCGGGGCGTTGGGGGCGTGCTGCGTGAAGCCCCAATGCCCTGTTGCGGGCGGACCGGCTATTGGCGGCTAGTTTGAGCGTAGCCGCCGGAGCCTGACAACCCTGGAGTGTCCGGTTTGATCGTCTTTCGTTATCTGTCCCGTGAGTTGCTGGTGACCTTGAGCGCGGTAAGTGCCGTGCTGCTGGTGATCATCATGAGTGGCCGTTTCATCAAATACCTGGCGCAGGCGGCGCAGGGGCTTCTCGATCCGGGTGTGCTGCTGATGATCATGGGGTTCCGGCTGCCGGGCTTCCTTCAGCTGATTCTGCCGCTGGGGTTGTTTCTCGGCGTCCTCTTGGCCTACGGGCGACTCTATCTCGATAGCGAAATGACCGTGCTGTCCGCTACGGGCATGAGTCAGCGTCGTCTGCTGGCCTACAGCCTCGCCCCGGCCGCTCTGGTCGCAGGTCTGGTTGGTTGGCTCAGCCTCGGCCTGGCGCCGCAGGGTGTGGCCGAGGTCGACCGCATCCTTAATGAACAGCACTCGCTGACCGAGTTCGATACGCTGGTTCCCGGTCGTTTTCAGACCCTGCGCGACGGCACCCGTGTGACCTATACCCGTGAGCTGACTGCCGATCGCACCGAGCTTTCCGGCGTGTTTATTTCCGAAACCAATCTGTCCAGTGCCACTGGTGAGAAGCGCGGGCTCTCGGTGTTGGTGGCCGAAAGCGGCCGTCAGGAAATCCAGCCGGACGGGAGTCGCTACCTGATCCTGGAAAACGGCTATCGCTACGACGGCAATCCGGGCCAGGCCAATTATCGGGCGATCCAGTACGACACCTATGGGGTGTTGTTGCCCAAACCTGAAGTCAGCGTCGAGTTGAGCGCGCGCGAGGCGATGCCGACCCGCGAACTGTTCGGCAGCGACAACATTCGGCTGCAGTCCGAGCTGCAATGGCGGCTGTCGCTTCCTCTGCTGGTCTTCATCGTCACACTGCTGGCCGTGCCGTTGTCGAAGGTGAACCCTCGTCAGGGGCGCTTCCTCAAATTGCTGCCCGCCATTCTGCTGTACATGACCTACCTGGCGCTGCTCATCGCGGCCCGTGGTTCGCTGGACAAGGGGCGCATCCCCCCGTCCCTGGGCCTCTGGTGGGTGCACGGAATCTTCTTTTCGATAGGAATGCTGATGCTTTACTGGGAACCGCTGAGGCTGGCTTTCGACAAGCACCGAGCCAGGTCGGGGGCTGCTCATGCGTAAGCTCGATCGTTATATCGGCAGCCATGTGTTGCTGGCGATTCTCACGGTGCTCGGCATCATCGTCGGCCTGGCGCTGCTGTTCGCTTTCATCGACGAGCTCGGTGATGTGAAGGGCAGTTACGGCACGCTGGATGCTGCGGTTTACGTACTGCTCACGACGCCGTCGCGGATCTACGAGATGTTGCCGATGGCTGCCCTGATCGGTTGCCTGGTCGGTCTGGGTACTCTGGCCAGCAGCAGTGAACTGACCATCATGCGCGCTGCGGGCGTCTCGCTCGGGCGCATCGTGCTCGCAGTGATGAAGCCGATGCTGTTGCTGATGCTGGTCGGTGTGCTGATCGGCGAATACGTGGCGCCCTGGAGCGAGAACATTGCACAGGCCAACCGCTCCGCGGCACAGGGCGCAGGTGAGGCGCAAAGCAGCAAGCGCGGCCTCTGGCACCGTCAGGGCGACGAATTCGTTCATATCAATGCGGTGCAGCCAAGCGGGGTGCTGCTGGGCGTCACCCGGTATCGCTTCGATGAGCAGCGCCAGCTGTTGTCGGCGAGTTTTGCGCGTCGCGGCCGTTACGAGGGCGACCAGTGGCTGCTCAGCGATGTGTCCACCACCCATTTCCGGGGGGATCACACCGAGGTGACGAAGGCGGCCGAAGAGCATTGGGATGTACAGCTGACGCCGCAGCTGGTCGGTACGGTGGTGATGGAGCCGGATGCCCTGTCCGTCACAGGGCTGTGGCGCTATATCCATTACCTCGGTGAACAGGGCCTGAATAACAGTCGCTATTGGCTGGCGTTCTGGACCAAAGTCTTGCAACCGGCGGTGACGGTTGCGCTGGTCTTGTTGGCGATCTCGTTCATTTTCGGGCCGCTGCGCTCGGTCACGCTTGGCCAGCGGATCTTCACCGGGGTCATCGTCGGCTTCGTGTTCCGCATCCTGCAGGATCTGCTGGGGCCGGCCAGCCAGGTCTTCGGTTTTTCGCCGTTACTGGCTGTGGCGGTGCCTGCGGCCATCTGCGCGCTGGCGGGTGTCTTGCTGCTGCGGCGGGCTGGCTAAGGCGGCGCTTGCTGAAAGGGGCGATCTGGCCCCTTTCGCGTCATTTCTTATGGATGTTCTTCGGGAGCTGAACGACCTGGCTCTCGGAATAGATGTCATGCCAGGTGCGATGTTGCTTGTCCCAGAGCATCCACCAGTAGCCCAGTCCCAGGGCGAGCCAGGACATGATAGCGAGCAAAAAACGCAGCAGCGCCTGCCAGAGGTCGATGGCCGTCCCGTCGGCATTTTGTATCCGCACCCCCCAGACCTGCATGCCGAGCGTCTGGCCGTTGTGCGTCCAGAACTTGGCGAAGAAGGCGAAGACGGTAAACAGCAGGAGCGTCGAGAGGATCGGGTCGATATCCAGGCCGCCAGATTCGGCCAGTAGCTTGAGCGCATCACCGCCATACAAGGCTCGCAAGATGACCTGTTGGTAGAACAGCGTGACGACCATCATCAGCGCGATCGAAAGAAACGAATCGTAAAACAGGGCGGCCAGGCGGCGGAGCAGGCCGGCGGCAGGAAACTGGCCCTGCGGGTTAAGCTGATGGTTGCTCATGCGTGGAGTCTCGCTGGAAAGGCAGTCGCGCATTCTACGGAATCGCGCGCATAAAAAAGCCCCTGATGGTGACATCAGGGGCTTTTCGGTACGGGGCTTATTCCTGGATTTGAACCTGGTCAGCCTGCATGCCTTTTTGACCTTGCACAGCGATGAAGCTGACCTTCTGGCCTTCTTTCAGGCTCTTGAAGCCGTTGCCTTCGATCGCGCGAAAGTGCACGAACAGATCCGGACCGCTTTCAGGAGTGATGAAACCAAAACCTTTCTCGTCGTTAAACCACTTGACGGTACCGTTCTGACGATTCGACATAGCGTTGTATCCTTGAAACTCAATAGTGGAACGCCGCTGCGTAAGGGCAGCAGGCGGAAACTGGTTGCAAGGAGTAAAGAGTCGAACGGGATGTAGCGGATCTGAAGATCTACTGCATCAGGTCACGATTCAACGGCGACCCATGCAAACACAGTGGGCACACTCTACGATAACTCGCCGGCCGATGCCAAGCCCTCGGAGTCATAGAGTCGCCCACGGCGTAGGACGCCTGTTTTGGCGTGTTTGGGTGTCGCTGATCCGCTCGTCTGCCGCTACCGCAAGGGCGGGCGGAAAGAACCGCCTGGTTTGGCGTGACTCGGTGGAGTCTGTTGAGCCTATTCGATGCCTGAAGGCATCCTGCTGTGGGGTGATGCCGCTACTGCTGTGCGGTTCCCCTGTCCCAGAGGCTCTCGACTGCCTGTGGGTGCTGATTCATGGTGCCTCGAGAGAGACTCGAACTCTCACGTTGTTACCAACGGCGGATTTTGAATCCGCTGCGTCTACCGATTCCGCCATCGAGGCACAGTGGGCGCGCAGTATAGGGATGCGATGCGGGGCGGTCAATCACCTGGCGTGGTCAGAATGAGGTGTTTCCGCTAAGCTTTGCGCCCCCGAAGCTCCGTGCTGATCTCTTTTAATGCAAGTCTCCGATTTTTCCTTTGAACTACCCGATTCGCTGATCGCCCGTCATCCGCTGCCCGAGCGCCGTGCCAGCCGTTTGCTGGTGCTCGACGGCCCGAGCGGTCGATTGGAGCATCGCCGCTTTGCCGAGTTGCTCGATTACCTGCGGCCTGGCGATCTCATGGTGTTCAACGATACCCGCGTCATTCCGGCGCGCTTGTTCGGCCAGAAGGATACCGGCGGCAAGGTCGAGATGCTGGTCGAGCGCGTGCTCGATGCGCGTCGCGTGTTGGCGCATCTTCGTTCGAGCAAATCGCCGAAGCCCGGTGCGAAAATTCATATCGACGGTGGCGGTGAAGCGCTGATGCTGGCGCGCCATGAGGCACTGTTCGAGCTGGAATTCGGTGAAGACGTCCTGCCTTTGCTGGACCGTGTCGGGCATATGCCTTTGCCACCTTATATAGATCGTCCCGATGAAAGTGCCGATCGGGAGCGCTACCAGACCGTTTATGCACAGCGTGCCGGTGCGGTGGCTGCGCCGACGGCGGGTTTGCATTTCGATGCGCAGCTGTTGGATGCGCTGGAGCAGAAAGGGGTCGAACGCGCGTTCGTGACGTTGCATGTGGGTGCCGGCACGTTCCAGCCGGTGCGCGTCGAGCGAATCGAAGAGCACCATATGCACCGGGAGTGGCTTGAGGTGGGGCAGGGCGTGGTCGATGCCGTGGCAGCCTGTCGCGCACGTGGCGGGCGGGTGATCGCGGTAGGTACCACCAGCGTGCGCTCGCTGGAAAGTGCGGCACGCGACGGCGCGCTCAAAGCATTCAGCGGCGATACCGACATCTTTCTTTACCCGGGCAAGCCTTTTCATGTGGTCGATGCCCTGGTCACCAATTTCCACCTGCCCGAATCCACCTTGTTGATGCTCGTCTCCGCGTTCGCCGGCTATCCGGAAACCATGGCGGCTTACGCCGAAGCCATCGCCGAGGGTTACCGCTTCTTCAGCTACGGTGATGCCATGTTCATCACACGCAATCCGGCCCCGCGTGGCCCCGAGGATTCCCAATGAGCCGTACTTGCCACATGTCCTTCGAACTGCTCGCGACCGAGGGGCGAGCGCGTCGTGGGCGCTTGACCTTCCCGCGCGGTACGGTGGAAACGCCAGCGTTCATGCCAGTGGGTACTTACGGCACGGTCAAAGGCATGTTGCCGCGCGATATCGAGGCAATCGGTGCGCAGATCATTCTTGGCAATACCTTTCATCTCTGGCTGCGGCCCGGTACCGAGGTCATCAAGGCGCATGGCGACCTGCATGATTTCATGCAATGGCAAGGACCGATCCTGACCGATTCCGGTGGCTTTCAGGTCTTCAGTCTGGGCGCGATGCGCAAGATCAAGGAGGAGGGCGTCTATTTCGCCTCGCCAGTCGACGGCGCCAAGGTGTTCATGGGACCGGAAGAGTCGATGCAGGTGCAGCGCGATCTGGGCTCCGACATCGTCATGATCTTCGATGAATGCACGCCGTATCCGGCGGATGAAGAGGTTGCGCGGCGCTCGATGGAGCTATCCCTGCGCTGGGCGCGACGCTCCAAGGATGCACACGGCGACAGCCCTGCCGCTTTGTTCGGTATCGTCCAGGGTGGCATGCACGAGTCGCTGCGCATGCGGTCGCTCGAAGGGCTCTGCGAAATCGGCTTCGATGGTCTGGCTATTGGCGGGCTTTCGGTCGGCGAGCCCAAGGAGGAGATGATTCGCGTGCTGGATTTCCTCCCGCCGCAGATGCCGGCCGACAAGCCACGTTACCTGATGGGGGTAGGTAAGCCGGAGGATCTGGTCGAGGGTGTGCGACGCGGTGTCGATATGTTCGACTGCGTGATGCCGACCCGCAACGCGCGCAATGGCCATTTGTTCACCGACAGTGGAGTCGTCAAGATCCGCAACGCCGTGCACCGTTTCGACGATGCTCCGCTGGAAACGGGGTGCGACTGCTACACCTGCCAGCATTTCTCGCGCGCTTATCTGCATCATCTGGATAAATGCGGCGAAATGCTGGGCAGCATGCTGAATACGATCCACAATTTGCGACATTATCAGCGGCTCATGGCTGGTTTACGCGATGCTATCCAACAGGGTACATTGGCGGCCTTTGTCGACGCCTTCTATGCCAAGCGCGGCCTGCCAACCCCGCCGCTTGCGTGACGAATCCACACAACTAACCGATCCTTGCAACAGGAGTGCTACATGAGCTTTCTGATTCCCGCCGCCTACGCCCAAGAGGCTGCCGCCGGTCCCGCTGGTAGCGGCTTCGAGTGGTTGTTCCTGGTCGGCTTCCTGGTCATCTTCTATCTGATGATCTGGCGTCCGCAGGCCAAGCGCGCCAAGGAGCACAAGAATCTGATCGGCGGCCTGCAGAAGGGCGACGAAGTCGTTACTTCCGGTGGGATCGCCGGCAAGGTCACCAAGGTCTCCGATGACTTCGTCGTGATCGAGGTTTCCGACTCGGTGGAGCTGAAGTTCCAGAAGGTGGCGATTGCGGCAACGCTGCCCAAAGGCACGCTGAAAGCCATCTGAGCTGACTTCTACTCAATACCAACGACGGGGCGCGCAAGGCGCCCCGCGTCATTGCACGGGCTGCGTCATGCTCAATAGATTCCCTCTCTGGAAATACCTGCTGATTGTGGTGGTGCTTGGCATCGCCTGCATTTATTCGGCACCCAATCTGTATCCCGATGACCCGGCTGTTCAAATAACCGGCGCTACGACTTCCCTCAACGTCACCGAGGCCGATCTCGATCGTGCCAGCAAGGCGCTGGCTGCCGCTGGTATCGAAGTCGAGGCGACGAGCCTGGACGAGCAAGGCCGTGGTGGTCTGTTGCGGCTGATCGATCAGAATGACCAGCTGCCGGCTAAGGATGTAGTGCGACGGGCGCTGGGCGATGCCTACGTGGTTGCGCTGAACCTGGCCCCAACCACGCCGGAGTGGCTGCGCGCCCTGGCCGCGAGTCCGATGAAGCTTGGTCTGGACCTGTCGGGCGGTGTGCACTTCCTGCTGGAAGTCGACATGGACAAGGCCGTCGAGACCCGTCTCAACGTGTACGAAGGCGAGGTCAAGTCGCTGCTGCGCAAAGAGCGCGTCCGTTATCGTAGTTTGCCGCAGGCCAACAACGGCATTCAGCTCGGTTTTGCCGACGAGGCCACCCTGTCCGCAGCTCAGTCGCTGATACGCAAGAACTTCAATGATTTCGACCTGACTACCACTGAGCGCAACGGTCTGCAGGTGCTCCGCCTGGCGATCACCGAGGCCAAGCTTGCCGAGATTCGCGAATACTCGATCAAGCAGAACCTGACCACCGTGCGCAACCGCGT
The DNA here is from genome assembly GCF_018138085.1 of Stutzerimonas stutzeri. NCBI lineage: Bacteria > Pseudomonadati > Pseudomonadota > Gammaproteobacteria > Pseudomonadales > Pseudomonadaceae > Stutzerimonas > Stutzerimonas stutzeri. The sequence goes on from NZ_CP073105.1 coordinate 1,318,996, forward strand.
CAACGAGCTGGGGGTTTCCGAGCCGCTGGTTCAGCGTCAGGGTGCCAACCGCATCGTTGTCGAACTCCCGGGCGTGCAGGACACGGCCGAGGCGAAGCGTATCCTCGGCAAGACGGCCAACCTCGAGTTTCGTCTGGCTGCCGAGGCGGACGCGCCCCGCGCGACCACCGAGACGTTCGAGTTCCGCGAGCAGGGACGTCCACCCGTGCAGCTGGAGCGCAACCTGATCATCACGGGTGACCAGGTGACCGACGCGCAGGCCAGCTTCGATGAAAACGGCAGGCCGCAAGTGAACATTCGTCTCGATGGCCATGGCGGCGACCTGATGAATCGGGCGACACGCAGCAATGTCGGTCGCAGCATGGCCGTGATCTTCATCGAGCAGCGCCCGACCACTCGCTATGTCAAGCAGATGGTCGACGGTGTCGAGCAGGAGGTTCGAGTCGAGACGTTTCAGGAAGAGAAGAAGATCATTAGCCTGGCGACCATTCAGTCCGCGCTCGGCAGCCAGTTCCGCATCACCGGTCTCGATGGCCAGGGCGAATCGTCCGAGCTGGCGCTGCTGCTGCGCGCCGGCGGTCTGGCGGCGCCGATGTACTTCGCAGAAGAACGCACCATCGGTCCGAGCCTGGGCGCCGAGAATATTGATCTGGGCATCAACGCCGCGCTGTGGGGCTTCCTCTTCGTTGCGGTCTTCATGGTGCTGATCTACAAGTTTTTCGGCTTGCTGGCCACGGTTGCCCTGTTGTTCAACATGGTGGCCCTGACTGCGCTGATGTCGATGCTGGGGGCAACGCTGACCCTGCCAGGTATCGCCGGTATCGTGCTGACCATGGGGATGGCGGTCGACGCCAACGTGTTGATTTTTTCGCGCATCCGTGAAGAGATCGCCAATGGCATGGCCATTCAACGGGCGATACATGAAGGCTTCGATCGGGCTTTTTCGGCGATCGTCGACGGCAACCTGACCACGCTGCTGGTTGGGGGGATTCTGTTCGCCATGGGGACGGGGCCGATCAAGGGGTTCGCCGTGACGCTCTCACTCGGCATCATCACCTCGATGTTCACCGCCGTCATCGTGACTCGCGCCATGGTCAACCTGATCTATGGTGGCCGCGATCTCAAGAAATTGTGGATTTAAGGGGCTAGCTCGATGAAACGCGTAATCAACTTCATGGGCGTGCGTCATCTGGCGTTTGCCATGACCGTCGTGTTGACGCTTGCCTCGCTCGCCAGCCTGGCGATCAAAGGGCTCAATTTTGGTCTGGATTTCACCGGGGGGACGCTGATCGAGCTGTCCTATGAGAAGCCGGTGGCTCTGGACCAAGTCCGCGCTCAGCTGTCGCGTTCCGACTTCGGCGCGGCGGTTGTGCAAAGTTTCGGTGCCACGACCGATGTGCTGGTGAGGATGCCGGGCGACGATCCCTTGCTCGGCGAGCGCATCGCAGAGGCGTTGCGCAGTGGCGAAGATGCTGCTGCCGTCACCGTCAAGCGCGTCGAGTTCGTCGGGCCCGCCGTTGGCGAAGAGCTGCGTGATCAGGGCGGGTTGGGCATGTTGCTCGCTCTGGGTGGCATCCTGGTATACGTCGCCTTCCGCTTTCAGTGGAAGTTCGGCCTGGGAGCGGTGCTCTCGCTGTTCCACGACGTGATCCTGGTGCTCGGCGTCTTCTCGCTGTTCCAGATAACCTTCGATCTGACTGTGTTGGCAGCGGTATTGGCAGTCATTGGCTACTCGCTCAACGACACCATCGTTATCTTCGACCGGATTCGCGAAAACTTCCGCATCCTGCGCAAGGCGGAGCTGCTGGAGAACATCAACATCTCCACCACGCAAACCCTGCTGCGTACCCTGGCGACTTCCGTGTCCACGCTGCTGGCGGTCGGTGCGCTGATGGTCTTCGGTGGCGAGAACCTTTGGGGTTTCTCGCTGGCCTTGTTGATCGGCGTCGGTGCGGGCACCTACTCGTCGGTGTACGTCGCCGGGATGTTGCTGGTCTGGCTGAATCTCACCCGTGACGACTTGATCCCGCCTGTTGTCGAGGAGGTCGACGAGCTTCCCTGAGCGAATGAACTTCTGACGGCTCGCGATGCCTAACGGGGGCCGCGAGCCTGGCTCGTCAGAAGAAGGGAAAAGGCATGAACAAGTCGATGCTGGTTGGTAGTGTCCTGGGGGCTGTGGTCGTCACAGCTGGTGGTGCGTTCGCCACCTATACCCTGGTCGATCGGGGGCCGAAATTCGCTGAGGTACTGGCGGTCGAGCCGGTCAAGGAAACCATCAAGACGCCGCGCGAGGTTTGTCGCGAGGTGACCGTGACGCGGCAGAAGCCCGTGCAAGACTCCAACCGTATTGCCGGTACCGCCGTGGGAGCGGTAGTCGGCGGTCTGTTGGGCAATCAGGTCGGTGGCGGCAATGGCAAGAAGATCGCCACCGTGGTCGGCGCGGTGGGTGGCGGTTACGCTGGAAATCAGGTGCAAGGCCGAATGCAGGCGAATGACACCTATACCACCACCGAAACCCGCTGCAACACGGTCACCGACAGCCACGACAAAGTGGTTGGCTATGACGTCAAGTATCAGTTGAACGGTGCCGTCAGTACGGTCCGAATGGATCGGGATCCTGGGAGCCAGATTCCGCTTCGTGATGGACAGTTGGTGTTAACTCAGCAGTGAGTTGGCTGGTTAACGAAAAAACGCCCTGTCGGGCGTTTTTTTTGCGTCTGATTTGTTGTGTCAGCGCTTCAATGCAGGGGTCAGGTGCGGCTGGATTGCGGTCAGCACGGCTTTGAAGCATTTGGTGTTGCCCGCCACGATCTGGCCCTTCTCGAGGAATTCGTGGCTACCGCTGAAGTCGCTAACCAGTCCGCCCGCTTCCTGGATCAGAAGGGCGCCTGCGGCCATGTCCCATTCCGATAGCCCGAACTCCCAGAACGCGTCGTAGCGGCCGGCTGCTACATAGGCGAGATCCAGGCTGGCAGCGCCGGCGCGACGCAGCCCCGCTGTTTGCCCGACCAGGCTGCGGAACATGTTCAGATAGCTGTCCAGGTTGTCCATTTGGCCGTCGCGGAATGGGAATCCGGTACCGAGCAGGGCGCCTTCCAGGCTTTTGCGCGCGCTGACACGCAGGCGGCGACCGTTCAGTGCCGCGCCACGGCCGCGGCTCGCGGTGAATTCTTCCTGGCGTACCGGGTCAAGCACTACCGCGTGTTCGAGGCGGCCCCGGTATTTGCATGCGATGCTGACCGCATAGTGGGGGACGCCGCGCAGGAAGTTGGTCGTGCCGTCCAGCGGGTCGATCACCCACAGGTAATCCTTGCCGTCGCCACTGCCTTCCAGCAGTCCGCCTTCCTCGCCAAGGATGCCGTGGTTGGGATAGGCCTTGCGCAATGCGGCAATGATGAGCTGTTCGGCGCTGCGGTCGATCTCCGAGACGTAATCGCGCGCGTCCTTTTCGCTAACCGAGATCACGTCCAGGCGCTCGGTGGAACGAACAATCATTTCGCCAGCGCTACGGGCGGCGCGCAGCGCGATATTCAGCATGGGCTGCATCGATCAAATACCTGGTCGTTTAAAGAAAGCCGGCAATTCTATCAGAAAGCTCGCTCGGGTGTTACGGGGTTGGAGACCATCGGAGCGGCAATGGCGAAGGCGTAAGTCCTTCCTGTAAGCTTTCGCTTTGCTTTTTGGTCGAGAACAACAGTGTCGCTTCAGAACATTCGCGTGGTGCTGGTCAATACCAGTCATGCCGGCAACATTGGTGGCGCGGCCAGGGCCATGAAAAACATGGGCCTGTCCCGTCTGGTACTGGTCGATCCAGAGGATTTTCCGAGTCCGGACGCGGTCGCCCGTGCCTCGGGCGCCTCGGATGTTCTCGATTCGGCGCAAGTCGTTGCGACGCTGGAGGAGGCGTTGGTGGGGTGCAGTCTGGTGCTGGGAACCAGTGCGCGCGACCGGCGTATTCCCTGGCCGCTGCTCGATCCCCGCGAAACCGGTTCGGTCTGCCTGGAGCAGGTCGAGCGAGGAGGCGAGGTTGCGCTGGTGTTCGGGCGCGAGTATGCGGGGCTGACCAACGAGGAGCTGCAGCGCTGCCAATACCATGTGCACATCCCCTCCGACCCGCAGTTCAGCTCGCTGAATCTGGCTGCTGCCGTACAGGTGCTCGCATATGAGGTGCGCATGGCTTGGCTCGCGGCGAACAATCAGCCGAGCAAGCAGGAAAAGCTCGAAACCACCTCGATGCTCAATGCGCAGCCGGTGACGGCCGATGAGTTGGAGCACTACTACGGGCATCTCGAGGAAACCCTGGTCGAGATCGGTTTTCTCGATCCGCAAAAACCCCGGCACCTTATGCCTCGGTTGCGCAGGCTTTATGGCCGCAGCGGTATCAGCAAGCTGGAAATGAATATCCTGCGCGGCATCCTCACAGAAACCCAGAAGGCCGTCCGCGGCGAACCCCACAAGCGGAGATCTGATTGATGTTCGATCGCATGCGCGAAGATATCCAGAGCGTTTTTCATCGCGATCCGGCGGCGCGTAACGCGTTCGAGGTTGTCACCTGCTATCCGGGGTTGCATGCAGTCTGGTTTCATCGGGTTTCGCATTGGCTGTGGCAGAACGACTGCAAGTGGCTCGCGCGAATGAATTCGAACCTGGCGCGCTGGCTGACCGGGATCGAGATTCATCCGGGCGCGCAGATCGGTCGTCGTTTCTTCATCGATCACGGCATGGGTATCGTAATCGGCGAGACCGCGCAGATCGGTGACGATGTGACGCTCTATCACGGCGTGACGCTGGGCGGCACCAGCTGGAACAAGGGCAAGCGCCATCCGACCCTCGAGGATGGGGTGATCGTCGGTGCCGGGGCGAAGATTCTCGGGCCGTTCACGGTGGGCGCGGGCGCCAAGGTGGGTTCCAATGCCGTCGTGACGCGTGCGGTGCCGGCTGGCGCCACCGCGGTGGGTATTCCGGGGCGGGTGATCGTCAAGGCCGATGACGAGCAAGAGGCCAAGCGCAAGGCGATTGCCGAGAAGATCGGCTTCGACGCTTATGGCGTGACCGAGGATATGCCTGACCCTGTGGCGCGGGCCATCGGCCAGTTGCTCGATCACGTCCAGGCGGTTGAGGAGCGCATGGAGGGCATGTGCAAGGCGTTGACCGCACTGGGTAGCGATTACTGCGCCAAGCAGATGCCTGAACTTCGCGAAGAAGATTTCGCCGAGGTCAAGAGCGTCGGTGACGAGCCGCGCGCCTGAGTGCGGCAGGCGGAGCGTGCTGCTATCATGGACGGCCTCGTAGCGCCGTGGCGGGTCTTCGTCCGGCAATCCCGCTCCGCCTACAGCCAAAGTCCGAGTAATTCGATAGGTCTTATAGTTGATCTAAATAGTCGGGTATTGCATACTTGCCTCAAACCATGATGCTTGGTGCGAACCGATGCGATTGACTACCAAAGGCCGTTACGCCGTCACTGCGATGCTCGACCTTGCGCTGCATGCGCAACACGGGCCGGTGTCCCTTGCGGATATTTCCGAGCGGCAAGGCATCTCGCTTTCCTATCTTGAGCAACTGTTCGCCAAGCTGCGCCGTGGCAGCCTGGTTACCAGCGTTCGAGGGCCGGGTGGTGGTTATCAATTGTCCCGTGAAATGGCGGGCATACAGGTTGCGCAAGTAATCGATGCGGTCAATGAATCAGTCGATGCCACCCGTTGCCAAGGGCTGGGCGATTGCCATTCGGGCGATACCTGCCTGACCCATCATCTGTGGTGCGATCTGAGCCAGCAGATCCATGAGTTCCTGAGTGGTATCAGTCTGGCGGATCTGGTGATGCGTCGCGAGGTTCAGGAAGTGGCTCTGCGCCAGGACATGCGTCGCGCCAATGGTCAGACTTCGCAACTGGATAAGATTGAAGCGTCCGCCGTCGAATGAGCAGGACGACAGCCTGATAGGAGATACCTGATGAAGTTGCCGATATACCTGGATTATTCAGCTACCACACCGGTCGATCCTCGCGTTGCCGAGAAAATGATCGAATGCCTCACTGCCGAAGGTAACTTCGGTAATCCAGCATCTCGTTCCCACGCCTTTGGCTGGCGCGCCGAGGAGGCGGTCGAGAACGCTCGTCGCCAGGTCGCTGAGCTGGTCAACGCCGACCCGCGTGAAATCGTCTGGACCTCCGGGGCGACCGAGTCGGACAACCTGGCGATCAAAGGTGCCGCCCACTTCTACGCCTCCAAAGGCAAGCACATCGTCACCAGCAAGATCGAGCACAAGGCTGTTCTGGATACGGCCCGCCAGCTGGAGCGTGAAGGCTTTGAAGTGACCTACATCGAGCCGGGCGAAGATGGCCTGATCACGCCGGCGATGGTCGAAGCCGCGCTGCGCGACGACACGGTGCTGGTGTCGATCATGCACGTGAACAACGAGATAGGCACGATCAATGACATCGCCGCCATTGGCGAGCTGACCCGTGCGCGCGGTGTGCTGTTTCATGTCGATGCTGCTCAATCGACCGGCAAGGTCGAGATCGACCTGGAGAAGATGAAGGTCGATCTGATGTCCTTCTCGGCCCATAAGACGTACGGCCCGAAAGGTGTCGGTGCGCTGTACGTGCGCCGCAAGCCGCGCGTGCGTCTTGAAGCGCAGATGCATGGCGGTGGCCACGAGCGCGGTATGCGCTCGGGAACGCTTGCACCGCACCAGTCGGTGGGCATGGGTGAGGCGTTCCGCATCGCCAAGGAAGAAATGGCTGCGGAGAACGAGCGAATCGCCAAGCTGCGCGACCGTTTCTTCAAGCAGGTCGAGCACCTGGAAGAGCTTTATGTGAACGGCAGCATGACCTCGCGGGTGCCGCACAACCTGAACCTGAGCTTCAACTACGTCGAGGGCGAGTCGCTGATCATGGCGCTCAAGGACCTGGCGGTTTCCTCTGGTTCAGCTTGCACGTCCGCTTCGCTGGAGCCGTCCTATGTGTTGCGTGCACTCGGTCGAAACGATGAGTTGGCGCACAGCTCGATCCGTTTCAATTTCGGTCGATTCACCACAGAAGAAGAAGTCGACTACGCCGCGCAGAAGGTCAGCGAGGCGGTTACCAAGCTGCGTGAGCTTTCGCCCTTGTGGGACATGTTCAAGGATGGCGTCGACATTTCGCAGGTCGAGTGGGCTGCCCACTGATCCGTCGAGTCTCACATACCTGATTCAATGAGGATTGCACCATGGCATACAGTGACAAGGTCATTGACCATTACGAAAATCCCCGCAACGTCGGCAAGTTCGACGCTGAGGATCCCTCCATCGGTACCGGTATGGTCGGTGCTCCGGCGTGCGGCGACGTGATGCGCTTGCAGATCAAGGTCAACGAGCAGGGCATCATCGAAGATGCCAAGTTCAAGACCTACGGCTGCGGTTCGGCCATCGCTTCGAGCTCTCTGGCCACTGAGTGGATGAAAGGCAAGACGCTGGAAGAAGCGGAAACCATCAAGAACACCCAGTTGGCTGAAGAGCTGGCATTGCCGCCGGTGAAGATTCACTGTTCGGTGCTGGCCGAAGACGCGATCAAAGCGGCCGTTCGCGATTACCGTGAGAAGAAAGGGTTGCCTCAGGCCTAAGGGGGTATCGATGGCTATCAGCATGACGACCGCCGCTGCCAATCACGTGCGCCGTTCGCTGGAAGGGCGCGGCAAGGGGCTTGGCGTTCGGTTGGGTGTACGCACCACCGGCTGCTCCGGGCTGGCGTATGTCCTCGAATTCGTCGATGAGGCAGCTGCGGAAGACTCGGTCTTCGACAGCCACGGCGTGAAGGTCATCATTGATCCCAAAAGCCTGGTGTACCTCGACGGGACGGAGCTCGACTTCGTCCGTGAAGGGTTGAACGAAGGTTTCAAGTTCAATAACCCCAACGTACGTGGCGAATGCGGCTGCGGCGAGAGCTTCAATATCTGAGGACGCTGTGGGAACTCTTTGTCACTTTGCGCTGTTCGAGTTGCAGCCCGCTTTCGATCTCGATCAGGACATGCTTTCGGCTCGTTATCGCGAGCTCGCCCGCAAGGTCCACCCCGATCGGTTCGCCGACGCGGGCGAGACGGAGCAGCGACACGCCATCGAGCGCTCGGCGAACCTGAATGAGGCCTATCAGACCCTGAAGATGCCTTCGCGGCGGGCCCGTTATCTGCTTACGCTGCAGGGACGGGAAATGCCGCTGGAGGCAACCGTTCAGGATCCGGCCTTCCTCATGCAGCAGATGCAGTGGCGCGAGGAGCTCGAAGAGTTGCAGGACGATGCGGATATCACCGGCATCGCTTCGTTCAAGACTCGCCTCAAGTCGGCCCAGCAGGCGCTCAACGACTCGTTCGCGCGCATCTGGCAGGACGACTCGCAGCGCGAAGAGGCGGAGCGGCTGGTGCGGCGTATGCAATTTCTCGACAAATTGTCGCAGGAAGTGCGCCAACTGGAAGAGCGCCTCGACGACTAACCCTGCGCAGCGCAAAGCGTTGCGCCCGATATCAGACAGACATGGCCTTACTTCAGATAGCTGAACCCGGACAAAGCCCGCAACCTCACCAGCGTCGTTTGGCAGTTGGCATCGATCTGGGGACCACCAATTCACTTGTGGCAGCCCTGCGTAGTGGCGTCACCGCGCCGCTGGCCGATGCTGATGGCGAAGTGATACTGCCTTCCGCGGTGCGTTATCACGCTGATCGCGTCGAAGTGGGGCATGGCGCCAAGCGTGCCGCCGCCACTGATCCGTTGAATACCATCCTGTCGGTGAAGCGTCTGATGGGGCGCGGTATCGGTGATGTGAAGCAGCTGGGTGGTCAACTGCCCTATCGTTTCAGCGAAGGCCAATCACAGATGCCGTTCATCGAGACGGTCCAGGGGGCCAAGAGTCCGGTGGAAGTCTCGGCTGAAATATTGCGCACGCTGCGCGAGCGCGCCGAAGCCGTGCTTGGCGGTGAGCTGGTGGGGGCCGTCATCACGGTGCCGGCTTACTTCGACGAGGCTCAGCGGCAGGCGACCAAGGATGCCGCCCGACTGGCCAATCTGAATGTGCTGCGCCTGCTCAACGAACCTACCGCCGCGGCTGTCGCCTATGGTCTGGATCGCGAGGCGGAGGGCGTCGTGGCGATCTATGACCTGGGTGGTGGCACCTTCGATATTTCGATCTTGCGTCTGACCCAGGGCGTGTTCGAGGTGCTGGCTACCGGCGGAGACACGGCGCTGGGCGGCGATGATTTCGATCATGCCATCGCTGGCTGGATCCTGGCGCAGGCGGGCGCCTCGCAGGACCTCGATCCTGGCGCGCAGCGCGAAGTGTTGAAGATCGCGTGTGATGCGAAGGAAAAGCTCAGCGATGCGGACGCCGTCGAGGTGCGCTATGCCGATTGGCAGGGCGCACTGACTCGCGAGATATTCAATGAACTCATCGATCCGTTGATCGCCTTGAGCCTCAAGTCATGCCGGCGCGCCCTGCGCGATTCGTCGGTCGAGCTGGACGAGGTCCATGCCGTCGTCATGGTCGGTGGCTCCACTCGGGTGCCTCGAGTGCGCGAGCGGGTCGGCGAGATGTTCGGTCGCGAGCCGCTGACCGATATCGATCCCGATCAGGTGGTCGCCATTGGCGCGGCGATTCAGGCCGAGACACTGGCTGGCAACAACCGCGATGGCGAGGAGCTTTTGCTGCTCGATGTGATTCCGCTGTCGCTGGGTCTGGAAACCATGGGTGGGCTGATGGAGAAGATCATCCCCCGCAACACCACGATTCCCGTTGCCCGCGCGCAGGACTTCACCACCTACAAAGACGGCCAGTCGGCCATGATGATCCACGTGCTGCAGGGTGAGCGCGAGCTCATCGCCGACTGCCGCTCGTTGGCGCGTTTCGAGTTGCGCGGTATTCCGCCGATGGTCGCCGGCGCCGCGAAGATCCGTGTGACCTTCCAGGTCGATGCCGATGGATTGCTGAGCGTATCGGCGCGCGAGCTGGCGTCCGGCGTCGAGTCGAGCATCCAGGTCAAGCCGTCCTACGGTCTGACCGACGGTGAGATTGCGCGCATGCTGGAAGACTCTTTTCACAAGGCCAGCGAAGACAAGGCCGCCCGCGCCCTGCGCGAGCAGCTGGTCGATGCGCAACGGCTGCTCGAAGCGGTCGAGGGCGCCCTGGCGGTCGATGGCGAGCGCCTGCTCAGCGATGAGGAGCGCGCAGCCATCGAGTCGCAAATGCAGGGTCTGCGAGAACTGCTCGACAGCGAAGATGGCGTCGCCATCGAGCGGCAAATCAAACGCTTGAGCCAGATTACCGATGCCTTTGCCGCGCGCAGGCTGGACTCCACCGTCAAGGCTGCACTGGCCGGGCGGCGGCTTAACGATATCGAGGAATGACCTAGATGCCGCAAATTGTATTCCTGCCCCACGCTGATTATTGCCCGGAGGGAGCGGTGGTGGAAGCGCAGCCCGGTGAGACGGTACTTGACGCCGCGCTGCGGAACGGCATCGACATCGAGCATGCCTGTGAAAAATCCTGTGCCTGCACTACGTGTCATGTCGTGATCCGCGAGGGCTTCGCTTCGCTGGAGGCGTCGGACGAGTTGGAAGATGACATGCTGGACAAGGCGTGGGGGCTCGAGCCCACCTCTCGGCTGTCTTGTCAGGCCGCCGTCGCGGATGTCGACCTGGTCGTCGAGATCCCTAAGTACACCATTAACCAAGTTTCCGAAGGCCATTGAGGGCGAGGTGTAGCATGGCGCTGAAGTGGGCTGACGTATTGGATATCGCGATAGAACTGGCTGAGCGCAAGCCGGACGTGGATCCGCGTTATGTGAATTTTGTCGAACTGCATCGCTGGGTCGTCGAGTTGCCGGATTTTGCAGACGACCCGCAACGTGGCGGTGAAAAAGTCCTCGAAGCGATCCAGGCGGCCTGGATAGAGGAACGCTAGGGCTCGGTTTCGATATGCGACATGCGCATGCTGCCGGTCCTGCCCGGGTGATGCTGCGCTAAGCGGCGCATACCCACTCTTATAATTTCAATCGGGACCCGCGTATAATTCGCGGGTTTACTCGTTCGCTTTAACCCCATCCTTTTCGGAGTTTTAAATGGCCCTGCAACGCACTTTCTCCATCATCAAGCCTGACGCCGTCGCCAAGAACGTTATCGGCGAAATCACTTCCCGTTTCGAAAAAGCAGGCCTGCGCGTCGTTGCTTCCAAGATGGTTCAGCTGTCCGAGCGTGAAGCCGGCGGTTTCTATGCCGAGCACAGCGAACGCGGCTTCTTCAAGGACCTGGTTGCCTTCATGGTGTCCGGTCCGGTCATCGTCCAAGTGCTCGAAGGTGAAGACGCCATCGCCAAGAACCGTGAGCTGATGGGCGCAACCAACCCCAAGGAAGCGGCTCCGGGCACGATTCGCGCCGATTTCGCGGTCTCCATCGACGAGAACGCTGTTCACGGTTCGGACTCCGAAGCTTCCGCGGCTCGCGAAATCGCTTACTTCTTCTCCGCCACCGAAGTGTGTGCCCGCATTCGCTAATCAGGCGAAGGTGAATCCAGATGACCGCTATGACCGGTAAAGTAAATCTGCTGGGGCTGACCCAGCCTCAGTTGGAAAGCTTCTTCGATTCGATTGGGGAGAAGCGTTTTCGCGCCGGCCAGGTGATGAAATGGATTCACCATTTTGGCGTCGATGACTTCGACGCCATGAGCAATATTGGCAAGGCCTTGCGCGAGAAGCTCAAGGCCTGCGCCGAAATTCGCGGCCCCGAAGTCGTCAGCGAGGACATTTCCACTGACGGCACCCGTAAATGGGTCGTGCGTGTGGCTTCGGGTAGCTGTGTAGAGACCGTCTATATTCCGCAAGGTGGGCGAGGGACGCTTTGTGTTTCTTCCCAGGCTGGCTGTGCGCTGGATTGCAGCTTTTGCTCGACCGGCAAGCAGGGTTTCAACAGCAACCTTACCGCCGCCGAGGTGATCGGCCAGGTGTGGATCGCCAATAAGTCCTTCGGCACCATCCCGGCCAAGGTCGATCGCGCCATCACCAACGTCGTCATGATGGGCATGGGCGAGCCGCTGCTGAACTTCGACAACGTCGTCGCCGCCATGCAGATCATGATGGACGACCTCGGTTACGGTATCTCCAAGCGCAAAGTGACGCTTTCGACATCCGGTGTGGTGCCGATGATCGACGAGCTGTCCAAGGTGATCGACGTCTCTCTGGCGCTTTCGCTGCATGCGCCTAACGATGCGCTGCGCGACCAGTTGGTACCGATCAACAAGAAGTATCCGTTGGATGTGCTGTTGGCGGCCTGCCAACGCTACATTTCCAACCTGGGCGAGAAGCGAGTTCTCACCATCGAATACACGCTCTTGCAGGGCGTCAACGACCAGCCAGAGCATGCCGAAGAGATGGTCGCATTGCTGGCGAAGATTCCCTGCAAGATCAATCTGATTCCGTTCAACCCCTTCCCGCATTCCGGATATGAGCGGCCGAGCAACAATGCGATCCGTCGTTTTCAGGACATCCTGCATAAAGCCGGGCACAATGTGACGGTGCGGACCACCCGTGGCGAAGACATCGACGCCGCGTGCGGCCAGTTGGTTGGGCAGGTGCTGGATCGAACACGCCGAAGCGAGCGCTACATCGCGGTGCGGCAGCTGCAATCCGAGCCAGTGCCGGCACCCGTCGCTACGAATCGTTCCTGAGGGGGATGTTGTTGATGATCCTGCGCGTTGCGCTGCTGTTCTTGCTCGCCGGCTTCATGGCTGGCTGTGTATCTTCGGGATCGGGCAATCCGATGCGTACTTCCGAAGGCCGCGACGAGGCGCGAGACGCCTACATCCAGCTGGGTATCGGCTATTTGCAGCAAGGTGAGTCGTCGCGAGCAAAGACGCCGCTGCGCAAGGCGCTGGAAATCGATCCCAACAGCGCCGACGCGCATGCGGCCCTGGCCCTGGTGTTCCAGAACGAAATGGAGAACCAGCTGGCCGACGAGCATTACCGCAAGGCGTTGTCGAGCCGCAACGACGCGCGCATCCTCAACAACTACGGTAGTTTCTTGTTCGAGCAGCAACGCTACGAAGAGGCCATGGAGCGCTTCTCCAAGGCCGCCGAAGACAACCTTTACTCCGGTCGTTCACATGTCTTCCAGAACATGGGCATGACCGCCCTGAAGCTCGGCCAGCGTGAACAGGCCGAGACCTACTTTACCCGTGCCCTGCGTCTCGACAGCCGGCAGCCACGCGCGCTTCTCGAGCTGGCGATATTGGCGTACGAAGACAAGGAGTACGTTCCGGCGAAGCGTTATTACGATGGGTTCAGCAGCCTGTCCGAGCAAACTGCACGCAGCCTGCTGCTGGGCATTCGTCTGGCGAAAATCCATCAGGACCGGGACCAGGCGGCGAGCCTGGGATTGCAGCTCAAGCGCCTCTACCCAGGCACGCCTGAATATCAACAGTTTCTTTCGGAGCAACGATGATAGCGCCCCATTCCGAGACCGCTGCCCCGACGCCCCTGGGCAATCCAGGCGAGACCCTTCGTGCCGCCCGCGAGAGCAAGAACTGGTCGCTTTCATCGGTGGCCAAGCAGCTCAACCTGTCGGAGCGCTCACTCAGTCAGATCGAGGCAGGCGACTTCAGCCAGATGCCAGGGCATACCTTTGCCCGGGGCTATGTCCGGGCCTATGCCAAGTTGCTGGGGTTGGATCAGAATCGGCTGGTGCAGCAATTCGATCAACATACCGGTACCGATGCGACCGGCAGCAGCGTCAACAGCCTGGGGCATATCGATGAACCCGTGCGCCTTTCGCGCAGCATGGTGCGTTTTTTCACCTTGTTGCTGACGCTGGTGATCGCGGTGGGCGCTTACCTCTGGTGGCAGGATCGTACCGCGCGCAATGCGGCAGGACCTTCGGTTACGGCTCTCGAGCGGATCGAAGTCGAGGCGGCTGACGGCACGACCGAGATCCATCTGTTGGATCGTGCGGACGAGGCGGACGAGGCGGATGAACCTGCCGCAGACGAGTCGGTCGGCTCGCCTGCAGAGCCGGTGGATCAAGCCCCGCAGCCCACCGATGACATGAACCTGCCGCAGGCGCAGCAGCCTGCAGCCAGTGCACCGGAGCAACCGGCCGAGGCGGCACCCGCTCCCGTGGCCGAGCCCGAACCTGCCGTGACGGAGACCGCCGCCGCTCCCGCCGAGCCAGAACCTGTCGCTCCGGGCGAAGGACGACTAATGCTGGACTACACCGCTGACTGCTGGACACGTATCACCGACGCTGACGGCAAGGTGCTCTATAGCGGCCTGGCCAAGGCTGGTAGCAGCCGCACGCTGGTTGGCAAGACCCCTATGGACGTGCATCTGGGCTTTGCCTCCGGAGTGCAGGTCAGCTTCAACGGCGAAGCCGTCAGTCTTTCTGGCAAAAAGCGCGGCGAAACTGCGCGTCTCAAGCTCGGACAGTAATCATGCATAGCGAGTCCCCTATCAAGCGCCGGCCCACTCGAAAGATCTGGGTCGGCAATGTTCCGGTCGGTGGCGATGCGCCTATCGCGGTGCAGAGCATGACCAACACCGAAACCTGCGATGTCGAGGCGACCGTCGCCCAGATCGAGCGCCTGCAGCATGCCGGCGCCGACATCGTGCGTGTCTCGGTACCGTCGATGGAAGCCGCCGAAGCCTTCGGTAAGATCAAGCAGCGGGTCGGCCTGCCGTTGGTGGCCGATATCCACTTCGATTACCAGATCGCGCTGCGGGTCGCTGAACTCGGGGTCGATTGCCTGCGCATCAACCCCGGCAACATCGGCCGCGAGGACCGTGTACGAGCGGTCGTCGAAGCGGCACGCGATCGCGGTATCCCGATCCGCATTGGCGTCAATGCCGGCTCGCTGGAGAAGGATCTGCAGAAGAAATACGGCGAACCGACGCCCGAGGCGCTGGTGGAGTCCGCGTTGCGGCATGTCGAGCATCTCGATCGGCTGAATTTCCCTGACTTCAAGGTCAGCGTGAAAGCCTCGGACGTGTTCATGGCGGTCGCGGCCTATCGTTTGCTGGCGGACAAGATCGAACAACCACTGCATCTGGGCATCACCGAAGCGGGCGGCTTGCGCTCGGGCACGGTGAAGTCGGCGGTCGGGCTGGGTATGCTGCTTGCCGAGGGCATCGGCGACACCATCCGTATTTCGCTGGCGGCCGATCCGGTCGAGGAAATCAAGGTCGGTTTCGACATCCTCAAGTCGTTGCGTCTGCGCTCGCGCGGCATCAATTTCATCGCCTGTCCCAGCTGCTCGCGGCAGAACTTCGACGTGGTCAAGACCATGAACGAACTGGAAGGGCGTCTCGACGACCTGCTGGTTCCGATGGACGTTGCCGTGATCGGTTGCGTCGTCAATGGCCCGGGAGAGGCCAAGGAAGCGCATATCGGGCTGACTGGCGGTACGCCTAACAACCTCATCTATATCGATGGCAAACCCGCGCAGAAGCTGAATAACGAAAACCTGGTCGACGAGCTGGAGCAGCTGATCCGCCGCAAGGCCAGCGAAAAGGCTGAAGCCGACGCCGCGCTGATCCTGCGTAGCTGATTAAGGAACCGATTTGAGCAAGTCCCTGCAAGCCATCCGTGGCATGAACGACATCCTGCCGGCCCAGACGCCGGTCTGGCGCTACCTGGAAACCACCCTCGCGCAGTTGCTCGACAGTTACGGGTATAGCGAAATCCGCTTGCCCATCCTCGAATTTACCGATCTGTTCGCACGCGGCATCGGCGAGGGCACCGATGTGGTCGACAAGGAGATGTATACCTTCCTCGACCGTAACGAAGAATCCCTGACGTTGCGTCCCGAAGGCACCGCCGGTTGCGTGCGCGCCGTGCTCGAGCATGGCATGACCGGTGGCGGTCAGGTGCAGAAGCTCTGGTACGCGGGGCCGATGTTTCGCTACGAGAAGCCGCAAAAAGGGCGGTACCGTCAGTTCCATCAGATTGGCGTGGAGGTCTTCAATCAGCCGGGCCCGGATGTCGATGCCGAGCTGATCGTGTTGACCGCGCGGCTTTGGAAGCGCCTTGGGATGGCCAGCGCGGTCACGCTGCAGCTCAATAGCCTGGGTTCCAGTGAGGCTCGCGCGACCTACCGAGACGCGTTGGTCGGTTATCTGCGCCAGCACTTCGAACAGCTCGACGAAGACAGCCAGCGCCGACTGACCACCAACCCGCTGCGCATTCTGGATAGCAAGAATGCCCAGACCCAGGCGTTGCTGGTCGATGCGCCGACGCTGCATGACTACCTTGATGACGAGTCGCGGGCTCACTTCGAAGGCCTCAAGGCGCGTCTCGAGGCGGCCGGGATCAACTATCAGATCAACCCGAAGCTGGTGCGCGGCCTGGATTATTACGGTCGTACCGTCTTCGAATGGGTCACCGACAAGTTGGGCGCGCAGGGGACCGTCTGTGCAGGTGGTCGCTATGACGGCCTGGTCAGCCAGTTCGGTGGCAAGCCCACGCCGGGTGTCGGTTTCGCCATGGGGATCGAGCGTCTGGTGCTGCTGCTGGAAACCTTGGAACTGGTTCCGGAGGAGCTGAATCAACCGGCGCATGCGTTCATTTGCGCCTTCGGCGAGGCTGCCGAACTCGCGGCCCTGGGCCTTGCCGAGCGGCTGCGCGATGCCTTGCCGGGCCTTCGCCTACTGGTCAATGCCGGTGGCGGTAGTTTCAAGAGCCAGTTCAAGAAGGCCGACAAGAGCGGTGCGCGTTATGCACTGATTCTGGGTGACGACGAACTGGCAGGGCGCGTGGTAGGTTGCAAGCCGCTGCGTGACGACAGCGAACAACAAAGCATTGCCTGGGATGCTCTACCCGAGCGTCTGGCTGCCTGTCTGGCTTGAGCGGACTGGCCTGAATTCAGCGATTGTAAGGAGTGACAGTGTGACCTCGGGTACCGAAGAAGAACAGCTGGCGCAAATCAAGGAGTGGTGGCAGCGCAACGGCAAGCCCTTGCTGTTAGGGGGCGCACTTGCGCTGGTGGTGGTGTTTGGCTGGCAGTTCTGGCAGAAGCATCAGCTCAACCAGGCCCAGGCGGCCTCGGCGCTGTATCAGCAATTGCTTAACGTCGCGCTGGCCGAGAGCGGGGCTGATACGGCCGAAGTCTCACGACTGGGCAATCTGTTGCAGAAGGAGTTTTCCGGTTCGCACTACGCTCAGTACGGCAGTCTCTTCTTGGCCAAGGTAGCGGTGGAGACAGGTCGCCTCGACGAGGCTGCAACGAACCTGCGCAGTGTGCTGGACAGCCCTGCCGACAAGACGCTCGAAGAGCTCGCCCGCCAGCGTCTGGCTCGTGTACTGGCTGCGCAGGACAAGGCCGAAGAGGCGCTGGCGCTGCTGAAGGGCGATGCCGTGAAGGCGTTTGCTGCCAGCCGCGAAGAACTCAGAGGCGACCTGCTCGTCCAGCTGAATCGCCCGGATGAAGCTCAGGCGGCCTATTCCAAGGCGAAAGATTTGCTGTCGCAGGATGCCGCAATCGGCGGCCTGCAGTTGAAACTGGACGACCTGGCTCGTGGAGAGGCGTGAACTGATGCGTTGGAAAACTGCAGCACTGCTGACCCTGGCCGTCCTGGCTGCTGGTTGTAGCAGCAATGGCAAGAAAGAACCTGAGCCGGCCGAGCTGGTCAAGTTCGACGCCGAGATTCAGCTGAAAGAAGAGTGGAGCCGCTCGATCGGCGACGGACAAGGCGAGACCTATAACCTCCTGACCCCTGTCGTATACGGCAACGAGATTTTCGCCGCCGACGTCGACGGGCTAGTGGTGGCCATGGATCGCACGACCGGCAAGGTCAACTGGAAGCAGGATCTGGACGTGCCGATCTCGGGCGCGGTTGGCGCCGGCTACGGCCTGGTTCTGGTCGGCACCTTGCGCGGTGAAGTGCTGGCGCTGGATGTCTCGACCGGCGAAGAACGCTGGCGCAGCCAGGTCAGCAGCGAAGTGCTCGCCGCGCCTGCCGTCAATGGCGATGTGGTTGTGGTTCAGACCCAGGACGATAGGGTCATCGCGCTCGAAATCGACACCGGTGCCCAGCGCTGGAGCTACGAAAGCTCGCCTGCGGTGCTGACGTTGCGTGGAACCGGTGCGCCGCTGCTGACCAATCAGCTGGCGGTAGCCGGCCTGTCCAGCGGCAAGGTGGTGGCCCTCGATACCCGCCGCGGCCTGCCGGTTTGGGAGCAGCGCGTCGCCGTTCCCCAGGGCCGTTCGGAGCTCGAGCGTGTCGTTGATATCGACGGCGGGCTGCTGCTCTCCGGTGGCACGCTTTACGTTGCGTCCTTCCAGGGCCGCGCTGCCGCACTTGATCTGGAGAGCGGGCGGATTCTCTGGCAGCGAGATGCGTCGACGGCGACCGGTGTTGCGCTGGGCTATGGCAGCGTATATGTCAGCCAGGCGGATGGCACCGTGCTGGGCATCGACGAGCGTTCGACTACTGTGCTCTGGAGTAACGACTCGCTGTTGCGCCGACAGTTGTCGGCGCCAGCGGTGTTCTCTAGTTACGTGGTGGTGGGCGATAAGGAAGGCTATCTGCACTTCCTCAGCCAGGTCGACGGCCGTTTCGTCGCTCGTACCCGAATCGACAGTGACGGTGTCCGTGCGCGGCCGGTCGTCGAAGGGGACTGGCTGTATGCCTATGGTAATGGCGGCAAGCTGGTCGCCTTGACCATTCGCCAGGCGGACTGACAGCTCCATTGACGCCTGCCGTTCCGCCGTGGCGGAGCGCTTGATATACGGCCGCTGCCTTGCAGCGGCCTTCGTGTTTTCTGAAATATCGCAGTGGAGAGCCGCATGGTTCCCGTAATCGCCCTGGTGGGTCGCCCTAACGTTGGCAAATCCACCCTGTTCAATCGTCTGACCAAGAGCCGTGACGCCATTGTCGCGGAGTACGCCGGTCTGACTCGTGATCGCCAGTATGGCGAGGCCAAGTGGCAAGGTCGCACCTACATTGTCATCGATACCGGAGGGTTGACCGGAGACGAAGAAGGCATCGACGCCAAGATGGCTGAGCAGTCGCTACAGGCGATGCAGGAAGCCGATGCGGTGATGTTCATGGTCGATGCGCGTGCCGGCATGACTCCGGGCGACCAGATGATCGCCGAGCACCTGCGCAAGATGAACAAGCGCCACTTCCTCGTCGCCAACAAGGTCGACAGCATTGACCCGGATATTGCACGGGCCGAGTTCAGTCCGCTGGGGCTAGGCGATGCCTTGCCGATTGCCGCTGCTCACGGTCGTGGCATCAGCCATATGCTGGAGCAAGCGCTCGGTGCCTTTCCCAAGGACAACGCCGAGGCAACCGAAGCCGAAGGCGAAGGTGAGGCCGAAGAGGGCGAGGTGGTCGCCGAAGGGCAGGAGCTCAAGCGCATCCCCGGGCCGAGCGAAAAGGACGGCATCAAGATCGCCATCATCGGCCGGCCCAATGTCGGCAAGTCGACCCTGGTCAACCGCATGCTCGGCGAAGAGCGGGTCATCGTCTACGATCAGGCCGGCACGACGCGCGACAGCATCTATATCCCGTTCGAGCGGGGCGACGAGAAATACACCCTGATCGATACCGCTGGCGTGCGTCGCCGCGGCAAGATCTTCGAGGCGGTGGAGAAGTTCTCCGTGGTCAAGACGCTGCAGGCGATCCAGGACGCCAACGTGGTGATCTTCGTCATGGATGCGCGCGAAGGCGTGGTCGAGCATGACCTCAACCTGCTCGGCTTCGTCCTCGACAGCGGCCGGGCTCTGGTGATCGCGCTGAACAAGTGGGACGGCATGGAGCCGAGCGAGCGCGACTACGTCAAGACCGAGCTCGAGCGCCGGTTGTTCTTCGTCGAGTTCGCCGACATCCATTTCATCTCCGCCAAGCACGGCACCGGCGTCGGCAATCTATACAAGTCGGTGCAGGCCTCGTTCACTTCCGCCGTCACACGCTGGCCCACCAGCCGTCTGACGCAGATTCTCGAAGACGCCGTGCGCGAGCATGCACCGCCGATGGTGGCCAGCCGTCGCATCAAGCTGCGTTACGCTCACCTGGGCGGCGCCAACCCGCCGCTGATCGTGATTCACGGCAACCAGGTCGACGCCATCCCCAAGTCCTACACGCGCTATCTGGAGAACACCTATCGGCGTGTGCTGAAGCTGGTGGGTACGCCGATCCGTATCGAGTACAAGGGCAGTGAGAACCCGTTCGAGGGCAAGAAGAACACCCTCACTGACCGCCAGGTGAACAAGAAGCGCAGGCTCATGTCGCACCACAAGAAGGCCGAGAAGAAGCGTCGCGACAAGAAGCGCTGATTGGATTCAGCCTTCGTCGAGCGTCTGGTCCATATCCAGCGCCGGGCGCGCATGCTTTGGCTTGCCGGCCTGGCGTGCCGGATTTCCCACCACCGTAGTGTGGGGCGGCACGGGTTGCAGCACGACGCTGCCGGCGCCGACCTTGGCGCCTTCGCCGATTTCGATATTGCCGAGTATCTTCGCGCCCGCGCCGATCATCACCCCACTGCGGACCTTCGGGTGGCGATTCCCGCTTTCCTTGCCGGTCCCTCCCAAAGTCACGCCCTGGAGGATCGAGACGTCGTCGCCCACCTCGGCGGTTTCCCCGATGACGATGCCTGTCCCGTGGTCGAGCATTATGCCGCTGCCTATCCGGCTGGCCGGGTTGATATCGATGGCCAGCCGTTCGTTGCAGCGTGCCTGGATGAACAGGGCCAGCAAACGCTCTCCGCGCTGCTGCAGGTGATGGCCGACTCGGTAGGCCTGCAGCGCAAGGAAGCCCTTCGAGAACAGGAACACCTCCAGCGCCGTATCGAAAGCAGGGTCGCGGCTGACGATCGCCTGCAGGTCACGCCAAGCCTGTTCGGCCAGCGACGGGGCCTGACGATGGGCGCTGGCGAACCGCTCGAACAGCGTTTCCGGCCGCTCCGATGCGCCGGCCAGCACTTTGCTGATCCGATGGGCCAGCGCGCAGCCAAAATCCGGCTGCTGGACGATGGTCTGTCGAAAGAGCTCGGCGAGGGTTGGTTCGGTCTGGATGGCACGGTCGGCCTGGTTGCGCAGTTCGTCCCAGCGGGTGTCGGTGGCTTGGGTCGGCATAGGGGCTCCTTCGCGGCATCGAGGCGCGAGACCTGTAGAGGGCTCGTTTCGGCATCACTGTAACAGCCGGTGGTGCGGCTCGGGCCGGCTCGTATTGAGCCGCCGTGATCGGCTATCCTGTTTTGCCCTGCCGCAGCCCCGTACGGCAGGCTTGTTGGAAGGCGGCCATGCTCAGTAAATTGCCCAATGTCGGCACCACCATCTTCACCACCATGTCACAGCTGGCCATGCAGACCGGCGCGCTGAATCTGTCCCAGGGTTTCCCTGATTTCGATGGGCCCGATGCGCTGCGTGAAGCGGTGGCTCGGCATGTCATGGCAGGCCACAACCAGTACGCTCCGATGACCGGGCTACCGGCGCTGCGCGAGCAGGTCGCTGCCAAGGTGGCATCGCTCTATGGTCGACAGGTCGACGCCGATGCGGATGTCACCATCACGCCGGGCGCGACCCAGGCGATTTTCTGTGCGATCCATGCCGTGGTTCGTCCGGGCGATGAGGTGATCGTCTTCGACCCCTGCTATGACAGTTACGAGCCCGCCGTGGAGCTGGCTGGCGGGACCTGCATCCACCAGGCGCTGAGCCTGCCGGATTTCGTCATCGACTGGCAGCGGCTGGCCGATGCGATCACGCCGCGCACGCGGATGATCGTCCTGAACACACCGCATAACCCGAGCGGCGCGCTGATCGACATGGCGGACCTGCAAAGGCTGGCCGAGCTGATACGTGACCGGGATATCTACCTGCTCAGCGATGAAGTCTATGAACATCTGGTGTTCGACGGGCGCGAGCACGCCAGCGTGTTGCGTCATGACGAGCTTTATCAGCGAGCCTTCGTTGTCAGCTCGTTCGGCAAGACCTATCACGTCACCGGCTGGAAGACGGGTTATGTGGTCGCGCCGGCGGCGTTGAGCAGCGAGCTGCGCAAGGTTCATCAGTACGTCAGCTTCACCGGCGTTACGCCGCTGCAATGGGCGCTGGCCGACTTCATGGCCGCGCACCCCGAACACCTCAGCGAACTTCCAGGTTTCTATCAGGCCAAGCGCGACCTGTTCTGCAATCTGCTGGCCGGCTCGCGTTTCAGTTTCACCCGCGCGGCGGGCACCTATTTCCAGTTGGCGGACTATTCGGCGATTCGACCCGATCTCAGCGATGTTGCCATGGCCGAGTGGCTGACCCGCGAGCATGGAGTGGCGAGCATTCCGATCTCCGTGTTCTATCAGACGCCGCCTGAGGAATCGCGGCTGATCCGCTTCTGCTTCGCCAAACGAGAGGAGACGCTGCGTCAGGCAGCGGAACGACTATGCGCGATCTGAACAACCTTCCCGACCTCGAGTTGGCGCTGATCCAGACCTCGCTCGTCTGGCAGGACGCCGCAGCCAACCGCGAGCGATTCGTCGATCTGATGGAGCGCGCTCGCGGCGCTGACCTGATCGTCCTGCCGGAAATGTTCACCACCGCATTCTCAATGAGCTCCGCCGAACTGGCCGAGCCCGAGGAGGGGCCGACCTACGTGTGGATGCGCGAGCAGGCGGCGCGTCTGGATGCGGTGGTGACCGGTAGCGTGATCATCGAGGCGGCAGACGGCAGCCATCGCAACCGTCTGCTCTGGGTGCGGCCGAACGGCGAGATTTCCCACTACGACAAGCGTCATCTGTTTCGCATGGCCGGCGAGCACAAACACTACACCGCGGGCGAGCAACAGGCGCTGTTCGAACTCAATGGCTGGCACGTACGTCCGCTGATCTGCTACGACCTGCGTTTCCCGGTCTGGAGCCGCGACCCGCATGACACCGACCTGCTGCTCTACACGGCTAACTGGCCTGCCGCTCGCCGTAACGCCTGGAACCGCCTGCTGCCGGCGCGAGCGATCGAGAACCTGTGCTACGTCGCAGCGGTTAACCGGATCGGTGAAGACGGCAAGGGCTATCCCTACAGCGGCGACAGCCAGGTGCTGGACTATCTCGGCGACCCGCTGCTGGAAGCAGGGGACGGCGACGGTGTCTTTCGAGCGACGTTGCGGGGTCGAGACCTGGCCGCGTATCGCAGCAAGTTCCCGGCCTACCACGACGGTGATGCCTTCGAGCTAACGCTCTAGCCGTGCCGGATAGACGTTAGCGCGACGGCTAGCGTACCGAGTCGGCCTTCGCCAGGCGGACGATCTGGCGATCCTGCAGGCCTGCCAGCGCGATGACGGAGAGCAGGGCGCCGAGCAGCGCCATCAGCATGTCCGACTGGGTATCCCAGGGGTCGCCCTGGGTGCCGAGGAAATCCTCCGCCCCCTGGCCGGCCAGCAGCGCCACCCACCATTCGATCAGTTCGTAGAAGGCGCTGAATGCCAGGGCGACGCAAATCGCCAGGAACCCGAGCATCTTGCCCGGTACGACGAAGCCGCGGCGCAACAGTACTTCCCGGGCCAGCAGGGCAGGCGTCACGCCCTGGAAGAAATGCCCGAGCTTGTCGTATGGATTGCGGCTGAGCTCGAACAGGTCCTGTACCCAGAATCCCGGCGGCACCCGGGCATAGGTATAGGCGCCGCCGAGGATCAGCACCAACGCATGCAGCGCAATGATCACGTAAAGCAGGCGGGTCAAGGCGAAGCGCTGGTAGGTCCATAGCAAGAGCGGAAAGGCGATCAGCACCGGTGCGACTTCCAGCAGCCAGGTGGCTCGGTCGTAGGGGGCTATCCCGGAGACGACGAGCGCCAGGAGCACGATCAGCGCCAAGGTGCAGTGGAGGGACTTGTCTTGCATGGTAGAGAGCCGTCGCGTTGAGATGGCCCAGCATGCAGCGTTCCGCCGTCGACGTGCAATCGTTGCAATAACCGCGGTAAGCGTTGCGTCGCGCGTGTGCGCATCGCTATGCCAAAGGCGTGTCCGTGTTTCCGGGCAGGCGCGGCGAGATGCCTCCGGTGGGTTGGAAACTCGTGCGAGGCTGGCACGGCGTTGGTCCGGTCAGCTCCTTCCGGCGCGTTTAGCGGGCGCACGAGCCACCGAACTGGCGCAACGGCCGAGATCCACCGGCCCGACGAACGTGTTGGCGTTGCCCTGCACGCAGGCCACGCTGCGGTTGCGCCAGCGCTCCCACTCGCTGACCGGATACTGGCGGTTCCAGATGTCGTACAGCCGCCGATCCTGCTTCGACAGGCGCAGGCCATAGCGCTCGCTCATGTACAGGTAGGTCCGCGCGATGGCGCCCCGGCTGTAAATGGCAGGCATGGCGGTGCGCTGCTTGAAGTTCACCACAAAGGGACAGGCGCCGTATTGGGTCGGCTTCTCGCTGAGCATGCCGAACCCGTAGTTGCTGCGGTCGCCATTGACCTCGCCGACCACAGGGACGAGGTTGTGCAGATCGGCCTCGGCCTTGCTGAACACCGGATCGCTCGAGGTGCAGTGCTTGCGCCCACCCTGCTGCCAGCATTGGCGCTGATGGCCGATCACCCAGGCTGGGACGATGTGTTCCCATTCCACGCGCGCAGCGCGTTTGGGCTGCTTGCGCGGGACGTAGCCGCAGCTGCCCAGGTCTATCCGTTTGCCCTCGAAGCGGCAGCCGCAGTAGAAATCGACTGGCCGTTCGGCATAGATCTGCCAGGCCAACCGCTTCGCTTCGCGGAAGGTGCGTGGGGCATCGGCATGAGCGGAGGAAGCGAAAAGCAGGACGAGCAGAAACAGGCTGGTGCGGCGCATGGAGATCTCGACGACGAACTGAGAAAAGCATCCATGCGGGGCGTCGAGATCTTACCGATACGAAGACAACTAATCACTTGCAAAACAAAGAGTTACGCCGTTTTTTCAAGCCGTTCGTCGGCCCAGTCGATTGATCCGCAGCGAGGCGAGGATGATCAGCCCGCCGAGGGTCAGGCGCAGCAGATCGGCATCGGTATCCCAGAACAGCAGATTGAGAATCAGCCCGACCGGCACCGCCATGTTGTTCATCACGGCCAAGGTGCCGGCGTCGACCAGCGTGGCGCCCTTGTTCCAGCAGAACTGCCCCAGCGCCGTGGCCAGCACGCCCATCCACACCAGCACGCCCCACTGGCTGGGGGTCGTTGGCAGTTTCTCGGGATTGCCGAACAGCAACCAAGCCGGCAATACGATCACCAGCGCGCCGAGGAAGAAGTAGCCGAAGCGGCGATGCAGCGGAATGTCCGATGGATAGCGTCGCGCCAGATGCTTGTAACCGACCTGGCCGGCGGCGAAGGTGAAGTTTGCCAGCTGCATCAGCAGGAAACCGCCGAGGAAGTCAGCGGAGACGCCGTCGTAGCGAATCAGCCCGGCGCCGAGCACCGCCACGGCCGCGGCCACCAGCGCCCAGGGATTGAAGCGGCGGTTGAGCGCGTCGTCGATCAGCGTGACGTGCAGCGGCGTCAGCACCGTGAACAGCAGCACTTCGGCCACCGTCAGTACGTTGAAACTCAGATAGAGGCAGAGATAGGTGACGCCGAACTGCAGGGCGCCAACCAGCGTGACGCCTCCGATGAAGCCCGGCGCCACGCCGCGCCAGCGCGTCAATGGCAGAAACACGAGGCCGGCGAGGACGACTCGCGTGAGCACGGCGAAATAGCTGTCCACCTGGCCGGCGAGGTAGGCACCGATCAGGTTGAAGGAATAGGCCCAAAGCAGGGTGACGAAGACCAGGTAGCGCATGCCGGCTCCTCAACAGAAGGCCGGCGACCATAGCCGCTTGGATGCAAAGAAGGAAGGCCTGCCCCCACGCAGCGCAGGGGCAGGCCGCCGGGTCAGGCAGACTTGAGCGAGGCCATGTCGATGACGAAACGGTACTTCACGTCGCTCTTGAGCATCCGCTCGTAGGCGTCGTTGATGTCCTGGATGTTGATCATCTCGATGTCTGACACGATGCCGTGCTCGGCACAGAAGTCGAGCATCTCCTGGGTCTCCTCGATGCCACCGATCAGCGAGCCGGCGATGCGGCGACGCTTGAAGATCAGGCCGAACACGCTGGGCGAGGGGTGCGGCGATGCCGGCGCGCCGACCAGTGTCATGGTCGCGTCACGCTTGAGCAGCGCGACGAAGGCATCGAGGTTGTGCGGCGCTGCGACCGTGTTGAGGATGAAGTCGAAGCTGTTCAGGTGTGCGGCCATCTCGTCCGGGTTCTTCGACACCACCACTTCGCTGGCGCCGAGGCGCAGCGCGTCTTCCTTCTTGTCCGGTGAGGTAGTGAACAGCACCACGTGGGCACCCATGGCGTTGGCGATCTTCACCGCCATGTGGCCCAGGCCACCGAGGCCGACCACGCCGACCTTCTGGCCGGGCCCGACCTTCCACTGGCGCAGCGGCGAATAAGTGGTAATGCCGGCGCACAGTAGCGGCGCGACGGCGGCCAGGCTGGCTTCGTCGTGCGAGATGCGCAGGACGAAATGCTGGTCCACCACGATGTTGTCCGAGTAGCCGCCCAGGGTGTTCTCGCCGCCGCCGAATGCCGGGCCGTTGTAGGTGCCGGTGAAGCCGTTCTCACAATATTGCTCCAGCCCTTCGCCGCAGGACGGGCAGGTCCGGCAGCTGTCGACCAGGCAGCCGACGCCGGCGATGTCGCCGACCTTGAAGCGGCTGACCGCCTCACCGACGGCGGTGACTCGCCCGACGATCTCGTGGCCGGGGACCGAGGGGTAGAGCGTGTTGTTCCATTCGTTGCGGGCGGTATGCAGATCGGAGTGGCAGACGCCACAGTAGAGAATGTCGATCTTCACATCGTTCGGCCCGACATCGCGGCGGGTGAAGGAATAGGGAACGAGCGGCGTGCTCGGATCGTGGGCGGCATAACCGATGGCATTGCTCATGGCGGCTCCAGGGCTGGTCTGACGGAAGAGCCAATCCTAGTGCCGCAGGGCGCGGAGCGGTTGCACGATTCTGCTGGTGAATGATGCGTTCCTGCAGGAACGGGGGAGAGCAGCCATGGATAACGGCTGCTCGTGACGCCGGCTGGTACCGTTGCGCGCGCGTACGGGCACAAAACGTCGAAGCGCCGACGAGCCCATTCAGGCTCGCCGTGCGCTCTTAGCGGCTCAAGCGGCTTTGGAGGTCGCTTCGCGCAGGGCCCGGTTCAAGGCGCTGAACAGCGCACGGATGCTCGCGGTGGTGATGTTCTCGTCGATGCCGATGCCGTGCAACGGTCGCTCGCCGTCCAGACGCACCTCCATATAGGCCGCGGCGCGTGCATTGCTGCCGGCGCCGATCGAGTGCTCGTGGTAGTCCATGATCTCCAGCTTGACCGGCAGGCCGGCGACCAGTGCCTCCAGCGGGCCCTTGCCAATGCCACGCCAATGCATGACCTCGCCCTCGCTGGCGACTTCGACGTCGACCGCGCTGGTGCCGTTTTCTTCCTGCAAGCGGTGGCTCTTCAGCGTGTACGGGGCGGTGGCCTGCAGGTACTCGCTCTCGAGCAACGCGTAGATCTGCTTGGCGCTCATTTCAAGGCCGAGGCGATCGGTTTCGCGCTGCACCACCTGGCTGAACTCGATCTGCATGCGGCGTGGCAGGCTGATGCCGTACTCCTGCTCGAGCAGATAGGTGATGCCGCCCTTGCCGGATTGGCTGTTGACGCGGATCACCGCCTCGTAGCTGCGGCCGATGTCGGCCGGATCGATCGGCAGGTAGGGCACTTCCCACATACCGTTCGGATCCTGCTGGCTGAAACCCTTGCGGATCGCATCCTGGTGCGAGCCGGAGAAGGCGGTGTGGACCAGGTCGCCGACATAGGGATGGCGCGGGTGCACCGGCAACTGGTTGCATTCCTCGACCACCTTGCGCACGGCGTCGATGTCGGAAAAATCCAGTTGCGGATCGACGCCTTGGGTATAGAGGTTCAGGGCCACGGTCACCAGGTCGACGTTGCCGGTGCGTTCGCCGTTGCCGAACAGGCAGCCTTCGACGCGATCGGCCCCGGCCATCAGGCCCAGTTCGGTGGCGGCGACTCCGGTGCCACGGTCGTTGTGGGTGTGCAGGCTGATCAGCACGCTGTCGCGTTTGTTGACATGGCGCCCGAAGTACTCGATCTGGTCGGCGTAGATGTTCGGCGTCGCCGCTTCGATTGTCGCCGGCAGGTTGAGGATCAGCTTTTGCGCAGGCGTCGGCTGGAATACCTCGATCACGGCGTTGCAGACCTCGACGGCGAAGTCGGTCTCGGTGGAGCTGAACACCTCGGGCGAGTACTCGAAGCGCCAGTCGGTTTCAGGCGCTGCCGCGGCCAGGCGCTTGATGACCTGCGCCGCGCTCACGGCGATGTTCACCACGCCGGCCTTGTCCTGGTTGAAGACGATGCGGCGGAAGCTCGGTGCGGTCGCGTTGTAGTAGTGGACGATGGCCCGCTTGGCGCCCTTGAGCGATTCGAAGGTGCGGCTGATGAGGTCCTCGCGGGCCTGGGTCAGCACCTGGATGGTCACGTCATCCGGAATATGGCCGCCTTCGATCAGCTCGCGGACGAAATCGAAATCGGTCTGCGACGCCGAAGGGAAGCCCACTTCGATTTCCTTGAGACCGATCTGCACCAGGGTCTTGAAGAAACGCATCTTCTTGCCCGCATCCATCGGCTCGATCAACGACTGGTTGCCATCGCGCAGATCCGAACTCAGCCAGATCGGTGCCTGGGTGATGGTCTTCGACGGCCAGGTGCGATCCGGAATGTCGATCGCCGGAAAGGCGCGATATTTCGTCGAGGGATTCTTGAGCATGGTCATGGTGTTTCTCCGTCGGTGGCGTGGGCGAGAGAGGGCCGCTCTCGCGTACAGCAGTCGTTGATGGTGCAAAACTAGTTCGTCGCCGGGATGTATTGCAAGAAGTGTTTTAAAGTTGGAATAAATCTCCAATTATCGATTTTTATGGCAATAAATATCGTGAAACGGCTTCGTTGAGGGTGCTCGCTTGCCCACTGCGATTGCGGCCTCATGTCGCATCGATGGAAACGATGGGCGTGCGATCATCCGGCCGCTCCGCTGGAGCTTGTGTTTGAAACAAGGAATGCAGTCGTGACACGCAAAGGGCTTTCGACATCGAGCATCTGGCTTGGCCTGTTCGCCATGCTGATGATCCATGTCGGCCCCTTGTATTCCGCTCTGCAGGCCGGCGCAGCGCAAACACCTCTCGCCGGCGAACCTGTGCATATGCACGGGCACCTGGGCGAGCAGGAGCCTGCCGCCGCACCGATCCATCACGGTGCAGGCAAGGCGGAGGGTCCCGCCTGGCTGAACGCGTTGAAGTTCTGCGGTTATTGCGAACTGCTGACGCTCAATCCGCCGCTGACCCTCTCGCTGGTCCTGGCACTGCCGCTGCTGCGTCCCGTCTTTCTCCAGGCGCTGCCTGCCAAGCCTCTGCTCCCGGCCAGACGCCGCAGCAGCGGGCACCCCCGTGCACCGCCCCATCTGCCTGACTGACGCTCCAACTGCCGCTACGCAGAGAATGGAACGGCTGCGCTCGGTCAGGCTGCGTTAAAAACAGGCTCGATCACCCTTTTTCGCCTGTTCTTACGGGACGCCTAGTCCTTGCCTGACCTTCGCTGGCTACGTTTTCGCGCCCTGCACTGGCGGCCCACCAGACAACGCAGATTTGGAAGACACTCATGTCCAGGCACACTTGCTCGGCGCGCTCGCGCCTGCCCTTTACCTTCTCGCTTCGCCCTGGCTGCCGACGCTGGCAGCTGGCCCATGGCGCCTTGCTGACCATGCTGGCTGGCACCGCACTGGCGGCCGAACCTGCCGATCCGCACGATCACGCCGCGCATAGCGCCGCCGCGTACGAGCTGGCGCCGATGGTCATTACCGGCGTCGCGCAGCAGTCGCCGCTGACCGTGGTCACCGACCCGAAGATCCCCCGCCAGCCGATGCCGGCCAGTGACGGCGCCGATTACCTGAAGACTATTCCGGGCTTTTCCGCGGTGCGTAACGGCGGGGTGAACGGCGACCCGGTATTTCGCGGCATGTTCGGCTCGCGCCTGAAACTGCTCAGCAACGGAGGCGAGATGCTCGGTGCCTGCCCCAACCGCATGGATTCGCCCAGCTCGTACATCAGCCCGGACACCTACGACAAACTGACCGTGATCAAAGGGCCGCAGACCGTGCTCTGGGGCCCCGGCGCCTCGGCCGCCACCGTCCTGTTCGAGCGTGAGCCGGAGCAGTTCAGCGAGCCTGACTATCGCATCAACGGCAGCCTGCTGGCGGCCTCGAACGGCCGCTTCGACCGCAACCTCGATGCCGCCGCCGGCAACGCCCAGGGTTATGCGCGGCTGATGGCCAACAGCTCGCAGGCCGACGATTACGCCGATGGCAATGGCGATACGGTGCCGTCCCGTTATGACAAGTGGAACAGTGACGTCGCCCTCGGCTGGACGCCCGATGACGACACGCTGCTGGAGCTGACGGTGGGCCGCGGCGACGGCGAGGCGCGCTATGCCGGGCGCGGCATGGACGGCAGCCAGTTCAAGCGCGAGAGCGCCGCCCTGCGGTTCGAGCGGACCAACCTCGGCGATGTGCTGCAGAAGATCGAGGCGCGCATCTACTACAACTACGCCGACCACGTCATGGACAACTTCAGCCTGCGCATGCCGTCTGGCACCGGCATGATGGCCAACCCCATGGCAGCCAACGTCGACCGGCGCACCCTCGGTGGCCGGCTGGCCGCGACCTGGCAGTGGGACGACTACAGCCTTGTGTCCGGGGTCGATGCCCAGCGCAACGAACATCGCCAGCGCAGCTCCCGCTACGACATGATGACCGGTACCTACACCGCGCATGACCAGTTCGCCTGGAACAAGGATGCGGACTTCCATAACTACGGCGTGTTCGGCGAGCTCACCCGTACGCTGGACGATGACAATCGCGTGATCGGCGGCGCGCGCCTGGATCACGCAACCGCGCAGGACTATCGCCGCACCGGCCCTTCGGCTGGCGACAGCCGCAGCGACAACCTGCCGAGCGGCTTCATGCGCTACGAATACGACCTGCAATCGCTTCCCGCGACGGCCTACGTGGGCCTCGGCCACGCCGAGCGTTTCCCCGATTACTGGGAACTGTTCTCCGGCGGCGCCAGCGCCTTCTCCAACGTGAAACCGGAAAAGACCACCCAGCTCGATGTCGGCCTGCAATACAGCCAGGGCCCTCTCGATGCCTGGGTCTCGGCTTATGCGGGCCAGGTGCGGGACTTCATCCTGTTCAGCTACGGGACCAATATGATGGGCATGTCGAGGTCCAGCGCCGACAACGTCGACGCGCGCATCATGGGCGGCGAGCTCGGCGCCACCTACCGCCTGAATGCGAACTGGAAAACCGACGCCAGCCTGGCCTATGCCTGGGGCAAGAACAGCTCGGATGGCGAAGCGCTGCCGCAGATGCCGCCGCTGGAAGGGCGCCTGGGCCTGGGTTACGAGCGCGGCGACTGGAGCGCGGCGGGCCTGTGGCGCCTGGTCGCCGCGCAAACCCGCGTAGCCGAAGGGAAGGGCAACGTGGTCAGCAAGGACTTCGACGAGAGCGCAGGGTTCGGGGTGTTCTCCCTCAACGGCGCCTATCGCCTGAACCGCAATCTGAAGCTGAGTACCGGCATCGACAACCTGCTCGACAAGGCCTACAGCGAGCATCTCAATCTTGCCGGTAACGCCGGGTTTGGCTTGTCATCCGATGAGCGCATCAACGAGCCGGGCCGCACCTACTGGGCGCGCGTCGACCTGAGCTTCTGAGAAAAGGCGTTGGCAAGCGGAGCAGGGTGCGTCCCCGCTCCGGCTTGCTTGCGCCAGACGCTGTGCTTCTTCGCCCGGCGCCTGCGGTTGCGGCCGCTAGGGCCGGCTGGCGTCGCGCTCCGGAGCGGGCGGCTTCGACTCCCGTTCTCGCATAGCCGGCTCGCCGCGCTGCCCCAGCGAGGCGCACCAGTCGCGCATGTCGCCGCCGCTCGGGTGCTGGAACACGCGCAGGCCAAACTCCGGAAGAATCGCCAGCAGGTGGTCGAAGATGTCTGACTGAATCGCCTCGTATTGCGTCCAGGCCACGGTGTTGGTGAAGCAGTAAATCTCCAGCGGCAGGCCGTCGGCAGTCGGGCTGAGCTGGCGCACCATCAGGGTCATGCCCTGATGAATCCCGCCGTGACTGCGCAGATAACGTTCAACGTAGGCGCGAAAACTGCCGATATTGGTGATGCGCCGGGTGTTGACCGGCTCCTTGCCGCGCTCTTCGAGCTTGGCATTCCAGGCGTCGATCTCGCGGCGCTTCTCGGTGAGGTATTCGTCCAGCAGGTTGAAGCGGTGCAAGTGCTCGCATTCCTCACCGCTCAAAAAGTGCACGCTCTGCTGATCGAGGAACAGGCTGCGCTTGATCCGCCGCCCACCGCTTTCCTGCATGCCCCGCCAGTTCTTGAACGAGTCGCTGATAAAGCGCTTGGTCGGGATATTGGTGATGGTCTTGTCCCAGTTCTGCACCTTCACCGTATGCAGCGCGATGTCGATCACGTCGCCGTCCGCGTTGAGCTGCGGCATCTCGATCCAGTCGCCGACGCGGATGATGTCGTTCGAGGAGATCTGCACGCTGGCCACCAGCGAGAGGATGGTGTCCTGGAAGATCAGCAGCAGAACCGCCGCCATGGCACCGAGGCCTGACAGCAGGATCAGCGGCGAGCGGTCGATCAGCGTGGCGATGATGAGGATGGTGGCGATCGCATACACGACGATCTTGACGACTTGCAGGTAGCCCTTGATCGGGTGCACGTGCGCATCGGCTCGTCGCCGATAGATCATGTTGATGATGTCGAGCAGCGCACCGAGTGCGAGGGCGATGGTCAACACGATGAAGCCGCCGCAGACGTTGCGCACCACCGTGACAGCCGCTTCCGGCAGGCCCGGGACGGTATTCACACCGATCGATAGAATCAGCGCCGGCACGATGTTGGACAGCCGGCGGATGATGCCGAAATCCTGCAGTTCCGTTTCGCGCGAACTGCGCACCAGCTGGTAAACGCCGCGGACAAGGATGCGTTTGACTATCCAGTTGGCGAGCCAGGCGGCGAATATCAGCGCCGCGCTGGCCACCAGGGTCTGCAGCTCCGGATGGTTTCTGAGCCAGTCCAGCCAAATGCCCATTTCGTCTTGCATGAAAGTGCTCCGCCAGATACCTGTTGCTGCTTGGACGCGTCCTAGCGAATGAATTCGCGGCTGATCGAGCGGAACAGGTCGGTCCCGGCCTGTTCCATCCACTCGAACGCGACCATTTCCCTGGAGACGATGCTAGCGCCGGCCTGTTGCATGCGGGTCAGGCCGAGCGCCTTGTCACTAGCGCGACGCGAGCCGACCGCTTCTTCGACCACGAATACCTGATTGCCGCGCGCCAGCAGATCGAGCACGGTCTGCAATACGCAGATGTGCGTTTCGATGCCGCTGACGATGAACTGCTTGCGCTCGCCACCGGGGCGCTTGAACAACTCACCGTCACGTGCCGCGGAGAAATGCAGCTTTTCCAGGATCGACTCGTCGCCCATGCCTTCGCGCAATGCGGCGATCGTCGGGCCCAGCCCCTTGCTGTATTGCTCGGTGAGCAACACGGGGACGCCGATGCGCCGGGCCACCTGGATCAGCCAGGCGCTGTGCTCGGCCAGTGCGGTGTGGTTTTCGATGGCGGGGAACAGCCGTTCCTGGATGTCGATGATCAGAAGGGTCGATTCCTGCGCGTTGATGAGCATGGCGATTCCCGGGAGGTTGATCAGGGCTTGAAGGCACCGATGAAGATGGACGGATCGATGCGTGCGTCGTTGAGGCTGACGTTCCAGTGCAGGTGCGGGCCGGTGGCCCGGCCTGTGGAGCCGACCTTGCCCAACACGGCGCCACGGGCGAGCTCTTCGCCGACCTTCACGTCGATTTTCGAAAGGTGACAGAACATGCTGATCAGCCCCTGGCCGTGGTCGACGAACACCGTATTGCCGTTGAAGAAGTAGTTGCCGGTCAGGATGACCTTGCCGGCTGCTGGCGTCTTGATCGGCGTGCCGGCCCTGGCGGCGAAGTCCAGGCCGGAATGCGGGTTGCGCTCTTCGCCGTTGAAGAAACGGCGCAGGCCGAACGGCGAGGACAGCGGGCCGTTGACCGGCTTGTCGAACAGCAGATTGCTGGGCTGGCGTGGGCTGAACTGCCGGTAGGCACGGGTCTGTTCGTCCAGCTCGCGCTCGATGCGCTTGAGGTCGGCAGGGTTCGGATTGACCTGCCGCTGGTTTTTCAGCGTGATGTGCTGCTCGCGGTAGGTACGCGGCTCGACACGAAAGCTCTGCGCCCGGCCCTTGACGTCCAGCGATTGTTGACCGGCCTTGACTGACAGCGGAATCCCGACGATGGCGATCCAGCGCTGGCCGTCTTCGCGCACCACCAGCACCGGTTTGCCGTCGTAGCGGGCGCTTGGCGCGCTGGCACCGTCGCCGAGATCGACTACCGCCACGCCTCCGGGCACCGGCTTGTTGAGCAGCCGCGTGAGAAACCCTTCGGCGTGAACGGGAAGCGAGAGGCAGAGCAGCAGGGCAAAGGCAAAGCGCATGGGAATCCTGAGCAGAGTGGGTTAGTCCAGCAGTGACAAGGTGACCGGCGTCTGGTGATTGTCTTCGACTCGGACGTCCAGTTCGCCTTCGCCCAGGCGCGCCTTCAACCGTTGGCCGGGGTGAGTCTGGGCTGCGTGACGAATCGCCTGGCCGCGCTCATCGAGCAGGATGCTGTAGCCACGTGACAGCGTGGCGAGCGGGCTGACCACATTGAGTGTCTGCGCCAGCGCCTGCAATTGGTGCCGATGGCCTTTCAGCCGATCCTGCATGGCGCGCGGCAGGCGCGTGGAAAGATGCTCGAGGCGCTGGCGAAGCAAGTTCAGGTTGAGGCCTGGATGCTGTCCGGACAGTCGCGTCTCGAGGCGGGCAAGACGTTCTTGCCCAGCGCAAAGCCGACGGTCGATGCCGCGCAATAACCGTTGCTCCAGATCGTCGATGCGCTGAGCCTGCTGTTGCAGTCGTTCGCCGGGGTGGCGCAGACGCCGCGTCAGGCTGTCGAGGCGTGAGCTGTCCCGGTGCAGGCGGTCGCGGATCCGCAGCAGCAGACGCTGACGCAGACCGTCGAGGCGCTGTCGCATATCGGCGCTGCTCGGCGCGAGCAGTTCGGCGGCGGCGGACGGGGTCGGCGCCCGCACGTCAGCGACGAAATCGGCGATGGATACGTCGGTCTCATGGCCGACGGCGCAGACGATCGGCGTCTCGCAGGCGGCCACCGCGCGTGCGACGGTTTCTTCATTGAAGCACCAGAGATCTTCCAGCGAGCCGCCGCCGCGGGCCAGGATCAGTGCGTCGAAACCGCCGCGATCGGCCAGCTGCAGCGCACGGACGATCTGCGCCGTCGCCTCGCGACCTTGTACCGGTGTCGGCACCAGTGTCAGGGCCACCTGCGGCGCGCGTCGACGGAACACCGAAATGATGTCGCGAATCACCGCGCCGGTTGGCGAGCTGACGATACCGATGCGCTGCGGATGAGCGGGCAGGGCGCGCTTGCCGGCGGCGTCGAATAGACCCTCGGCGCTGAGCTTGTCTTTCAAGGCTTCGAAGGCCAGGCGCAGGGAGCCATCGCCCGCCGGTTCGACGTTGTCGAGGATCAGCTGGTAGTCGCCACGCCCCTCGAACAATGACACCCGTCCGCGTACCTTCATCGCCAGTCCGTCGCGCAGCGCCTGGCGCACGCGCAGGGCGTTCTGCCGGAACAGGGCGCAGCGGACCTGCGCGTTCTTGTCCTTGAGGGTGAAATAGATGTGGCCGGAGGCGGGCTTGGCCAGGTTGGATATCTCGCCTTCGACCCAGACCTGGGCGAACACGTCTTCCAGCAACAGCCGTGCACGGTTGTTGAGCTGGCTGACGGTCAGCACTTCACGGTCGAGGTTCAGGCGTTGAAAGGGATCGGTGAGCATGGCGGCGATGATAAGGGAAAAGCGCGACAAGAGCGCTGAAGGTTGGAGGCTAAACGGAGACCAGGCGACGGACCAGCATTGACCTCGTTGCGAAGCGCATTAAGCTGCGCCGCTTTCATCGCCTCCTCTCGAGCCAGCCATGAGCCACAGTCAAGCGATCGTCGTGCCGCGTATCTCCACGTTTCCCGGCCATGAAGCCAAGGCGCGCATGATTTTGCGCTGGTTGGCCGAGCGTCGTGTCGTCGAGGCGTTGCCCACTACCTGCGGCCGTGGCGTTGGCGGCATGGCATATGCCATCGGATCAGGCGCGCGCAGCGTCGTGCTCCACCCGGAGCGGTTGCCGTTCGGTGAGCCGATCAATGGTTTGGAGGTGGTGACCAAGCGCTGTATCTACACGCCGACCCGCGATTTCGCCGAGGAGGCGGGCTGCCCCGAGTGTCGACGCGAGATCGGCGAAGCGCTGTTCGAGAGCCTGGACGAGTGGATGCCCAAGCAGACCGATAACTTCACCTGCCCCGAATGCGGCTTCGAAGATGACGTCAACGGTTTCCTGTTCATACCGGCCTGCGGCTTTTCCAACCTCGGCTTTATCTTCAATGGCTGGGGGGAGGCTACCTTTACCCAGGCATTCATTGACGAGTTCGCGGCGCGCCTGGGCTTCAAGGTGGCGGTAGTGGTGGCTGAGAGTGACTGATCAGTCACTTCTTGCTGCCGACAGCGCAAAGCGCGCGACGGGCCGCACAACCGCATTGAGCACAATGGTGTGCGTGGGTATAATGCCGCGCTTCCTTTTTCCCGCCTGGGAGCCCCCGCCATGCTGCGTATCAGCCAAGAAGCCCTGACATTCGATGATGTTCTCCTGATCCCGGGTTATTCCGAGGTCCTGCCGAAGGATGTCAGCCTCAAGACCCGCCTGACCCGCGAAATCGAGCTGAACATTCCCCTCGTTTCAGCAGCAATGGATACCGTCACCGAAGCTCGCCTGGCCATTGCCATGGCGCAGGAAGGTGGCATCGGCATCATCCACAAGAACATGAATGTCGAGCAGCAGGCGGCCGAGGTGCGCAAGGTCAAGCGTCACGAAACAGCCATCGTTCACGATCCGGCCACCGTGACCCCCGAAACCAAGATCAGCGAGCTGCTGCGCAAGGCGCGCGAGCTGGGCTTCTCGGGCTTTCCTGTGGTGTCGGGCAAAGAGCTGGTGGGTATCGTCACCGGGCGCGACCTGCGCTTCACGCCGAACGTCGGTGATTCGGTTGCTGCGATCATGACGCCGAAGGAAGAGCTGATCACCGTGCAGGAAGGCACCGGCCTCGAAGAAATCAAGACCAAACTCTACGAACACCGCATCGAGAAGATGCTGGTGGTCGACAGCAACTTCCACCTGCGCGGCCTGGTCACCTTCCGTGACATCGAGAAGGCCAAGACCTATCCGCTGGCATCCAAGGATGACCAGGGTCGCCTGCGTGTCGGTGCCGCCGTCGGTACCGGCGCTGACACCGCCGAGCGTGTCGAGGCGCTGGCCGCAGCTGGCGTCGACGTGATCGTCGTCGACACCGCCCACGGTCATTCCCGTGGCGTGCTCGATCGCGTGCGTTGGGTGAAGGACAACTTCCCTCAGGTCCAGGTCATCGGCGGCAACATCGCCACCGCCGAAGCTGCGCTGGATCTGGTCAAGGCTGGCGCTGACGCGGTGAAAGTCGGCATCGGCCCGGGTTCTATCTGCACCACCCGCATCGTCGCCGGTGTCGGGGTGCCGCAAATCTCTGCCATCGCCAACGTCTCCGCCGCCCTCGAAGGCACCGGCGTACCGATGATCGCCGACGGCGGTATCCGCTTCTCCGGTGACCTGTCCAAAGCCATCGTCGCCGGCGCCAACGCCGTGATGATGGGCTCGATGTTCGCCGGCACCGAAGAAGCGCCGGGCGAGATCGAGCTGTTCCAGGGCCGCTCCTACAAGGCCTACCGCGGCATGGGCTCGCTCGGTGCGATGTCCCAGGCGCAGGGCTCTTCGGATCGTTACTTCCAGGATTCGTCGGCAGGTGCCGAGAAGCTGGTACCCGAAGGCATCGAAGGACGCGTGCCGTACAAGGGCTCGCTGGCCGCGATCATTCATCAGCTGATGGGTGGCCTGCGCGCCTCCATGGGTTACACGGGCAGCGCCACCATCGATCACATGCGGACCCATCCGCAGTTCGTGCGCATCACTGGCGCCGGCATGGCCGAGTCCCACGTGCACGACGTGCAGATCACGAAAGAGGCCCCGAATTATCGGGTTGGCTGAGCCAACTCGAGCTTCAAGCTACAGGCGGCAGGCTACAGGCTTGCCGTCTTGCTTTTGAGGCTCTTGCTCTTACCTGAAGCCTGCGGCCCGCGGCCTGCAGCCCTTAAGCTGGTTTTACGAGGCTCCTCATGGTTCATCAAGACATTCACGCCCACCGCATCCTGATTCTCGATTTCGGCTCGCAGTACACCCAGCTGATCGCCCGTCGCGTTCGCGAGATCGGCGTCTACTGCGAACTGCACCCGTTCGACATGAGCGACGAGGACATCCGTGCCTTCAACCCGCGCGGCATCATCCTGGCCGGCGGCCCGGAGTCGGTGCATGCCGAGGGCAGCCCGCGCGCACCGCAGGCGGTGTTCGATCTGGGCATTCCGCTGTTTGGCATCTGCTACGGCATGCAGACGATGTCCGAACAGCTCGGCGGCAAGGTTCAGGGCTCGGACGAGCGTGAGTTCGGCTATGCACGCGTCGACCTGGTCGGCAAGTCCAAGCTGTTCGACGGTATCGAAGACCACATGGACGACGACGGCGTGTTCGGCCTCGACGTCTGGATGAGCCACGGCGACAAGGTTACCGACCTGCCGGAAGGCTTCCATATCCTCGCCAGCACCCCGAGCTGCGCGATTGCCGCGATGGGCGATGATGATCGCCGTTACTACGGCGTGCAGTTCCATCCGGAAGTGACCCACACCCGTCAGGGTGGCCGCATCCTGTCGCGCTTCCTGCTGGAAATCTGCGGCTGCGAAGCGCTGTGGACGCCGTCCAACATCGTCGAGGATCTGGTCGAGCAGGTCCGTAACCAGGTGGGTTCGGCCAACGTATTGCTGGGCCTGTCCGGCGGCGTGGATTCCTCGGTGGTCGCGGCGCTGCTGCACAAGGCCATCGGTGATCAACTGACCTGTGTATTCGTCGACAACGGCTTGCTGCGCCTGCATGAGGGCGACCAGGTGATGGCGATGTTTGCCGAGAACATGGGCGTCAAGGTGATCCGCGCCGACGCCGAAGCGCAATTCCTCGAGAACCTGGCCGGCGAAGCCGACCCGGAAAAGAAGCGCAAGATCATCGGCCGCACCTTCATCGACGTCTTCGATGCGCAGGCCAGCAAGCTCGACAACATCCAGTTCCTCGCCCAGGGCACCATCTACCCAGACGTCATCGAGTCCGCTGGCGCCAAGAGCGGCAAGGCGCACGTGATCAAGTCGCACCACAACGTCGGTGGCCTGCCGGAGGAAATGAACCTCAAGCTGGTCGAGCCGCTGCGTGAGCTGTTCAAGGACGAGGTCCGCAAGATCGGTCTCGAACTGGGCCTGCCTTACGACATGGTCTACCGCCATCCCTTCCCGGGTCCGGGTCTGGGCGTGCGTATCCTCGGTGAAGTGAAGAAGGAATACGCCGACCTGCTGCGTCGTGCCGATCACATCTTCATACAGGAACTGCGCAACTTCGATTGGTACCACAAGACCAGCCAGGCCTTCGTGGTGTTCCAGCCGGTCAAGTCCGTCGGTGTGGTCGGCGACGGCCGCCGCTATGCTTGGGTCGTCGCGTTGCGTGCCGTGGAAACCATCGACTTCATGACCGCACGCTGGGCGCATCTGCCGTACGAGCTGCTGGAAAAGGTCTCCAACCGCATCATCAACGAAATCGAAGGCATCTCGCGCGTCACCTACGACGTGTCGAGCAAGCCGCCGGCGACAATCGAGTGGGAGTGAAATCAGGTCCTTCAGGGACTATCGGCACCTATCGATAAGATGCTGTAACGTGTTGATTTAGAAGAAAATATGTCACGGCATCTATCGGTGGCTATCGCCGAGCAGCAGAACGCTCTGGCGGTAAGGGTGACGGTAGGAATCGGAAGCCGGATTAAGACCCTCCCGTTTACTATCGAGACCAAACCGGTCTTTGACGGTAAATCTCTCCTTGGGAAAGCTTGCGCCATGCGGCTTTCCCGGCATCAGCAGGTCTCCTGGCCCTTGACGGTAAAAGCCGTCATGAACAGGAGGAAAAACCTCAATGCTGACCGACACCGCACTGCGCAAACTAAAGCCCAAAGCCAAGCCCTACAAGGCTTCCGATCGCGACGGGATGTACGTAACGGTATCGCCCGGCGGTACCGTCACCTTTCGCTACGATTACCGTCTCAATGGACGCCGGGAAACGCTGACCATCGGACGGTATAGGCCAGCGGGGATTTCATTGGCCATGGCGCGCGAAAAGCTGCTGGATGCCAAGCGAATGGTTGCTCAAGGCATATCTCCCTCCTTGGAAAAACAGCGAGCCAAGCGGCGACTGACAGCTGCCAAGTCGTTTGGCGACATGCTGAAGAGATGGCTGACTGATACGCGTATGGCCGACAGCACGCGATCCATGCGCAAGAGCATCATTGATCGCGACATCCTGCCGGTCTTCGAGAACCGTCTCCTGACCGAAATCACTGCAGACGATCTCCGCATGCTCTGCGCCAAGGTGAAGGGGCGTGGTGCGCCGGCAACGGCCGTCCACATTCGCGACATCGTGAAGCAGGTCTTTGCGTTTGCAATCCTGCACGGTGAGAAAGTGGAGAATCCGGCCGACGGTGTTAAGGCAGCATCGATCGCCACCTTCGTGCCGAAAGACCGAGCGCTGACCCCGACCGAGATTCGCCTGGCTTTTCACCAGTTGGAGTCGATTGCGGCGTACCCCACCATTCGATTGGCCTTGCGCCTGGTACTGCTGACCTTGGTGCGTAAAAGCGAGCTGATCGAAGCTACTTGGAATGAGGTGAATTTTGAGAACGCCACGTGGACGATCTCCAAGCAGCGTATGAAGGGACGCAATCCCCACGTGGTCCACCTGTCGCGCCAGGCTCTGGACATCTTCGTGGCATTGCACACGTGTGCTGCAGGCTCGAGGTTCGTGCTGCCCTCGCGCTATGACATCCACCGCTGCATGTCGCACGCCACCTTGAACCGAATCACGCAACTGATCGCATCGCGGGCCAAGGAGGCGGGGTTGCCTCTGGAGCCGTTTACGGTGCACGACCTGCGCAGGACTGGCTCTACGCTACTCAACGAAGTGGGCTTCAACGGTGACTGGATTGAGAAGTGCCTGGCGCATGAGGAAGGGCGTTCCTCGCGCTCCGTCTACAACAAGGCCGAATATGCGGAGCAGCGGCGCCACATGTTGCAAGAGTGGGCAGACATGGTTGATGCCTGGATCGATGGTCGGACTCACCTTCCGAAGCTGTTGCCGGACAATGTGTCCGTGCCGGTATTGAGTGCAGCCGTATAAAGGAATGGGCAGGTTGTCAGTTGACAACCTGTCGAATCATACGAATACTGGAGACCATCCATGGCCCGTCCTTCACATCCGAAGAAAGAGATCGAAGAAGCGCTTAAACATGCCGAAGGGCAGGGGTG
Source organism: Stutzerimonas stutzeri (assembly GCF_018138085.1). Lineage (NCBI taxonomy): Bacteria > Pseudomonadati > Pseudomonadota > Gammaproteobacteria > Pseudomonadales > Pseudomonadaceae > Stutzerimonas > Stutzerimonas stutzeri. Next base: position 1,360,656 of record NZ_CP073105.1, read on the forward strand.
GCGCATCGAAGTCGGCGGCAGTCACGCCTGGGGACGGATCTACTGCCCCTATAACGACGAGGAATGTCGCTGCGGTGAGTTCTGCATCACCAGCGTGTGGAGTACGCCGAAGAGCCCTGGTAACCACGCACGCGCCTTGCGACGCGTCGTGGATAACTGCACCACGCACCGTAAGCCGCAAGAGGCTGCCAACGGCGCAGAGGAGTAGCACGATGGAATACACCTTCACTCTGAAATACCAACTCGCCGATGATGACCGGAACCCGGATGTGCTGGTCGAACGCCTTGGCGAAGCGGGCTGCGACGATGCCCTGGTTGGCATCGGTCAGCCGGGGCGGCTGGCGCTGGAGTTCATTCGCGAGGCGGAGAACGCAGATGCGGCTGTGCGCAGTGCACTGGCCGATGTGCGCAGTGCAGTGCCCTCGGCCAGGCTGATCGAGGTCGCCCCGGATCTGGTCGGCCTGACCGACGTGGCCGAAATGGTCGGGGTATCGCGACAGAACATGCGCAAACTGATGCTGGCCAACCCGGGCAGCTTCCCGGCACCTGTGCACGAGGGCAGTGCGTCGATCTGGCACCTGGCGGATGTGCTGACCTGGTTGCAGGCCAGGGGCAGCTATTCGCTGGCCAGAGATGTACTGGAAGTGGCTCAAGTGGCTTTGCAGGTCAATCTGGCGAAGGAAAGTCGGCGTCTACCTCGCTCGACTTCTACGGAGCTGGAAGCTCTAGTTGGCTGAGGCCTGCATCGGCCGCATACCTAATCTGAGCTCGACCGAACCGGGCGGGTTTTCCGTAGGCGGACATCCGGGCAACTGATGTCTTTACGAGGCGCCTGCTTGCGCTCCTCGATCCAGGCCTCCACCTCAGCTAAGTCCCATACGACGCAACGCGGTGTCAGGTTAAAGCGTCTAGGGAACTCGCCACGACGCTCCATCTCGTAGATGGTCGTTTCGGACAGAGGGATGATCTGTCTCAGCTCTTGTCGCCGAATGGTGCGCCGAAACGGTAGGGGGCTTTGCTTCGGAAACTGTGGTAGCACGTCGTAGCCGTCTGTCTCTGGAATGGGCAGTGGCTCGCTGTTTTTAGAAATCAGTAAGCTGGGCATAGGCGATTGTGGCTCCACGTTGACTAAGGGAGTCTGCGGAATAGCGGCATGGTGCGGTTCGGTACCTATCGAGACAACCTGTTGCAGCGTAGAGGAACGAAACCTAGATCCATCTGCAATGCCCTTGTAGTCACGGGATTCAATTGATGCCAGCGAGCGAAGGACAACACCACCACGAAGGCTTCGGGCAATTGCAGCCGGTCACGACTGGCAGCTACCGGCCAGAAGCAGCCGCTCAAGAGCGACCGTTATCGCCCCATAGTTGACATAGCTTTCGTTGCTGAATTGAGCAACTCAGCAGGTCTAAGTCCATCAGAGCGAACAATCTTTAAGTTCCCGCGTTGCCATTGTCACATCCCGCCGTCTGGATGGATGCTTCATCATGCTTAAGTGGAGAGAATCGTGTTTCCAATCAATGTGTGGTTTGCCTACACCGCCGCTTGCGTGCTCCCGACAATCTTTGCCGCATTTTCCTAACTGGTCAGCTTTCGGCTGCGCTCAACCCGAAGCCAGGCCTGTTCGTGTTGGCATTCTTTCCCCAGTTTGTGGATCCGGCACGTGGATCGGTCTGGTTGCAGATGATGGTTTACGGGATGTGGTTTGCTGTACTGACAGCCTTGGGTTTTGCCTTTGCTAGGCACCGACGCAGCCATCAATCAGATTGAACAAAGGGCATTTGGCTGAACGCCAAGCGCCCTTTGTTGGGGTATTCTAGGTATTGCTCGGATGTTAACGTCGCGCGCAACCAGCTCATCACCCTGCGAATCCTGCGTCTGCATCAAGGAGAGATACGTGTTCAAATCGCTACGGTTGACCAACTTCAAGGCATGGAAAGACACAGGGGAAATTAGTCTGGCGCCCCGGGTTTCGTGGAGGCCTCAACTCTTGAGAAGATGAGGCCATGAAAAAGACTACGACCTACTCCCCTGAAGTCCGTGAACGTGCCGTGCGCATGGTTCTGGAGCATTTGAACGACTATCCCTCCGAGTGGGCCGCCATTGAAGCCATCGCGCCGAAGATTGGCTGTGCAGCGCAGACGTTGCATGGCTGGATTCGCCGTCATCAGACCGACGCAGGTCAGCGTCCAGGCCCGACAACCGAAGAGCGCGAACGCATCAAGGCGTTGGAGCGGGAGAACCGCGAACTGCGCAAAGCCAATGAAATTCTGCGTCTGGCCAGTGCGTATTTTGCCCAGGCGGAGCTCGACCGCCGCACCAAGTCCTGAGGGCTTTTGTCGATCAGTACCGTGACCGTCTTGGGGTCGAGTCGATCTGCCGCGTCTTACAGATCGCCCCGTCCGGTTACCGTAGGCATGCGGCCCAGCAGCGCAACCCCGAATTACGTTGCTGCCGCGCTCGACGCGATGACGCATTGATCATGGAAATCCAGCGCGTATGGGACACCAACATGCAGTGCTATGGCGCAGTGAAGGTCTGGAAGCAGTTACGGCGAGAAGGCATCGCAGCTGCCAGGTGCACGGTAGAGCGATTGATGCGTCGTGCTGGATTACAGGGCATAAGGCGTGGCCAGGTCGTGCGCACAACGGTGGCTGGCGACAAGGCTCTTTGCCCTCTGGATCGCGTCCAACGCCAGTTCCATGCCGACCGCCCGAACCAGTTGTGGGTGTCGGACTTCACCTATGTATCGACCTGGCAGGGCTGGCTGTACGTGGCGTTCGTGATCGACGTCTTTGCACGCCGGATCGTCGGCTGGCGAGTCAGTACTAGCATGAACACAGACTTCGTACTGGATGCCCTGGAGCAAGCCCTGTATGCCCGTCAGCCGCATTGCACAGGTGGGCTGATCCATCACAGCGACCGTGGCAGTCAGTACGTCTCCATTCGCTACACTGAGCGATTGGCAGAGGCCGGTATAGAGCCCTCGGTGGGTAGCAAGGGAGACAGCTACGATAACGCCCTGGCCGAAACCATCAACGGGCTGTACAAGGCCGAGCTGATTTACCGTCAGTCATGGAAGAGCCGCGAAGCCGTCGAAATGGCGACCTTGAAATGGGTGCACTGGTACAACCACCAACGCCTGCTGAGCTCAATCGGCTATATCCCGCCTGCGGAGGCTGAGGCAAACTTCCACCAGCAGCAAACAGATCAGGCCGTGGCGGCCTGACTTAAACGAAACGGCCTCCACGAAACCCGGGGTGATTCATACCGGCAATACGTGCGTTTTCGAGCAGGGCATGACGGGAATGTCGTGTTGTTTCAAACGCTCGCGCAATAAGGCGGTGTTGATCTGTAGCTTCTGGCGCTCGTCATCGCTTGACTTGAGATGCTCGACACTTGCCAGGCAGCCAGCCGTGACGGCAGGAGGAAGGGACGTGGTAAAGATGAAGCCTGTCGCAAAGGAACGTACTGCGTCCACGATGACGCGGGTCGATGCGATGTAACCACCGATTACGCCGATGGCCTTGGCCATGGTGCCTTGGATGATGTCGATCTTGTCGACCAGGTCGAGCTCGGCAGCGATGCCAGCCCCTCGAGCGCCGTACATGCCGACCGCATGAACTTCGTCGAGATAGGTCAGCGCGTTGAAGCGCTTGGCAACTTCCACGATGTCGGCAATCGGTGCGATGTCGCCGTCCATCGAGTAGATCGACTCGAACACAATCAGCTTCGGTTGACCAATTGGATAGCGGGACAGTATCTGCGCCAGGTGTTCCACGTCGTTATGGCGAAACACCTGCCGTTCATTCGGTGTTGCTCGGATGCCGTTGACGATCGATGCGTGATTCAGCGCATCGCTGATCACGACACAATCGGGGATTTGCCTCAGCAGGCATTGGAGGGTGGCGTCGTTCGAGCCAAAGCCGGTCGGGAAAACCAGTGCCGCTTCTTTATCGTGCCAGTCGGCAAGGCTCGCCTCGAGTCGCTCATAAAGCTCGTAGGAGCCACCGATGTTGCGCGAACCGCCTGAGCCAGCGCCGTACGTTTCCAATGCCAGGTGCATCTGCTCGCGTACGGTCGGGTGCTGCGACATTCCTAGGTAGTCGTTGCTGCACCATACAACGACCGGATCCGGCTGCTCGCCGTTCAGCTTGGCGAACGGATACTGGCCGCAGATGCGATTGAGAGTGGTGAAGGTGCGGTACTGGTTGGAGGACTTCAGTAACTCCAGTTGCTCACGAAGCAATGATTGGTACATCCGAATATCTCCTGAAAGATCAAGCCGCTCGATGCCGGCCAGCTGTCTGGAACGGGGCATTGGCGACGAGGAGTTATTCTTAATCCCGCTTCGATGGGGTTACAATTTGACCTCTTATACTATTACTGGAGAGTAACTGGATGAGCGCGCCTCGCAGCCTTGAGCGAAACCGGGCGGAGCTGGCCAACTTTCTGCGAAGCCGCCGTGAACGTATTTCTCCACAGGACGTGGGCTTGCCTTCTGGTGCAAGACGGCGGACTCCGGGGCTTCGACGGGAGGAAGTCGCAGCCCTCGCCGGGGTAGGACTGTCCTGGTACACCTGGCTGGAGCAGGGGCGAGAGATCAGCGTATCTGCAACTTTCCTCGAAAATCTGTCGCGCACGTTGAAGCTGGACGCCACCGAAAGACGGCATCTTTTTCTGCTGGCGCATCAGAGGCTTCCGCCAGAGCCGGGCAAAACCTGGTGTGTCGTGCCACCGCTCGTTCATCGGTTGATGGCCGACCTCCCAATGCGTCCAGCGTACGTCCTCAATCTTCGCTGGGATGTGCTGGCTTGGAACGCGGCTGCAGATAAGGTATTCGCTTTCTCGAGCGTTCCGACAGAGCGGCGCAACTTCCTTTGGCTGTTGTTCACCGCATCTTCAATGCGCGCATTGCTCGACCCGTGGGAGGATCAGGCCCTGCAAATCCTGTCGAGTTTTCGCCGTGATTTCGTCAGGGCAGCCAAGGACCCCGACATTGGAGCATTAGTTAAAGATTTGGAGAAGATAGATACCGATTTCAGGACCTGGTGGCGGCAACAGGATATTCCTGGACCCTGTCAGGGCATCCGGAATTTTCAGATCGACGGGATCGGCCAGGTGGTGTTCGATCACACCTCACTCACGATCGATGTCGACCGGGACTTGCGGCTTGTCTACTATGCGGCGAAAGAGGGGCAGGTGCAAAGCCGGCATTTTGAGCGATGGCTGACGACCTCGAGCGGAAACGCGATCGGCGTGTAGCAGGCCGTTAACCAATACTTGGGTAAGTGAGGTAGGCAGGCCGCACATAGCACATGGTTACTAAGACTTCGGTGTACGCCGACTTTAAAAAGTTTCAACGATACGGTGTTTCTCTCATCAGTCTGTTGGACCGCTTTGCAGCATTACCTACTTAACCGCGGGGGTTGTATGGGCGCACGAAGCCGATGATCCCAACTGGCCTGAGAGGCTATTAAATGGCTGGAGCTACATGGGTCGGTGGGCCAGCTGCTGATGGTTGTTGCGACCATCGACTTGATTTATTCAAGCGGCATGGCTCCTATAAAGCTTTTGTAAAGGTAAATGATCAAGTTCAACAATGTTGCCGGAAAACAGCATTTTTCTTAGGGCTAGTCTTTCTGACTTGCCAGCGCATAACACTGCGATTCGGTCACTATGTTGCAGCGTCGTTGTCACAAATACATAGGATCTAGAGGGCAAGGCTGCTAAGTCGTTAGATATTTTCCCAGTTTCTGACGAGGCCTCGGAAAAGCGGGTCGATCAACGGACCGCTGTCCCCTAGTGGGTCGAACAATTGCGTGTTTCTTGTCCAGTCAGTGAACAAGCCAATAATAAGAGCATGGATCGAGATTGCAGCCATTCGAGGTGTGACACCTGGCTGCAGTATCTCAATGTTGCTGGAAAATATCTGCTCACATTGATCAATAAGCTGAATTATCAAGAAATTGTGGCGAGCTTCCGCTGCAATAAGCTCGTCGGTGAACTCGCAGCGATGCAGAAGAATTTTCATGACGCGGCCTTTTTGCTGGTCTATCGCCAGAGCATTTACGCCTTCTACACATAAGTCCCGTAATAAGCGCAACGGATGTTGTGGAGAATTATCATTGGTTACTTCCATTATTTTTTCAGGCGATATCCGAACCTGGTCGAGCAGTTGGTTTAATAGGTCGGATTTGTTCTCGAAGTGCCAATAAACTGCGCCACGCGTTACGCCGGCATCATGGGCAATCTGGCTGAGACTCGTTCGTGTCACTCCGTTAGCGAGAAAGAGTCGCTCCGCAGATGCGAGAAGTGCCGTCCGAGTTTTTTTGGCGTCTTCTTTTGTTCGTCGCATTCTTTCTCTCAAAACTTTGTCTGCTGGTCGTCCCACTAGGCAGGTGTAATTGTGTTCCTGACGACACGTGACTGCTTCAGCCTAGCGGTTATTCACCCTACGAAACTCAGCAAAATGCCCGCGGCGACCGCCGAGCCAATGACGCCCGCTACGTTAGGCCCCATGGCATGCATGAGCAAGAAGTTCTGCGGATTTGCCTCGAGCCCGACCTTGTTCGACACCCGTGCCGCCATCGGCACTGCCGACACGCCAGCCGAACCAATCAGTGGGTTGATTTTATTCGTGCTGAACATGTTCATGACCTTGGCCATCAGCACACCCGCCGCCGTACCGCCACAGAAGGCAACCATGCCAAGCAGCAGAATCCCAAGGGTCTTCATCTGCAGGAAGGCTTCGGCGGACAGCTTGGAGCCGACAGTCAGCCCCAGCGCAATGGTCACGATATTAATCAGCGCATTGCGCGAGGTATCGGCCAGACGATCCACGACCCCAGCCTCGCGCAACAGGTTACCAAAGGCGAACATGCCCACCAGCGGCGCGGCATCAGGCAGTAGCAAGCCCACCATCAGCGCAAGCATGAGCGGGAACACGATCTTTTCTGCCTGACCGACATGGCGCAGCTGCGTCATGACAATGGCGCGCTCCTCCTTGGTTGTGAGCGCACGCATGATGGGTGGCTGAATCAACGGGACCAGCGCCATATATGAGTAAGCCGCGACGGCAATTGGCCCCAGCAGATGCGGCGCGAGCTTGGCCGTCACGAAGATCGAGGTCGGGCCGTCTGCACCGCCGATGATCGCAATTGACGCCGCTTCACGGAGGGTGAACTCCATGCCTGGAATACCCATCGCTGCTATCCCCAATGCACCGAGCAACGTAGCGAAGATACCGAACTGCGCTGCCGCACCGAGCAACAGTGTTTTGGGGTTAGCCAGCATTGGCCCGAAGTCGGTCATGGCACCAACGCCCATGAAGATCAACAGCGGGAACACACTGGTCGGTAGACCGACTTCATAGAACAGGTGGAGGATGCCAGCACCCTCGGCCATGTTTGCGACCGGAATGTTGGCGAGCACCCCGCCGAATCCGATCGGGATCAGCAACAAGGGTTCGAAGCCCTTGCGAATTGCCAGATAGATCAGCCCCAGGCACACGACCATCATCAGCAACTGACCGGGCTCTATATGATAGAGACCGGTGCTGTGCCACAGCTTGAGCAACTTATCCATGCCGCACTCCTTAAGCGATCATCAGCAGGCTGTCGCCCACCGACACCGCGTCGCCGACCTTGACGTTCACAGCTGAGACGGTGCCGGCCTTGAATGCACGGATTTCAGTTTCCATCTTCATGGCTTCGAGGATGATCACCAGATCTCCTTCCTGAACCATCTGACCGGGCTGTACGAGGACTTTGAAGATGTTGCCGGCTAACGGTGCCGGCTGAGGCTCGCCCGTACCTGCGGCCGGCGCAGCAGTCGCTGCTGCTATGCCTGATTCGCTGCCAACAGGCTTGATCCCCTCGATGTCGCCGCCCTCGTTGACCCGTACGACGAACGACTTGCCGTTGACCTCGACGGTATAGACCTCGGGTGCGCCCGCTTCGCGTGGCGCCTGCTGCTTGCCGGTCGGCACCGGCTCGAAAGCAGCGGCATTACCGCGGTTCTCCAAAAACTTCAGGCCGATCTGAGGAAACAGCGCATATGTGAGGACGTCATCGATCTCGTCCTGGGCCAGCTTGATGTATTTTTCTTGCGCTAGCCCTTTTAGCTCGGCCGTCAGCTTGTCCATTTCTGGCTGCAGCAGATCAGCAGGGCGGCAGGTGATGGCCTCTGCACCGTCGAGCACGCGTTGCTGCAGTTCGGCATTGAAGGGAGCAGGCGCGGCGCCGTACTCGCCTTTGAGGATGCCTGCGGTTTCCTTGGTGATGGATTTGAAGCGCTCGCCGGTAAGCACGTTAATCACGGCTTGAGTTCCGACTATCTGCGAAGTCGGCGTCACCAACGGAATGAAACCGAGGTCTTCGCGAACGCGAGGAATCTCGGCGAGCACTTCATCGAACTTGTCGAGTGCGCCCTGTTCCTTCAACTGGCCTTCCATATTGGTTAGCATGCCACCCGGCACCTGCGCGACGAGGATGCGCGAATCGACGCCCTTGAGCGTGCCTTCGAATTTCGCATACTTCTTGCGCACTTCACGGAAGTACGCAGCGATCTCTTCAAGCAGCAACAGATCGAGCCCGGTGTCACGCTCGGTGCCGTGGAAAATAGCCACCACCGACTCGGTTGGCGAATGCCCATAAGTCATCGAGAGCGAGGAAATGGCGGTATCAACGTTGTCGATGCCCGCCTCGACAGCCTTGAGAATGGCCGCAGTGGACAGGCCCGCCGTGGCGTGACATTGCATGTGGATCGGAATGGACAGGCTGGCCTTCAAGCGCGAAACCAGCTCAAAGGCCATGTAAGGCGTGAGAATGCCGGCCATGTCCTTGATCGCCACCGAATCGGCGCCCATGTCCTCGATCTGCTTGGCCAGATCGACCCACATCTCCAGGGTATGCACCGGGCTGGTGGTATAGGAAATCGTGCCCTGCGCATGCTTGCCCTGCCGCTTGACGGCACGCAGGGCGGTTTCCAGGTTGCGTGGATCGTTCATAGCATCGAACACACGAAACACGTCAACACCATTGATCGCCGCGCGCTCGACAAATTTTTCGACCACGTCATCGGCGTAATGCCGATAGCCCAGCAGGTTCTGCCCACGCAGCAGCATTTGCTGCCGGGTGTTAGGCATCGCCTTCTTCAGTTCGCGAATGCGCTCCCAAGGGTCTTCACCGAGATAGCGAATACAGGCATCGAAAGTCGCCCCACCCCAGGATTCAACCGACCAGAAGCCCACCTGATCGAGCTTACCGGCGATCGGCAGCATGTCTTCAAGACGGACACGGGTGGCCAGGATGGATTGATGGGCATCACGTAGCACCACATCGGTGATGCCGAGCGGCTGTTTGGCAGATGTCATGAAGGGAACTCCCTGTTCTGAATCAACCACGACGAGCGCGGTGCTGATGGATAGCGGTCTGGATGGCCGCGAGGAGATCGGCGTCCACTTCAGTCACAGCGGGTTTGCTGGAAGCCAGCTGAGCGATCGGCGCAGTATCGAAGCGGCCAATCACAGAAGACATGAGACGAATGCAGACAATCAACAAAACGAGGAAGATGAAAACGGAACCTAAGCCGAACAGCATAAGTTCAACGCCTTCCCAGATAAGCTGGTTTGAGGTCATAACGGAAACCGCCTGGTTAGGTTCAGATTAAACAGCTACCACGTCGATCTTGGCCTTGGCCGCAGACTCGCGGAACTCGGCGATCTGATCGAAGCTCAGGTAGCGGTAGACGTCCGCCGCCATGGTGTCGATCTGAGCGGCGTAGACCATGTACTCCTCGACGGTCGGCAGGCGGCCGAGAATCGAGGCAACCGCTGCCAGTTCGGCAGAGGCCAGGTACACGTTGGTCGCATCGCCCAGGCGGTTGGGGAAGTTACGGGTCGAAGTGGAGACCACTGTCGAGCCGGTTTCAACGCGTGCCTGGTTACCCATGCACAGCGAGCAACCCGGCATTTCCAGGCGTGCACCGGCGCGGCCGTAGATGCCGTAGTAGCCTTCCTCGGTCAGCTGATGCTGGTCCATCTTGGTCGGCGGCGACAGCCACAGGCGGGTCGGCAGCGAGCCTTCGACCTTGTCCAACAGCTTGCCGGCGGCGCGGAAGTGGCCAATGTTGGTCATGCACGAGCCGATGAAGACCTCGTCGATCTTCTCCCCCTGGACACTGGACAGCAGGCGAGCGTCGTCCGGATCGTTCGGCGCGCAGAGTACCGGCTCGGTGACTTCGGACAGGTCGATCTCGATGACTTCGGCGTACTCGGCGTCGGCATCGGCAGCCAGCAGCTTCGGATCGGCCAGCCAGGCTTCCATCGCTTGAGCGCGGCGCTCGAGGGTGCGCGCATCGCCGTAGCCTTCGCTGATCATCCAGCGCAGCAGGGTGATGTTCGACTGCAGGTATTCGGCGATGGCCGCTTCCGGCAGCTTGATGGTGCAACCGGCAGCGGAACGCTCGGCAGAAGCATCGGACAGCTCGAAAGCCTGCTCGACGGTCAGCTCGTTCAGGCCTTCGATCTCGAGAATGCGGCCGGAGAAGATGTTCTTCTTGCCCTTCTTCTCGACGGTGAGCAGGCCTTTCTGGATCGCGTAGTAGGGGATCGCATGCACCAGGTCGCGCAGGGTGATGCCAGGCTGCATCTTGCCCTTGAAGCGAACCAGGACCGACTCCGGCATATCCAGCGGCATGACGCCGGTGGCTGCGGCGAAGGCGACCAGACCCGAGCCGGCCGGGAAGGAGATGCCCATCGGGAAGCGGGTGTGCGAGTCACCGCCGGTACCGACCGTGTCCGGCAGCAGCATGCGGTTCAGCCAGCTGTGGATGATGCCGTCACCCGGACGCAGCGAAACACCGCCGCGGGTCATGATGAAGTCTGGCAGCGTGTGGTGCGTGGTGACGTCGATCGGCTTCGGATAGGCCGCGGTGTGGCAGAACGACTGCATGACCAGATCGGCGGAGAAGCCCAGGCAAGCCAGGTCCTTCAGCTCGTCGCGGGTCATCGGGCCAGTGGTGTCCTGAGAACCGACGGTGGTCATCTTCGGCTCGCAATAGGTGCCCGGACGGACGCCTTTGCCTTCCGGCAGCCCGCAGGCGCGACCGACCATCTTCTGCGCAAGGGTGTAGCCCTTGTTGCTCTCGGCCGGCGCTTCCGGCTTCTTGAACAGATCGGACGGGCCCATGCCCAGCTCGGCACGCGCCTTTTCGGTCAGGCCGCGGCCGATGATCAGCGGAATACGGCCGCCGGCGCGCACTTCGTCGAGCAGGACGTCGGTTTTCAGCTGGAAGGTGGTAACCAGCTCATCGCTGCCATGGCGGCGGACTTCACCCTTGTACGGGTAGACGTCGATCACGTCGCCCATGGCCAGGTCGGAACAGTCGAATTCGATCGGCAGGGCGCCGGCGTCTTCCATGGTGTTGTAGAAGATCGGCGCGATCTTGGTGCCGAAGCAGAAGCCGCCGGCACGCTTGTTCGGGACGTTCGGGATGTCGTCGCCGAAGAACCACAGCACCGAGTTGGTAGCGGATTTGCGCGAGGAACCGGTACCGACCACGTCGCCGACATAGGCAACCGGGAAGCCCTTGGTCTTCAGCTCTTCCATCTGCTTGAGCGGACCAACCGAACCGGGGACGTCAGGGTTGATGCCGTCGCGGGCCATTTTCAGCATGGCCAGCGCGTGCAGCGGGATGTCCGGGCGCGACCAGGCGTCTGGTGCCGGGGACAGGTCGTCAGTGTTGGTTTCACCGGCGACCTTGAATACGGTCAGGGTGACCTTCTCGGCAACGGGGGCGCGATTCTTGAACCACTCGCCTTCGGCCCAGGACTGCAGAACGGCTTTGGCGTTGGCGTTACCGGCCTTGGCTTTTTCGGCGACGTCGTGGAACGCATCGAACATCAGCAGGGTGTGCTTCAGTTGCTTGGTCGTAACGTCCGAGAGCTCCGGGTCGTCCAGCAGGTCAACCAGCGTGACGATGTTGTAACCGCCCTGCATGGTGCCCAGTAGCTCGACGGCGTGCTGCTTGCTGATCAGCGGGGAGGAGGTTTCACCCTTGGCGATGGCGGCCAGGAAGCCGGCCTTGACATAGGCGGCTTCGTCCACGCCCGCCGGAACGCGGTTAGTGATCAGATCGAGGAGAAATTGTTCTTCGCCAGCTGGCGGGTTCTTCAGGAGGTCGACCAGGCCAGCGGTCTGTTCGGCGTTCAGGGGCAAGCCGGGAAGTCCTTGGCTGGCGCGTTGTTCGAGTAGGATTCGATAAGCTTCGAGCACAATGTTCTCTCATGCGGGCCCTGAAAGCAGGCCGGATAGTCGGGTTAAGTTGTGAAAGCCGAAAGGGCAGAGCAAGCCGGGCGTTATAAAACGAACAAGGCTGATCTTGCAGCCTGCTTCGCTTAGAACTGTTCAAGCAGATTTCGAAAACATGAACAAAATATTAAAAAGCGTGCAGAAAGTAAGTTGCACGCGATTCGTTGTCAAACGCAAATTTGCTAAAACGAACCCGCTGTGAACCGAGAGTTGACGCGCGCCGCAGCAAGGTGAATGCCGAGGTGGTTGTTTATATCTGTGCCGATGGACGATGCACAATGACTTTGATAGGCAGTCCTGTGTGTCGGAAAAGGCGCGGTGAAGCGGGGTGCCTATTCTTGGCTCGGGGACTTTCTTCGCGGCCGGATTGCTTGCCGCAGCGAGCTGGGTGACCGTCAAAAAAGCCCGCTGCTGTCAGCCTGCGATAATCGATTACCTCATTTGGGGCGGTCAATGAACGCCGGGTTTGCCAATGACAGGCTGCAGCTATCCCAGGCGTTTGTGACGCGCCCAGACGATCTCGCCAACGCTGAAGGTTGCTGGTTCGCCGATGCCAGGTTGGGCTAGCTAAACGGGCGCGAGCATCGCTTCGTCATGCGTGCGCTCATAAATTCCGCTCTGTCTGTTTTTCGATTTTCATCGCCTTGATGGCTACGGATGGTCTGAAGTAGTCATGTATTTCCGGCCGACTTCAGCGCTCGTCGATTTTTAAAACAGCAGCCCGAGCAAAAACGATCAAGTCTCCCGCTCATTTCGATGTTTTTGGCCGCCACGAGCACCTCGCAGCAGCCTTTTCCCACATTACAGGCGCACCTCTCCCGCAGTCGCCAGTAAATGTCTGCGCACCATCCACAGGTTTGACAGGGCGAACAGCGTCACCAGTTGCGCGGTGTTCTTGGCCAGCCCCCGAAAGCGCGTCTTCACATAACCGAACTGGCGCTTGATCACCCGGAACGGGTGCTCGACCTTGGCCCGCACCTGCGCCTTGGCCTTTTCAATCTTGCGCTTGGCTTTGTAGAGCGGGCTGTTCTTGCCGAGTTTTCTGTAAGTGCTGCGACGCGCCGCGACCTGCCAGATCACTTCGCGGCCCGCATGTTCTGAGCGCTTTTCGACCCCGGTGTAACCGGCATCGGCGCAGACGACGTTCTCCACGCCATGCAGCAGTTTGTCGACCTGAGTAACGTCTGCAACATTGGCTGCTGTGCCTACCACGCTATGTACTAAACCCGACTCGTCATCGACGCCGATGTGCGCCTTCATGCCGAAGTAATACTGGTTTCCCTTCTTGGTCTGGTGCATTTCCGGGTCGCGCTTGCCCTCCTTGTTCTTGGTCGAACTCGGCGCATTAATCAGCGTCGCATCAACGATAGTGCCTTGCCGCAAGGACAGACCGCGGTCGCCCAGATAGCCATTGATGACAGCCAGAATGCCGGTAGCCAGTTCGTGTTTCTCCAGCAGCCGACGGAAGTTGAGGATGGTGGTTTCGTCAGGAATGCGCTCCAGGCTCAACCCGGCAAACTGGCGCAGGATGGTCGTTTCGTACAGCGCTTCTTCCATCGCCGGGTCGCTGTACCCGAACCAGTTCTGCATCAGATGAACCCGCAGCATGGCCATCAGCGGGTAGGCCGGTCGACCACCTTCACCCTTGGGGTAATGCGGATCGATCAGGGCAATCAAACCCTTCCACGGCACCACCCGATCCATTTCGACCAGGAACAGTTCTTTGCGGGTCTGCTTGCGCTTGCCGGCGTACTCGGCGTCGGCGAAGGTCATCTGTTTCATCGGAAAACTCGGCGGGTGGGGTCCGGGTATTTTGTCAAAATCAGGAAGTCTTTTTCAGACCATCCCTACGAACTTGGACGTCGGTGTATGGCTTGCTTCACCGAAGCTGCCAAGCGGTACCGGTGGAGTGGTCTCGCGGCCGCCTGGCCCACGGGGTGCCGTAGGCGAGAAGGCTGAAACCACGCACCTTCCGATCGACGCTGTCGTCCGAGAGCGCGACCTTCCACAACTTCTCCATACTCGAACCCGAGCCGTGGAAGGTCGCGCGGACTGACAAGCACAACCTCGCGCAACGCAGGGTCTGCAAGATGAGGTCCGGCGTCTGGCCGTCGCGGCTGGTCGTTTCCGTCAACAGGTCCAATGGCAGTGGATGATGCTTGAACTGAGCACGAACGCTCGCGGTGTTCCGGATTCGGCATACCGCATCGGTTTTCAGTCCAAGGCGGGATTCAAGCCGCGACTGCGCAACGCGCGATCGAGTGATTGCTGAAAATGCATGCCGCTCCACAACGTGCCGAGCGGAAGCTTCGCCAGCGCCTTCCCACGTCACAGGCACCTGGAAAGCGAAAGTGACGCCGGTCGTGCAGCAACCGCGTTGCACCCAGCGGCAGGCTCGCGAAACACGCCTGGTCGAGACGCTCAAGATAGGAATGCCCACGTCGAACTGGTTTTGGTTCAGCCTTCCCAAAATTTGATCGCTGCTCAAGGCGAACAGCTGGAAGCGCAGACTTGGATGCCGCTCGGTGAACAAGGTTGCCAATTGCCTGGCCAATTGCCTAAGTAATGGCATCGGGAGGCGACAGGTAGCTGTGAGCAGCCTGTATTCAGCAACGCCCTTAACATGAACACAAAATAAAAAATTGCCTATTTATTGTTGTCTCGTCCGGCGCCAGGGTCTACTTTGCTCTGAAGCGATGGATTTGGGCGTCTGGGGACCAACTGATCGCACAAACAATAACAATACGAGGCAAACATTCGATGGCGACCAGCTCATGGTGGGCTTCGGCCCTTTGTGAATCCGTGAATAATGTAAAGCCTCTGGCCGTGACCTGCGGCGGGGAAGAACTGGTTCTGTTCCGCAACGCTGAAGGGCAGGTCTTCGCCCTGGAAGATCGCTGTCCGCACCGGCGGGTGCCGTTATCGCTAGGCTGCGTCGTGGGTTCCGGGCTGCAGTGTGGCTATCACGGCTGGACGTTCGATGGAGCCAGCGGCGCCTGTACTGCCATCCCGAACCTGAGCGCCAGCGAACGCGTCCCGCAGCGCCATGCGGCGCGCGCCTTTATGGCAAAAGAAAGTAACGGTTTCGTGCATGTATGGGTGGGCGACGGCGATCCGGACGCCACCTTGCCAAGCGCCGATTATTCCCCTACGGGGCGTGAGTACACGGGAAGCGCCGTCGTCAGCATGACTCACGATGAGTACCTCGCCGTGATGCTGGATGGCCCCAACTGCCTGTTGGGTTTCGACGCAGTGCAAATAACGGATTTCTTCTTGGGCGATCCGCAACTGATGAACGACCGTCTCGTGCTCGACAGGGGCGCGGTCTGGTCGAGTCAGATTTTGCCGTCGCAGTTCGTTGCCGACTACCCGCTGATCGTTCGCACGGCGGTTCCGCTGCGTGGCGGCACCATCCGGGTGGATCTGCTGAGCCAGGATGAAACGCCGCTCAGCACGCTTTTCATCGGTGCGAGCGCCAACCGACGAGGCACCACCAGCCTCTGCTGGCGCGGCTTCCAGCACACGACCAGCATGGCGGGTACGCCGTGGCGCTGGCGCGCCTCACGGACTGCAGGCAGAGCGCCGTTCAACGTGAGTGCCACGATCGATGGCTCGGCTATCGCCGCGTTATTGGTTGCACCCTCTCGTGACTTACATGAATTGCGTCAGCAGATAGTCGTCGAACAACGCCTCGCCGTCTGACCATCATTCAGTTGAACCCGGAGAATTCCATGCACGCCGCCACGCCTCTTTCCGATGCACAGCCGCAAGCCGCTGCGCGCCGGATTCGCAAAGACTGGACACCGATCAACTATGACCTGCGCGATACCTGGTTCCCGGTATCCCACAGCCGCGATGTCACCGAGCGGCCCATTCGCCGGATCATTCATTCCCAGAGCTATTACCTCTGGCGAAAGGACGGTAGGCCATTCGCAGCCGAGTTTCATCCCGAGCGGCTGCATGGCGAGCGTTCATCGTTCACCGAGTTTACCGGCGGTATGGGCTACTACCCGGTTGTCGAGCGTTACGGTTACATCTGGGCCTGGTATGGCAATCCTGATGCGGCTGATTCTTTGCTGCTGCCGCACATCCCGTTTCTGCCGGTTGATGGCAGCCTTCCTGGCTACACCCAGCGCACGGTTCGTTTCGATGCCAGTTCTGCCTTGTCGGTGGAAAACCTCATCGATTTGACCCACGCCGACTTTCTTCATGCCAATACCATCGGCGACGGAATATCGGAATCGGACGTGGTGGAAGTGGAGTGGACGTCGGAAACCGTGACCCGTACCCGCACAGTCGCGCAGAAGTCCGTCGCGCCAGTAATGCGTTGGGTCGGCGGGGTGCGAGCGAAGTACCAGGATTTCCGCGCCGTGCTGCATATTCATCTGCGCAGCAACGTATGTATCTCCTATCCGCGCTTTCGTCCGGGTTACGACGTGCCCAACCTTCAGCCATTCCTGCCGGTGGGCAAACACCGCTCGCGCTGCGACGTGACGTTCAACACCACGGCGGCACCGGCACCGTTCCGCTATCTGATGCCGCGCATCAATTACATCATCCAGCCGCAGGACAACTCCGTGGTGCGTCCGCAGAACCAGCGTTATTTCGAGCCGGGTGAACGCATCGACCTGCACTCGCGCTTCGATGCGCCCGGCACGCGTTATCGCTTTCAGATGGAGCAACTGGCCGAACGTCAGCGCAAGGGCTATTTTTCCTATGGCTCCGATGCCGAACCGGGTCGGGACATCACTCATTTGCTGGGTATGGACGGCTGATACCTCAACTGCGCCAGGACGTCGAACACTCAATATACCGACACCGTTGGCAACCACAGGAAGCAGTGCTATGGATTTGGGAATCGCAGGGCGCAGCGCAATTATCTGCGCTTCGTCTCGTGGCCTTGGCAAGGCCTGCGCGCTGGCGTTGGCGCAGGAAGGTTGCCGCGTATTGATCAACGGTCGCGATGCAGAGCAGTTGGAGCGCACGGCTGCGGAAGTCGAGACCGCTACAGGTCACAGGCCGCTTGTCGTGCGCGGCGACCTGAATACCGACGAAGGCCGAACCGCCCTGATCGCCGCATGTCCCGCGCCCGACATCCTGATCACCAACAACGGCGGCCCCGCGCCGGGCAGGATCGAAGACTGGGATCATGCGGCTTGGCTGAAGGCCATCGAGGCAAACATGTTGTCGGCGATCATGCTGATCCAGGGCGTGGTCGGTGGCATGCGCGAGCGGCGCTTCGGTCGGATCATCAACATTACATCGGCCATGGTGAAGTCACCGCGCCTGCCTTTGGGGCTTTCTACGACATCGCGGGCAGGGCTGACGGCGTTCTCCAAGGCGTTATCCAGAGAAGTGGTGCGCGACAATGTGACCATCAACAACGTGCTACCTGAACGCATCGAAACCGACCGCTTGCGCTACATGACCGAGCAGCTGGCCAAGCACAGAAAGCTTAGTCTGGAAGACGCCCGCACCGAAATGCTCAGGCCCATAGCGGCGCGGAGATTCGGCAATCCCGATGAATTTGCCGCGGCCTGCGCATTTCTCTGCTCGGCTCAGGCGAGCTACATCTCGGGACAAAATCTTCAAGTGGATGGCGGGAGTTACGACGGCTTGATCTGACGCGGCGGCAAGCGCGTTTTCCAATCCTCAGGGGGCGTTTCTTCTGCGGCGAAGTCCAGCTCCACTTCCACGCCATTGGGATCCGGAAAAAACAGCTGCCAGGTACGTACCGCCCCCGGCGCTCTGATGACGCGGAACGCAATGCCGCGATCCTCGAGCAGTTGCCACGTCTGCTGTAGCCCTTCAGCCCAGAACGCCATGTGGTCGAGCACACCGCGGCGTGGCTCCGGCATCCGCTGCACCTGCACCACATGCAGCAGTGGGTGGCCGTTGGCATAGAGCCACAAGCCAGCCACCGGGAAAGGCGGGCGCGGGCCTTCGGTCAACCCGAGCAGGTCAATGTAGAACTCGCGCGTAGCCTGCAGCTGGTCCGTCACGATCGTGAAGTGATCCATTCGTTCGATCACGCGGTTCTCCCATGGGTGCGGTTGTATCGCTTACGAGCATAGCCTGACACTGCGATTTTTATGTAATTGTACATATAGCGTATAACTGTCTATATTCAAGTGGATTCCCATAATAAGAACGGCTTGAATGTATGCGCCCGATTTTTGCCTCAGGCTGTGCGTCAATTTTCTCAGCTCCCGACGACGCCTGTGACCGTATCAGCGTCCTCTGACGGAGCGCTCGCCGAGCCATTTCCCTACGCCAATCTGTTGGTTTTGGTGTTGTGTCAGATCGGCATGCACTCATGCCTGACCGGGATGCGCATGGCGGCGCCACTGCAACTACTGCAACGGGATGTGGATGTCTGGGCGGTTGGCGTGGTGATGGCGATGTTCGCGACCGCTCCGGTACTCCTCGCCCTCACCGCAGGTCGCATGGCGGATCGGCACGGGTACCATCGCCCGACGCGCATCGCCGCCAGCCTTTCCTGTGCCGGCGCTGTGCTTGCGAGTTCGACGGACCACTATCTGTTGCTTTGCCTGGCCGCCGCGCTCTGTGGTGGTGGCTCCAGCTTTGGATTGATCGCGCTTCAGCGCACGGCGGCGCGTCTGGCTCGCAATGCGGGTGAGCGCATGAAGGTGTTTGGCTGGATCGCCATAGCACCCTCCTTGGCCAGCCTGGTTGGGCCGCTGGGAGCCGGGTTGCTGATTGACCAGTACGGCTTCCGCATTGCATTTGCAGCCCTGGCGATGTTGCCCCTCGGCACGCTGCTGCTTTCGCTGTGGGTGCCACGCGAACGGATGGCCGAGCCGGTTTCCCGCGAGCAGCGGCGACCCGCATGGGACCTGCTGCGAGAGCCGGCGTTTCGCCGATTGTTATTCATTAACTGGCTGGTGTCGGCCAGCTGGGATGTGCACTCCTTCGCCTTGCCGATTCTGGGTAATGCGCGCGGCATGAGCGCCTCGGCAATCGGTGCGATTCTTGGCGCTTACGCGATCACCTCGACCCTGGTGCGGTTGCTGTTGATACCGCTACTGGCCAATCGTCTGTCGCAGCGCTCGATCATCTTGAGTGCGCTGCTGCTCACCGCAGCGGTGTACGCCATCTACCCCTGGCTCGGCCCCGCCTGGGCGATGGCCCTGGGAACCGCCACGCTGGGTGTCGCGTTGGGCACCATTCAGCCTGCATTGATGACTCAACTGCACCAAGTCACCCCCAGCTCTCGTCACGGCGAAGGTCTGGCGGTGCGCTCGGTGTTTATCAATTTTTCCGGAGCAAGCATGCCGCTGCTGTTCGGCGTGCTGGGCGCGGTGCTTGGTGCCGCGTCACTGTTCTGGTTGATGAGTGGCGTGCTGCTGGCTGGGAGCTGGCAGGCGCGTCGGCTAGGTGCTGCCGGGGGGTTTAGCCGGTCGTGAGACCTGACTGCAAAAAACAATCAGAGGGTTCGACATGCATCGTTTGACTGGAAAGGTTGCCATCGTCACGGGCGGTGGTGGTGGGATTGGTTCGGCGACGGTGCTGCGACTTGCCCAGGAAGGAGCCAAGGTTGTCTGCGCCGATATCCACCTGGCTTCGGCGCAGCGTGCTGTTGAGATACTCGGCCCCAGCGGGCTGGCGCTGGAGTTCGATGGCGCGCAAGCCGACAGCATCGAGGCGATGGTGAGCCGGACAATAGAGCATTTCGGTCGGCTCGACATTCTGCACAACAACTGCGCCGTTACCGATCCGGAAATACAGCGACACGACCGGACGGCCGTCGAGATCCCGCTCGATATCTGGCAGAAGATCCTCGATGTGAACCTGACCGGCTATCTCATCGCCTGCAAGCATGCCATTCCGCACATGATCGAAACGGGTGGCGGCTCAATCATCAATACCGCGTCAGGTTCTGGACTGCTTGGCGATCTCGTGCGCATCGCTTATGGCACCTCGAAGGCCGGGGTGATCAACATGAGCCGATACATCGCTACGCAATACGGCCGTCAAGGCATTCGCTGCAACACCATCGCGCCAGGCCTGATTCTCACGCCTGCGACTGAGCGCAACGCCCCGGACATCAAAGCCCTGGCCAGCCGATATGTGCTGACGCCGCGCTTGGGAACGCCCGAAGACATCGCAGCGCTGGTGGCATTTCTGGCCTCCGACGAGTCCGGTTTCATCACGGGAGAGTGCATTGAAATCAATGGCGGCAAAAACAGCTGCCAACCGCATTTTGCGGAAATGCTCGAGCAAGACCTGCAGTAGATGAGCTGGTCCGAATAGGCAGATTGCTAGATTCTGTATAAGAAACACCAATCTATAGCTGGAACTATATTGATTCCTGCACTAGGTTCTCAATTGGCCGGACGAGCCTGGGCACGGCTCCGCAACAGCATTATGGACAATAACAAGACACCCAGAGGTGCTTATGAGTGAGTCAACGTTGCACGGTCTGCGTGTCGTCAGCCTGGGTTCCGGTATCGCGAGCGCTGCGGCAGGTTTGCAGCTGTGTGAGGCGGGTGCCGAGGTCATTCTGGTCGAGCCGCCTGTCAATCCGGCTCGGGGACAGGAGGCGCTGTTCGCCGTGCTCAATCGGGGCAAGCGCAGTGTCACGCTGGATATCAATGTCCCGGACGGGCAGCAGCGGCTCGAACAGTTGCTGGCCGCCACCGACGTGTTCATCCACGAGATCACTCCGACACAGGCCGCGACGCTGGGGCTTGACGATGCACAGCTGGCGCAGCGCTTTCCTGGCTTGATCGTTTCAGCCATTACCGGCTGGCCGAAGAAGCATCCACTGGCCGGGGCAGTGCCACGTGAAACGTTGGTGCTGGCGCGCCTGGGCCTGCTCGACGAACAGCCGGGCCACCGCCCCGGGCCGGTCTTCGTGCGCATGCCCTTTGCCAACTGGCTGGCAAGCTGGCTGTGTGTGGTGGGCGTGATGGCGCGGTTGATCGCGCGTGATCGTGATGGCCGTGGCGGCGCCGCGCACACCAGTCTGGCTCAGGCCGCGCTGGTCCCGATGACCATGCACTGGAGCCGCGCGCAAACACCGACGCCGGTATTCGCCAAAGGGCTGGACAAGCACATTCCGATCCCGCTGCACCAGTGCGTCGACGGTCGGTGGATTCATGTGCATTACTCGCCGGATAAAACCCCGTGGATGGCCAATGCCATGGCAGAACTGGGCGAGGCGGAAGTCGCCCGGCTGAATGCGCAATGGCCGCCGAGCCACGTGGCGCCGAATTTCGGAGCCAACCGGGCCATCATCGCCACCCGGCCCGCTCATGAGTGGGTCGAGCATTTCTGGCAGCACGATGTTTCGGCGCAGATTGCCGCGCCCTTCGGCGACATCTATTTCGATGAGCAGGCGCGACTGAACGGGTATGTGGTTGAAGTGGATGACGCCACGCTCGGCAAGACGTTGCAGCCGGGACCAGCCTGGAAGATTACCCCACCGGCACGCATCGGCCGTTCCGCACCTCAGCCCGGCGCGGACGATGACAGCGACTTCAAGGACTCGCCAACGCTGCGTCTGGTTCCGGACACTGGGCGTCAGGGCGAGCCGTTGCCCCCCTTGCATGGCCTCAAGGTGCTCGATCTGGGCGCGTATCTGGCTGGACCGTTCGCCTGCATGATGTTGGCCGATCTGGGCGCAGAGGTTGTCAAGGTCGAGGCCCCGACCGGCGATGCCATGCGCCGACTGGAGCGCATTTTCAGTGGCACTCAGCGCGGCAAGCTGGGCGTCGCGCTAAAACTCGGCGATGAGCTGAGTCAGCGGGCGGTCGAGGCGCTGGTACGTTGGGCCGATGTGGTCCATCACAACATGCGCCTGCCTGCGGCGCGCAAGCTGAAGGTCGATTACGAAAGCCTCAAGCGGATCAATCCGCAGCTCATCTATTGCCACGTCAGCGCTTACGGACCCAACGGGCCGCGTGCGGATTGGCCCGGCTTCGACCAGCTAATGCAAGCCTCCTGCGGTTGGGAAGTGGAGCAGGGCGGTGCCGGCCAACCGCCGATGTGGTTGCGTTTTGGCGTTGGTGACTTCTTTGCGGGACTTTCTTCGCTGTACGTTCTGCTGTTGGGGCTTTATCAGCGCGCGCGGACCGGTGAAGGGCAGATGGTGAACGCGTCGTTGCTTGGCGCGACCTTGCTCACCATGAGCGAAGCGGTGGGCCGTGAGGACGGCAGCGTCACACCCATCGCGCATCTGGACGCCAGCCAGACCGGCCTTTGCGACACGCACCGGCTGTATTGCTGCAATGACGGTTGGATCGCCGTGGCGGCGCTGGAGCCCGAAGAAGCGCAGCGTTTCCGTGCGCTATCCGGCGCGGATCCCGAAGCGTATTTCGTCGGGCGGACACAGGCCGATGCGCTGTCATTCTTGAGCACGCACGGCGTGCCCGCCGAAGCCGTTCTCGAGGCGCAGCTCGACCCCTTTCTCGACAACCACGACCACGCCGCGGCTGGCTTGCATACCCACTATAAACATGCGGTGTACGGCGACCTGCAACAGATTGGCGCGTTCTGGGATTTCGGTGATCTGCCGTTGTCGCTGGATCGTCCGCCGCCCGCCCTCGGCCAGCACAGCCGCGAGGTACTCGGCGGGCTTGGCTTAGAAAACAGCGAACTGGAACGTCTGGCCGCGGCCGGTGTGGTTCGGCTGTAAGCAATTTATGCACGAAGGCGGCCCACTCCGGCTGAAGTCCACTATGAACCCGACCCGGTCGTTCAGCCGCGGGTTGGATTGAACACACAGGAACAATGCATGAACGAATTGGATTTCAGCGGCAAGACGGTGCTGGTCGTCGGTGGCTCAAGCGGCATTGGTAACGGCATCGCGCAGAACTTCCGTCAACGCGGCGCCGAGGTGCACGTCTGGGGCACTCGTCCGAGCGCGCAGGACTACGCCGATTCGGCGGATTCGCATCTTGAAGGGCTGCACTACGCGCAGGTCGATGTCTCCAACACCAACCTGATCGAGGCGGCTACCGTGCCGTTCACTCGACTCGACGTGCTGGTTCAGGCGCAAGGTACGGTGCTGTACGACCGTCAGGAATTTCTCACCGACGGCTTCAAGAAAGTTGTCGATATCAACCTCACCAGCCTGATGGTTTGCGCGCATAAGTTCTTCGAACTGCTGAAAGAATCACGAGGCGCGATGCTCATCGTCAGCTCGGCCGCCGCCTTCCATTCGACCCGTGGCAATCCGGCCTACAACGCCTCCAAGACCGGCGCCTTTGGTCTTACCCGCACGCTCGGTGAGGCTTGGGCGCGCGATGGCATCCGGGTCAACGGCATCGCACCGGGCCTGGTGGAAACCAAGCTCACCCGCGTCACCATTGAAAACCCCAAACGCCTCGAAGGTGCGCTACGTGGAATCCCACTCGGCCGCCTCGGAACCCCGCAGGACATGGCCAACGTTGCCCTGTTCCTGGCTTCGCCGCTGGCTGGCTACATGCTGGGCCAGACCCTGCTGGTAGATGGCGGCATGCTGCTCGCTTGAGCGCTAGTCATATTTTAGGAGCAAGACATGGCCTGGGATTTCGAAACCGATCCGGACTTTCAAACGGAACTGGACTGGATCGACCGCTTCGTTCGTGAGGAAGTCGAGCCGCTGGAGCATGTACTGGGCAGCCCCTGGAACATCCATGATCCGCTGTTCAAGCAGCTGGTACGTCCGCTACAGGCGCAGGTAAAGGCGCGCAAGCTCTGGGCGTGCCATCTTGGCCCGGAGCTGGGCGGGCCGGGTTACGGCCAGGTGCGCCTGGCGCTGATCAACGAAATTCTCGGCCGCACACTGTTCGCGCCTATCGTCTTTGGCTGCCACGCGCCGGATTCGGGCAACGGCGAAATTCTTGCGCACTACGGCAGCGAGGAGCAGAAGCGCAAATACCTTGAACCCTTGCTCAGCAACGAGATCGTCTCCTGTTTCGCCATGACCGAGCCCCAGGGCGGCGCCGACCCCAGTGTGTTCACCACCGAGGCCGTGCGTGACGGTGACGACTGGCTTATCAGCGGTGAGAAGTGGTTCGGTTCCAATGCCCGCTTTGCGGCGTTTTTCATTGTCATGGCGGTGACTGACAAGAGTGTTTCGGTGCACAAGGGCACCACCATGTTCATCGTTCCGGCGAATGCGCCGGGCGTAACCATCGTGCGCAACGTTGGCATACCCGACGATCCGGAGGCGACGCACGCCTACCTTCGTTTCGACAAGGTGCGGGTGTCGTCCAACGATCTGCTCGGCGAGCCCGGCGAAGCCTTCGTCGTCGCCCAGGTGCGACTCGGTGGCGGTCGCGTGCATCACGCCATGCGCGTTATCGGACAGGCGCAAAGGGCGCTCGATGCATTGTGCGAGCGCGCCCTGTCGCGCACCACCCAGGGCGGCCTGCTGGCTGCAAAACAGATGGTGCAGGAAAAAATCGCCGACTCCTGGATCGAGCTGGAGCAGTTCCGGTTGCTGGTGATGCGCACCGCCTGGCGCATCGACAAATACCAGGACTATCGGCGTGTACGCAAAGACATCGCCGCGGTAAAAGCGGCCATGCCCAAGGTGCTGCACGACATTGCCGCTCGCGCGCTGCATGTGCATGGCTCGATTGGCGTATCCGAGGAGATGCCATTCGCCGGGTACATTCTGCGTTCCTTCCAGATGGGCCTGGCGGATGGCCCGACCGAGGTACACAAGGTCACGGTGGCCAGGCAGCTGCTACGGGACTATCAGCCAAGCGACAGTTTGTTTCCCAGCTACCACCGCCCGACCGCGGCAGCGCTGGCGCGTGAGAAATATGCCGACGCGCTGGCGACGCTGGAACAAAGCGGAGAGCAGCGTTGAGCAGCGGAACCGACTGGCGCGAGCTGGTCGATCTCGACCGCTTGAGTGCCTGGATGGATGAGCGGGAACTCGCATCCGGGCCACTGGAAGATGCCGTACGACTGACCGGTGGCACGCAGAACCTGTTGCTGCGCTTTCGACGGGGCGAGCGTGAATTCGTGCTGCGGCGGCCATCGGCGGAATTACGGGAGGTGGGCGGCAAGACTATCGCGCGCGAAGCCCGCATGCTGAAAGCGCTGGCGAGCAGCCGGGTGCCACACGCGGGATTGATCGCGGCTTGCGATGACGAGACCGTCCTGGGTGCGAAGTTCTACCTGATGGAGCCGGTGGATGGTTTCAATCCCAATTCAGCCGCCGGCTTGCCGCTGCCCCACGCCGGCGACCGCGACATGCGCCGGCGCATGGGGCAGGCCATGATCGACGCGCTGCTCTGCCTTCATGAGCTAGACTATCGAGCCATCGGCCTCGACGACTTCGGGCGCCCCGACGGTTTCCATCAACGGCAAGTCGCGCGCTGGCTGCATCAGCTCGAAAGCGTTGCCGGATATGCCGGTTGGCCGGGCGCAGGCAGCCTTCCTGGGCTCGACCGGCTGGCGCGCTGGCTGGATGACAACTGCCCGCAACGGTTCAGCCCCGGCATCCTGCATGGCGACTATCACCTGTCCAATGTGATGTTCAGCCGCGAGGGGCCGGCGCTCAGCGCGATCTTCGATTGGGAACTGGCCACCATCGGCGATCCGCTACTGGATTTGGCCTGGCTGGTGGTGACATGGCCGGACGCCAGCGGCCATGGCGCCGGCACGATCGAGGTGCATCCCTGGGACGGCTTTCCCGCAGCGGATGAATTGGTGGCGCGCTACGTGGTGGGCAGCTCCCGAAGCTTCGAAGCCTTTACCTGGTATCTGGTACTGGCGGCTTTCAAGCTTGGCATATTTCTCGAAGTCAGTTACGCCCGAGCCTGCGCGGGCAAAGTGTCGATGGAACACGGCAGAAAACACCATGCCTCGGCGCTACGGCTTTTCGAGAAGGCGTTAGAGCGTATTGGCTAGCTGTTCGAGCGAACCGGCCTCGCTGAGCTAGCCAGCGTTAACCTTGGGTCGACTCAACGAGGGTCGATTCGTTGCCAACACGGCGCTAAGCACGAAATCGATCGCGTAGCTGCGCCACGCTTTCAAACCTGCGGGTGTATTGGTGTCAAATCCCGTTGCGGTGGAAGTGATGTGGCGACTGGTGAACCAGAGGGTGGTCAGTAACATGGAGGCACCGCAGAACATACGCGCGTCTACGTCAGGCAGAAAATCTCCGCTTTCAACGCCGCGTTTGAGGATTCGTTCGATCAGCTCTATAAGCGGTGCAGCTATGGCGCCGAAGCGATTCTGGTTGTGCGTCGCATGCTCATGGAGGCGAAAGCTCTCCTGTGCGAGTGATCGCAACTCAGGATCCGCGCCGTATTGATCAAAAAGGTATTCCAGTAGAGCTGTCAGCGCCTGGCGTGGCGGCAACTGATCAAGGTCCATTGATAGCAGATCCTTTATAATTTGCGCCGTGCTTTCGTCCAGCACGCTGGTGAATAGAGTCTCCTTATTGCTGAAGTATTGATAGATCAATTGGCGCGTGACGCCTGCCGCGCTCGCAATTTCCTCTAGCCTCGCACCAGCGAGGCCCTTTTCCGCAAAGATTCTGCGCGCCTCCACAAGTAGACGCTCCAAAGTGGCGCGTTTTCGGGAAAAGGCTTCGGTCTCGCGTGGCGGATGCATGGTGTCTCGACATCTATTGGTAAGCATCTGAGCCTAAGCCATCTCGGCCAGGGCAGCCAGGCCAGTGAATGATGCATACCGTTATGATTGAGGTCTGCCTGCCCTCAAAGTGGAATGTAGGCTCGATATCGAAATTTACTTTGGCTGCGCAGAATCGCATCCCGTGCGTTTCAGTCTGTGATCGCCTCCAGCCAAATCGCTTCGGCGGGGCAGGCAGCGGCGCCCTCGCGAGCGCCTTCTTCCAACTCCGGCGGCACGCGGTCGATGGTTAGATGGACAATGCCGTCATCGTCTAGTTTGTAGATTTCCGGACAGACCGCAGCGCAGAGTCCGTAACCGCAGCAACGGCTGCGGTCGGCGATTACTTGGTATTGGGTTGTGTGCAAGCTCATGGTGTTTCTCCGGCCAGGTTTAATGACAGAGCGGCAGATTGGCGAAAATGAGGACGCCCCAGAGGCTTGCTCGTTTCCGTAACGCTGCCCATTTGCTCGGTTCAGGCATGATGTCCTCCCGTAGTGCAGCGATTTCCGGCGGGCGTTAGACAACGGTGAAGGGGCGGCCTTGCGGCCGCCTCGTTTACGTGGCCCGTCACGCGCTCAATCCCACAGCACATGGATGTCGCGGGTACCACGCAGCTGTCCACCGGAAATTCGGGGTGCTGGCTTGGATGGGTCCAGGCGCATATTTGGAAACAGATCGAGCATCGCGTTGATCGCGCAGTTCAGCTCCACCTTGGCGACGAACTGCCCGATACACATATGCGGGCCGAAGCCGAAGCCGAATGACGGCTTTACTTTGCGGTCGATGTCAAACTCGTCCGGGCTCTCGAAGACGTCCTCGTCGCGGTTGCCGGATATGGTCATGCACTGAACCATGCCGCCTTTCGGCACGATGATCCCGCCAATTTCCACTTCCTTCGAGGTCTGGCGAACCTTGAAGGTCGAGATAGGCTCGTGGCGGATCCCCTCGTCGATGAGTTTGCCGATGAGGCTGCGGTCGTTGCGTATCCGCTCCACTAGTTCGGGACGTTGCATCAGGTTGGTCATGATGCAGCTGAATGTGCGAGTGGTGGTTTCCCCAGCTGCCGGGGTCAGCGAGCGGACGAATGTTGTGATCTCATGGTCGTCCAGTGAGCGGCCTTCGGCTTCGGCGTTGATCAGGCGACTGATCAGGTCTGTCTCTTGGGTGCCTTGGGCTCGCCGTGCAACGACGACCTCCTTGATTCCATCATAAAGGTGCTTGGCCGCCTGACCAGCCAGTGGTCCGTAGATCTTGGCTTTTTCCGGATCGATCTGGTTGCCCGCCACCATGGCTAACGCCCAAGTAGCGTACGTCTTGTATTTTTCCGTGTCGCTGGTTGGAAAGCCCATCAGGGCATACATCACGCGTATCGGGAAATCCAGTGCGAAGTCCATCAGGTTGGCTTGCTTATCCGCCACCATCGGTTGCAAATAGTCCTCGCGGATAACCCGGTCGATTTCCGGACGCCACTTGTTGACCGTCTCTGGCATGAACACCGGTTGCAGCAGCGCCCGGGTCCGGCGGTGCTGCTCGCCGTCCATGGCAAGGATGATCAGACCGTCGAAGAACGCGCCTAGCCCTTCGGCGATGAAACCATTGGTGTAGGTTTCGGCGTCGCGCATGATGGCCATGATGTCCTTGTGCTTGAACACTGTCACCGTCGCCTTGGCCGCTTTGGCACCAGCGTTTGTCGGCACCTTCAAATAGGTATCGACGAAATCGCCCTTCATCACCGGTTCGTTATGGCGGTACTGGCGGCACAGTGCGTGGATGTCTACATCGGTGCCGAGGTAAGTGTCGCTTACGGCGTGATAGGCCGCGACGATGTCGAGTTGTTCAAACTGGCTCATTGGCTTCGATTCCCGATTTGGTTTTGTTGTAGTTGTTCTCATGCCTCGAACAGGCGGCTTGGCCATGTGCCCGGCATCCAGGCAAGTTGGAGCCGTGTGGCATTCGTTTCCCGAGCGGCGATAACCGAGTCATTCGCGTGTCCGCTTTGGGCGTCTGTTCAGCAGAGCGCTCACCCTAACAGCGACAGCGATTCCTCGGGCGGGAAGCCGTTTACACGGCGTAAAGTCGTGGTGCCCAAACGCTTCAGGACAAGGGTGCGAATTCTCCTTGGTCCGCCGTTAGCGCGGCGTTGCGACTTGTCGATCCAAGGCCCCGTTGGGTACGGAGACTTGGGTTTTCTCCAAGTATTTCGAGCAAGCAGCGCTGGTCCGCAAAAACTCAATACATGAAAGCTTCCCTACATTCCGTTTGACTTCGGGTTAAACGAAAAACCGTATGTAAATGGCGATACGGCCGCAGCGTCCGATGTTGCTTACTAAGCTTCTGGATGAACTTCATTCACTCATGCCCGTTGCCGTTGCGCGAAACATGACGTGATCGCCAGTAAGCTGCCTTTATACGAAGGCCCATTTAGTTTGGAGCACAGGCATGCAATTGAATAACAAGCGCGTCATCGTTACGGGTGGCGCACAAGGAATTGGCGCCGCGGTAGTCGCGGCTTTTGTAAACGAAGGCGCCCATGTGGCGAGTCTCGACCTAAGCGAAAGCGCCCCGCAGGAGGCAATCGAGGGCAATGGCTGGGCTCGTTCGCACATCGTCGATGTCTCGGATACGGAATCGGTAAAAAGAGCCTTTGCTTGGGCTGCCGCACAGTTGGGCGGGCTGGACGTATTGGTCAATGCTGCCGGAATTGCGCCCAACGCCACTGCAGATGAAATCACCCTGGATGAGTGGGAAAAAGTGTTCGCGGTGAATGCTCGCGGCACCTTTCTGACCAATCGCGCAGCCTACGAGCATATGCACCAAGGTGGCGGGAGGATCATCAACTTCGCCTCGGCCGCTGGCGTGGGCGGGCAGCCAGGCAAGGCACACTACGCTGCCAGCAAGGGCGCAGTCCTCGCATGGACGCGCACCGTCGCCCGCGAGTGGGGGACGCACGGCATTACCGTGAACGCCATCGCCCCGGCAATATGGACACCAATGTACGACGCCACCCGCGCCAGCATGAGCGGCGTTCAGTTGAAGCAGCACGATGCATTCATGGCCAGTCTGATCCCGCTGGGAGGTCGGCTTGGCGATGCCGCGCAAGACTTGGCACCCGTTCTGGTTTTTCTTGCCGGCGAAGGTTCGCGCTTCGTAACAGGCCAGACTCTAATGATCGACGGCGGAATGTTAATGTTGAGTTAAGTCAGCGACCGGAGCACCAGTTGCCACGGAGCGGCTTTGACATTCAGGGGCATCCGCCCCGCCTTACCGGAGGTAACGACAATGCATAAGAACATGTTGATCTTTTGCGGTCTGGCTCTCTGTCTGCCTGTAACGGCAATGGCTGATGGGCTCGATCTGGACAAGCAGCTGAACGGCCTCGACATCGAGACCGAGGTGGTCGGTTCCAGCGGAGGAGGGAGTGCTGGCACGGCCACTACCAGCACAACGCAGATGCTGCAAATCACTAACAATGCTGATGTCAGCGTTACGTGCGAATTGCAGCCGGGACCGGCTGAAGCTCAAAGCGATGCACCGTCACCCACCACCATAGAGCCGGGCGAACAGACCAGCCTCGCCGTGCCGGGTAAATACACCGGTGCACCCTTCCAAGCCAAGTTGATCTGCAAGCCTCAATAAATTTGCAGTGATGCAGTGCTAAAGAAATCGCCGGGCATATGCCCGGCGATTCGTTCTTCTGGCACCCACAGGGGCGCATTTTATAAGCACATCCCCGCGTGCAGCACTGTCGTGTTATTTGAGGCCGCCTAGGAAGTCCATCTTGCCTAGCGGTACGCCGCGGTGCCGGAGGATGTCGTAGGCGGTGACGACGTGGAAGAAAAAGTTCGGCAGCGAAAATATCTGCAGGCTGCCCTGGCCGGTGAACGGAAGGTCGGCTCGCGGTGTGGCGAGCACTATTTCGCGGTCTTCGCTACCGTTGAGATCTTCGGGGCGAATGCTTTCCAGCACGGAAATGGTTTCGCTAATCCGCGAGCGCAGCTCGGCGAAGCTGCGATCCTCATCTTTTTGGAGTTCGGCAGGCTTGCCCGTGATGCCTGCGACAAACAGTATGGGATGCAAGCATGCCATCTGAATTTGCTGACTGAGGTTGAACATGTCTTCAGCCAGCCGGGCTTCGAGCAGGTCTTTCGGATCGGTGCCTGCTTCGTCCGCATGGGCCTGCGCCTTGGCCAGGATGTTTGAGAGGTTGTTCAGCAGGCGAGTGAAATAAAAAACAGATGACTGGTGCATGGTGAGCGCCACTGTCGTTCTCCTAGTGAGGGGTTTGATAGAACGCGGCCGGTGGGGGTATAGGGTGCCCACCGGCGACACGGGCGTCAGCGCTGCGTGATGCGGCTGACAATTGCTTCGGCGTTCATCTGCCGCTCAGGTAGCGCTTCCTTGGGAATCCTGAAGCCGCCCTTGAGCCCGTCGTTGATCACGCCGTACATGCCCTTGTTGAAGTCGTAGATGACGTTCTTGACCGCGTATGGGATCTGCTTGTCGTAAAGCTGAACGCCGCTCAGGAACATCGAGCGGTAGAGGTTGCCTTCCTGATCCCAAGCGTCGTACAGGCCGGCACCAAAGGTGTCCTCGTCCAGGTAGTAGTGCCGCTTGCTGTAGACGTGGCGCATGCCCGGCTTGAGTGTGGCTTCCACCACATAGACGCGATGCAGCTCCCAGCGCTCGTATTTCGGGTTTGCGTGATGGTCGCTGAACTGGTCCATCTGATCGGCTTCGAAGTTGAACTTGTAGGCATTGTAGGGGATATACATCTCTTTCTTGCCAACGAGCTTAAAGTCGAAACGGTCTTGCATTCCGGCGAACATCTGCAGTTCGTCGAACAGGGTGACGCCGCCCTGGCTAGCTACTGGTGTGTCATAGGCAAACTCCGGCGCGAGCTTCACGCGGCGTTGGCCTGGCGTATAGCTCCAAGCGCGGCGCGGCTTTTTGGTCGGATCTAGATAGTCGTTGATCCCCACCACCTCACCGGCTCGGCGTGCAGGTTGCTTGTTCAGCGAGAACACCCGCGCGTACATCTCGGGATCGCGATCATCGCGATCTGTCTGGTAGTAGGGAAACTCTTCGAAGGTAGCTTGTTCCGCCGCCTTGGTAATGGTGCCGTTGCTGTCGATGACCCAGCTGTTGGAGGAGGTCGTGGTGGTGGCGGTCGGCCCGTTCTTGTAGCGCAGCAACTGGTTCCACATCACTTCATTGCCGGTTTTCGGAATCGGGAACGGAAGGCCCCCGCGGCACTCCGGCTCGATGGATAGCCCGTCGTTGTAGGTGTTGCAGGTGGTGGCATTGCGCACCGTTGCTTCCATCACCTTTTGCGGATACGCGGCGGTGCGATGGCTCGGGTACACGTCCATGTACCAAGTTTCCGGATTCTTCTTGAGCAGGTGCTTCTGACCGTCGCTGAGCTTGTCCGCATACTGATCGACGTTGGACGCATCAATACGGAACAGCGGTTTTTCGTCCTTGAACGGATCGGCCCAGAAGCCGCTGTCAGGCTTGAAGTCGGCAGGGGCCGTGGTGAGTCCGCCTTCATACGCTGGGATCGTACCTTCGGCATTACCGGCCTTCGTCGCGCCAAAAGGGGTGAGTTCGTTGCCCAGTTGCTTGGCTTCTTCAGGGCTGACGGCCGCAATGGATAAAGTCGTGATGCCACTGAGGGCAGCACAAAGAGCGAGCTGGAATTTCATTGGGGGTCAGTCTCCGTTTTTGGATTTATTAATGGAGCTTCTTCGAGTAGGAGCGATGTCGTGCATCAGGATCTACCCTAGCCGTTAACGGTTTTTGCGGCTTGCGTACCGTTTTATCTCGGGTCAAACGAAACAGCGCCGAGCCGCTGGCGAATAAATGGTGAGGTTGTAGGCTGAGGTACAGCACCCCGTGACGGCAGGTTCCAATCAATCAATACATCGCAGGCGCCAGGCGTAAGCCTCGATCAACGACCGACAATCAGGTACTGATGCTGATTCGACTCGCCATGCGAGCGAATCCCCGTAACCAGGAGCGACTGGTGGTTCGCTGCTCAACCTTCGGGTGAGCAGCTTTTTTTGTCCGCACGTCCGACGACCATGCAGGCTTCGCGGCTTAGTGCTCGCCCAGGCGATCAATCGCGGTGCCCGGCTAGGGTGATCGACACCGATTCGGCAAAGCGCAGGGCATGTGGCTTGTCGATTTCCACTTCGGCATAGCGTACGGCCTGTGGCGCCATCGCCAGATCCAGCACCTCTTGGGTCAGCCGCTCGAGCAGGGCGAAGCGGTTTTCCTCGACGTGCCGAATGATCGCCTTGGTGATGGTGCGGTAATTGAGAGCCTGTTCGATGTCGTTATCGCGTACCGCATCGGCGGCCGGGTACAGTATGGTCAGGTTGATCAGCACGTCCTGCTTGTTACGGATCTCGTCTTCCTTGATGCCGATATAGGTACGCAGGCGCAAATTCTTGACATGAATTCGCGCCATTCCCGGTTCCAGTCTCGGCATGTCAGCGGCCTCGAATGAGCTGCAGAAATTCCTGGCGAGTGTTGTACGAATCACGGAACCCACCGAGCATCACCGAAGTTGTCATTACCGAATTTTGCTTCTCGCAGCCCCGCATCATCATGCACATGTGCTGCGCTTCGATGACCACGGCGACGCCAGCGGCATTGGTCACCTGCATGATCGCGTCGGCGATCTGCTTGGTCATGTTTTCCTGAATCTGAAGACGCCGGGCGAACATATCGACGATGCGCGCCACTTTGGACAGGCCGAGGACTTTGCCGGTAGGGGTATAGGCAACGTGAGCCTTGCCAATGAAAGGAAGCATGTGGTGTTCGCACATTGAATAGAGCTCGATGTCACGGACGATGACCATTTCATCATTGTCCGACTCGAAAAGTGCGCCGTTGACGACTTGCTCAACGGTCTGGCCATAACCCTGGCAGAGGTACTGCATGGCTTTTGCGGCCCGTTTGGGTGTGTCCACCAGACCTTCGCGTTCCGGGTTTTCGCCGACACCTTCGAGAATGCCGCGATAGTGCTGAATCATGTCTTCGTTCATAACTGCTTCCTTAACGTTCGCCTCGATTGTTGCGGAGGCTATTGGCATTGAGGTGAAGCACCTTTGTATTTGAAGCAACTGCGCCGGCCGCTCAGGCCGAGCGAGCCAGCGGTAAAGATCGTTCCGCGCTGGGACCCGCCAGCCCACCAACCGCCATCTGCGTCACTACTGCTATAAAACCTTCGACTGCAGGGGCATCGTCCGCTGACCACCACGTGGGTGCATCTTCGAGGATCGACATCAGGCTGCGCGCGACAGCACTCCTTTGTTCGGCCGCGGCCGGTGAGGGTATCTGCCGAAGAATTTTTTCCAAGTGATCGACGTGAGCCTGTCTAGTTGCCTCGATTGAAGCGCGTTGCTCGGCGCTCAGGCAGCGGGACTCCCGGCGAGCCAGCACCAACCGATGTTGATGCATCAGGTTGTATCGAATGTGCAGGTCGACGTAGCTGCGTAGACGGGTCAGCCCGTCCGCCTGACAGGGATCATCGGCCTCCAGTAGATCCAGAAGGTCCGTTTCGTGCTCCTCGATCAGCTCGAAAAGCAGGATTTGCTTGCTCTCCATATGGTTGTACAACGAGCCGGCTTGCATACCGAGTGCCATGGCCAACTGGCGCAGGCTGACCGCCTGAAAGCCATGCTCGACGAATAGTGTTAGCGCCACTATTCGTAGTTGCTCATGCACCGGCGGTGTGTCAGCCCGCACTGGCCGGCTGGCGTCGCCGTGGGCGAGGTCAATCAGCGGTAGCGATCTGCCCCGTTGGTAGCTTGCGCGCAGGGAGCGGTTCATGGTAAGTCGCGCTGCAATGTCAATGCGACGCCCTGGCCACCACCGATGCAAAGCGTGGCCAGACCTTTCTTGGCGTCACGGCTCATCATCTCGTGCAGCAGGGTAACCAGCACACGACAACCAGATGCGCCGATAGGGTGACCCAGAGCGATGGCACCGCCATTGACGTTGACCTTGTCGCTGTCCCAGCCCAGCTCTTTGCCGACCGACAGTGCCTGTGCGGCAAAGGCTTCGTTTGCTTCGATGAGCTCGACTTCTTCGAGTGTCCAGCCGGACTTGTCCAGGCACTTGCGAGTCGCACTGACCGGTCCAATCCCCATGATTGCCGGATCTACGCCAGCGCTGGCGTAACCCTTGACGGTGGCCAGAATTGGTAGGCCAAGCGCTTTGGCCTTGGACGCGCTCATCAGCAGCACCGCTGCCGCACCATCGTTAAGCGTCGAGGCGTTGCCGGCTGTGACGCTACCGTTCTTATCGAAGGCTGGTTTGAGTTTGGCCAGAGACTGGATGGTGGTATCTGTCCGGGGCTGCTCATCGGTATCGAACAGCAGGGGATCGCCTTTGCGCTGCGGGATGGATACGTGTGTGATTTCCGCCTTGAAACGACCGCCCTCGATAGCGGCCGCCGCGCGCTGTTGGGATTGCGCGGCGAAGGCGTCCTGTTCCTCCCTGGTCAGTTTGTAGCAGGACACGAGGTTTTCTGCGGTGATACCCATGTGATAGTCATGAAAGGCATCAAGCAATCCGTCCTGCAGCAGCGAGTCGGCCAGTTGGGCATGGCCCATGCGTAGGCCGGTGCGCGCCTTGGGTAATACATAAGGCGCGAGGCTCATGTTTTCCATGCCGCCGGCGATGACGATTTCGGCATCGCCGCAGCGTATTGCCTGGGTAGCCAAATGCACGGTTTTCAGGCCGGAGCCACAGAGCTTGTTCACTGTCATGGCAGGCACGCTATGAGGAAGGCCCGCATTGATCGCTGATTGCCGCGCGGGATTCTGCCCGCAGCCAGCGGTAAGCACCTGTCCCATGATCACTTCATCGACCGTAGCTGGGTCGATGCCGGTTTTCTCCAGCAGAGCGCGGATTACCGTGCTGCCCAGTTCGGTCGCGCTCACATTGGCCAGCGCGCCTTGGAAAGCGCCGATTGCAGTGCGTGTTGCGGCAACGATTACAACGTCTTGCATGTTTTATCTCCTAGAACCCTCATGCCGCTATTACGCGACGCTATAGGGAAAAGAATAAAAAAGCGCTCGCCGCCAAATTCAATGGGAGCGTAACGGCGGCGGCGCTTGGGAAATCAAGGATGGACGTGGCAGCATCCGGCCTGCTGTGTCTGGCTTCATTCGGAAGCTAGACCGGCACTTAGCCCCGGGCTCGCTAGAAATCTCCAAATTGCCAAGCCAGTGGGTGTTCATATTGTTATGAAATGGCCGTGCGCGGCCCGTCGATGCTTGGTCACAACGCATTCAGCCGCGCCCGCGCGACCCGCGAGCCATTGGGTCGACCCAGCAGGTCACTGATGCGCTGCCCGGAGGCAACGAGAGCGTCCAGGTCGATGCCAGTGTCAATGCCTAAACCGTTGAGCATATAGAGCACATCCTCACTGGCTACATTGCCGCTAGCGCCCTTGGCATAAGGACAACCGCCGAGGCCAGCAACCGAGCCGTCGAACGTGCAGATTCCTTCGAGGAGGCTGGCGTAAATGTTCGCCAGCGCTTGACCATAGGTGTCATGAAAGTGCCCGGCGAGCTTGTTACACGGCACCTCGCGGCTGACCACTTCGAACAGCTGGCGAGTCTTCTCTGGTGTGCCGGTACCGATGGTGTCACCCAGGGAAATTTCATAGCAGCCCATGGCGAACAATTCGCGAGCCACGAGGGCGACGCGCTTCGGGTCGATCTCGCCTTCGTAGGGACAACCCAGCACGCAAGACACATAGCCACGCACCTGAATGCCGTTTTCCCGCGCCGCTTCCATCAGCGGGGCGAAGCGCGCCAGGCTCTCGTCAATGGAGCAATTGATGTTCTTCTGCGAGAACGCCTCGGACGCGGAGCCGAACACCGCGACCTCGCTGACGCCGGCTTCGATGGCCGCTTCGAGGCCTTTCAGGTTCGGCGTAAGGGCCGCGTAGGTCACGCCCGGTTTCTGCCGGATCTGCGCGAAGACTTCGGCCGAGCCGGCCATCTGCGGCACCCATTTGGGCGACACGAAACTACCGACCTCGATGTACTGCAGGCCGGCCGCGCTGAGGTCATCTACCAGCCGCACTTTGTCGGCGACGCTGATGGGCTGCTTTTCGTTCTGCAGGCCGTCGCGCGGGCCGACTTCGACTAGACGGACGTGTTTGGGCAGGGTCATGCAGATTCCTCCAGTTCCACCAGCACGCTGCCTTCGCTGATGAGCTCGCCTTCCTGGCAGAACAGGGTCTTGACCACACCAGCCTGAGGCGCGCGGATGCTGTGCTCCATCTTCATCGCTTCCAACACGATCAGCGTGCTACCGGCTTCAACGCGCTGGCCCAGCTCTACCAGCACGCGGACGATGCTGCCGTTCATGGGCGCGGTCAGGCCGCCCTGGTGCTGATGGCTGGCCTCGGCTTCGGCGACGGGGTCAAAGGCGGTCACGGCTTGGAGCTCGCCGTTCCATTCCAGATAGAGGGTGTTGCCCTGACGGATGGCTTTTGGAAGATGAGTGATCTCGGTTGCGGCGCGACTGCTCACGCGTACTTGACGGCTCTCGCCACAGCACATTAAATGCACGCTGGTTTGCGCCGGCATACCGAAACGCAGGCCATCGCGCTGCGCCCAAGGCGAATGAAGGTCGTCCTCACGAATTTTCGCCGGCTCGGTCTGCACGAACAGCCCGGCGGCCAGCTGCCAGAATGCGTCGGGCAGTTCGCCGGGTGCGCGCATCAGCTCGGTTTCGTGGCGCGGGATGAAGCCGGTGTCCAGCTCTGCCGCTGCGAAAGCCGGATGCCCGATTACGCGACGCAGAAAAGCAAGGTTGGTGCGCACGCCGCCAACGCAGGTCTCATCCAGCATCGCCAGCAAACGCAGGCGCGCTTCTTCACGGTTTTCCCCCCAGGCGATGAGTTTGCCGAGCATCGGGTCGTAGAACGGCGAAACGGTGTCTCCTTCTGTCACGCCGCTGTCGACCCGACGCCCAGGCCCTGCGGCCGATTCGCGGTAGAGGTCGAGCGTACCGGTGGCCGGCAGGAAGTCGTTGTCCGGATCTTCGGCATACAGCCGCACTTCGATGGCGTGGCCCGTGAGCGGTACCTGATCCTGGGTGATTGGCAGCGGTTCGCCACGGGCAACGCGGATCTGCCAGGCCACCAGGTCGAGTCCGGTGATGGCCTCGGTGACCGGGTGCTCGACCTGCAGACGGGTGTTCATTTCCATGAAGAAGAACTCGCCACGGGCATCGAGCAGGAACTCGACCGTTCCGGCGCCGACGTAGCCGATGGCCTGCGCAGCCTTCACTGCGGCTTCGCCCATGGCGCGGCGCAACTCGGGGGTGAGCCCCGGCGCGGGCGCTTCCTCGACCACTTTCTGGTGCCGGCGCTGGATCGAACAGTCACGCTCGTTGAGATACAGGCAGTTGCCGTGCTGGTCAGCGAACACCTGAATCTCCACATGACGCGGCTTGAGTACGTATTTCTCGACCAGCATGCGCGAATCGCCGAATGACGACTGCGCTTCGCGCTGGGCCGACTGCAGTGCTTCGGCGAGGTCGGCCTCGCGCTCGACCACCTTCATGCCCTTGCCGCCACCACCGGCGGTGGCCTTGAGCAATACCGGGTAGCCGATCTTTTCTGCAGCGACGCGGAAGGTTTCCACGTCCTGGGCTTCGCCGTGATAGCCGGGCACCAGTGGCACGCCGGCCTTTTCCATCAGTGCCTTGGCTGCCGATTTGCTGCCCATGGCATCGATGGCCGAGGCAGGCGGGCCAAGGAATATCAGGCCGGCATCCTCGATGGCGCGAGCGAAGTCGGCATTCTCGGAAAGGAAGCCGTAGCCCGGATGGATCGCCTGCGCGCCGCTGGCCTTGGCGGCGGCGATCAGCTTGTCGATCAGCAGGTAACTGTCGGCCGGCTTGGCGCCGCCGAGGTCAACGCGAATGTCGGCTTCGCGGGCATGCCGGGCATCACGGTCGATGGCGCTGTGCACGGCTACGGTGGTGAGGCCCATGGCCTTGGCGGTACGCATCACGCGGCAGGCGATTTCGCCCCGGTTTGCGACCAGCAGGGTAGTTATCATTGTTCTGGCTCCTGCGTCCAATTGGGTTTGCGCTTCTCCAGAAAGGCGCTGAGGCCTTCCTGTCCTTCGGGGCTGACCCGTATGCGCGCAATGGCATTTTCGGTGTAGCGGCGTAACGCCGGGCTCAGCGAGATGCTGGCGGCTTCGCGTAAGAGATCCTTGCTGGCTCGCATGGCCTGCGGGCTGTTGAGCAACAGGTTGTCGAGCCAGCCGTGCAAGGCGTCATCCAGTTCGGCGGCGGCGTAGGTCTCGGACAACAGGCCGAGGTCGCGGGCGCGCTCGCCACTGAAGCGTTCGCCCGTCATGGCGTAGCGGCGTGTGGCGCGCTCGCCCATTGCCTTGACCACGAAGGGGCTGATCACCGCGGGTGCTAGACCGATGCGCACTTCGGAGAGGGAAAACAGCGCGTCATGCGCACCGATGGCCATGTCGCAGCAGGCCACCAGTCCGACCGCACCGCCGAAGGCTGCGCCTTGCACCACCGCCAGCGTCGGCAGCTTGAGGTGGTAGAGGCTGTACATCAGTTCGGCCAGCTCGCGGGCGTCGGTGAGGTTAGCATCGAAATCCAACTTCGCTGACTGCTGCATCCAGGCCAGATCCGCCCCGGCCGAAAAATGTTTGCCTCGGCCGCGCAGCAGCAGGAAGCGAAGCGAGTTATCGCGCTGCACTTCATTGAGCACCAGGATCAGTTCACGAATCATCTCGGCGTTGAATGCGTTGTTCTTTTCCGGGCGGTTGAGCCATAGCGTGGCGAAACCTTTGTCGCTGTATTCGAGTTCGATAGTTTGAAAGCTGGACGTGCTCATATTTGATCCCTGAAGGCGAAGGCTTACGGCCCTTGGCTGAAGGCTGAAAACTGGACATCGAGCCTCCAACCTCCAGCGCCGTTATCGGGTTTCTTTACATTCGAAACACGCCAAAGCGGGTCGGCTCAATTGGTGCATTGAGGGATGCCGACAGCGCCAGTCCCAACACATCACGGGTTTGCGCGGGATCAATCACGCCGTCATCCCACAGCCGCGCGCTGGAATAGTACGGATGGCCCTGATGCTCGTACTGCTCAAGAATCGGTTGTTTTAGCTGGGCTTCCTCTTCAGCCGAAAACGTCTGCCCGCTGCGCTCGGCCTGTTCACGCTTAACCTGAGCCAGCACGCCGGCGGCCTGTTGAGCCCCCATCACGCCAATCCGCGCGTTGGGCCACATCCACAAGAAACGCGGGTCATAGGCGCGGCCGCACATGCCGTAGTTCCCCGCACCAAAGCTGCCCCCGATAATCACCGTAAACTTTGGCACCTCGGCGCAGGCCACCGCGGTCACCAGCTTGGCGCCATGCTTGGCAATGCCGCCTGCCTCGTACTTCTGGCCGACCATGAAGCCGGTGATGTTTTGCAGGAACACCAGCGGAATGCCGCGCTGACATGCCAGTTCGATGAAATGAGCGCCTTTTTGCGCTGATTCCGCGAACAGGATGCCGTTGTTGGCCAGGATCGCGATGGGATAGCCCTGTATGTGCGCGAAGCCGCAGACCAGCGTGCTGCCGTATAGCGCCTTGAATTCATCGAACACCGAACCGTCGACGAGGCGGGCGATCACCTCGCGTACGTCGAAGGGCTGCTTGGCGTCGGCGGGGATGACGCCATAGAGCTCTTCGCTATCGAACAACGGTGCAATCGGTGCGCGACTGTTCACCTCCCCACGCTTGCGCCAGTTGAGGTTGGCGATGCAGCGGCGAGCCAGCGAAAGGGCGTGCTCATCATTCTCGGCGTAGTGGTCGGCCACGCCGGAAGTCTTGCAATGCACATCGGCACCGCCCAGATCTTCGGCTGTCACCACTTCACCGGTGGCGGCTTTGACCAATGGTGGGCCGGCGAGAAAGATGGTCGCCTGATTGCGCACCATGATGGCTTCGTCCGCCATCGCCGGCACATATGCACCACCAGCGGTACAGGAACCCATCACCACGGCAATCTGCGGGATACCCATGGCGCTCATGTTGGCCTGGTTGAAGAAAATGCGGCCGAAGTGCTCGCGGTCAGGGAATACCTCGTCCTGACGCGGCAGGTTGGCGCCGCCGGAATCCACCAGATAGATGCATGGCAGGTGATTCTGCTGCGCAATGGTCTGCGCGCGCAGATGCTTTTTTACGGTGAGCGGGTAATAACTGCCACCTTTCACCGTCGCATCGTTGGCGATGATCATGCACTCTACGCCTTCGACGCGGCCGATGCCGGCGACCAATCCGGCGGCGGGCACCTCTTCGCCATAAACGTCGTGCGCTGCAAGCTGGCTGATCTCAAGAAATGCAGAGCCGTGGTCGAGCAAGCAGTTGATGCGCTCGCGTGGCAGCAA
Organism: Stutzerimonas stutzeri; assembly: GCF_018138085.1. Classification (NCBI taxonomy): domain Bacteria; kingdom Pseudomonadati; phylum Pseudomonadota; class Gammaproteobacteria; order Pseudomonadales; family Pseudomonadaceae; genus Stutzerimonas; species Stutzerimonas stutzeri. The sequence continues at coordinate 1,402,018 of NZ_CP073105.1, forward strand.
CTTGCCGCGCGAAGTGTGTCGCAGCTGCGCCTTCTCGCCGCCGCCCTCATGGATGCGACCGAGGACGGCGTGCAAATCGTTAACCTGGGCAAGCATCGCTTCTCGGTTCGCGGCGAACTCAGACGAGCGGGTGTTGATCTGGGTATGCAGGATAGCCATGACGGACTCCGTCCTGGCTACAGGCCTCGGGCTGCAGGCTGCAGGCAGTTTACCTGTAGCTTGCAGCCCGCAGCCTGCAGCCGCTTTATTTGGTTTCGTTGAACAACTCGCGGCCGATCAACATCCGACGAATCTCGCTGGTGCCGGCGCCGATTTCGTAGAGCTTGGCGTCACGCCACAGGCGCCCGACTGGGAATTCGTTGATGTAGCCGTTGCCGCCCAAGATCTGGATCGCTTCACCGGCAAGCCAGGTCGCCTTTTCAGCCGCATAAAGGATGACGCCGGCACAGTCCTTGCGAACCTGGCGAACATGGCCACTGCCCTGCGCATCGAGGTGCTTGCCCACGGCGTACAGATAAGCGCGGCATGCTTGTTGAGTGGTGTACATGTCGGCAACCTTGCCCTGGATCAGCTGGAACTCGCCGATGCTTTGGCCGAACTGCTTACGGTCGTGGATGTAGGGAATGACCACATCCATTGCTGCCTGCATCAGGCCCAGTGGTCCGCCGCTGAGTACCGCGCGTTCGTAGTCGAGGCCGCTCATCAGCACCTTGACGCCTTCGCCAACACCGCCCAGTACGTTCTCTTCCGGCACCTCGACATCCTGAAACACCAGTTCGCCAGTGTGCGAGCCGCGCATGCCGAGCTTGTCGAGCTTCTGCGCAACCGAGAAACCGGGGGCGCCTTTCTCGAGGATGAAAGCGGTCATGCCCTTGGGGCCGGCAGCCAGATCGGTTTTGGCGTACACCACCAGCACATCGCAATCGGGGCCGTTAGTGATCCACATCTTGGTACCGTTGAGCACGTAGCGGTCGCCTTTCTTATCGGCGCGCAGCTTCATCGAAACCACATCGGAACCGGCGTTGGGTTCGCTCATGGCCAGCGCGCCGATGTGCTCGCCTGAAATCAGCTTGGGTAGAAACTGGCGCTTTTGCGCCTCGCTGCCGTTGCGGTTGATCTGATTGACGCAGAGGTTGGAGTGGGCGCCGTAGGACAAGCCGATGCCGCCAGCGGCGCGTGATATTTCTTCCATGGCGATCATGTGCGCCAGGTAACCCATGCCGGAGCCGCCATATTCTTCTGAAACGGTCAGGCCAAGCAGACCCATGTCTCCGAACTTGCGCCAAAGGTCCATCGGAAATTGATCGGTGCGGTCTGCTTCCTCAGCACGCGGGGCGATTTCCTTTGCAGCGAAACCGGCAACGGAATCGCGCAACATGTCAATTTCCTCACCGAGGAAAAAATCCAATCCGGGCAAACCACTCATGGTCCAGCTCTCCTATTGTCATTGTTGGTTCCTTTGGAAACGCCGCTGGCTCGCTCCAGAGCCAGCCGGCAGCGTTGTTCCGCAAGGTCTAGTTCGGCCTGCATCTTTTGAATGTCCAGCACCTGTTGATCGAGCTGCTGACGCCTGTTTGAGATCGTTTCCAGCAACCGGCTCAGCTGCATGCTGTTGCCGCCGGCCGGGCAGTACATGCTGATCAATTCCTTGCATTCTGACAGCGACAGTCCGATGCGCTTGCCGCGCATGATCAGCTGTAGCGTTACCCGATCGCGCTGCGAGTAGAGGCGCGTCTGACCGCGTCGCTCGGGCAGCAGCAAGCCCTGCTCCTCATAGAAGCGAATGGCACGAGTGGTCACCGTCATCTCGCGAGCCAGTTCGGAAATGCTGAATACGTCGGGTATGTTCACTCGTGACTACCTGTCCTTCACGTTAACGTCTGCTGGTATCGGCGGAAACGGCAGTCGCCAGCCCATCCGGTTGTCACTAAATGTTGGGTCGCCCGGCTTCGCTTGAGGCCGGGCACCGCATCAAAGCTGGACAGCATCGATGCGTTTCGATGTCCCGGGCTGGCTTGCGTCATAAAAGTTCGAGCCGGAGCGCAGTTGTGTCAGAAGCTGCGATTTTCGGCTCTCGGCATGCGAGAGGTAGCGTTCCTTGACCGGGCCATAGCCGCGTACCGCATCTGGCAGCTCGGCCAGTTTCACAGCCAGACTGAGATTGTCCGCCGTTACCGCAGTTAGGAGTTCGTCAAGCAACTCTTCGTAACTTTGCAGCCAGTGCCGCTCAACCTTGCGCTCATGGGTGTAGCCGAAAGGATCGACCCAGGTGTTGCGCATGAATTTCAGCTTGGCCAGCAGCTTGAAACACTTGAGCATCCAGGGGCCGAAGCTCTTCTTAGCTGGCTCAGTGCCGGGCTCAGCCTTGCTGAGCACAGGCGGCGCGAGGTGAAAGCGCAGGCTGTAATCGCCGTCGAAGGTGGCTTCGATCTTTTTCAGGAAGTCGCCGTTGGTGAACAGCCGCGCCACTTCGTACTCATCCTTGATCGCTAGGACCTTGAAATAGTATTGGGCCACCGCTGCTGTGAGCGCGCCAGGCAGGCCAACGAGCGCCGTTTCCTTGGTTCTGAATTGCTCGATGCGATCCAGATAACGCTTGGCCAGTGCCGCGTTCTGGTAGTCGGTGAGATAGCTGCTACGCCGTTCAATGGACTCCTCCAGCGACTGCGAGAGTTGCTGATCGCGGTTCTGGAGCTTGCCGGCCTCCAATTTGTATTGCACGCGCAGCAGATCGACCGCTGCGCGACGGCCCCAGACGAAGGCGTTGCGGTTGAATTCTACGGCTGTGCCGTTCAATTCGATTGCCTGCATAAGGGCCGCTTCGCCCACCGGCAGCCAGCCTTTCTGATAGGCGTAACCCAGCATGAACGTGTTGGTCGCGATCGAGTCGCCCATCAGCGCAGTGGCGAGCTTGCTGGCGTCTACGAACGTCGCCTGGCCGTCGCCTACGGCTTCGCGAATTTGTGCTGCCATATTGGCAGTCTGGAAGCGCGGGTCCGGGTGTGCTTCGAGGTCGCCGCTTTCCGCCTGCAAGGCAAAGGTACGGACAAATGCGCTGGTGATGCTTTCTTCACTGTTAATCACTGCGTGGGTCACGCCCTGGCGCATCTTCGACAACGTCTCTGTATTGGCGCTGACCACCAGATCGCAGCCCAGTAGCAGGCTAGCTTCGCCCTCGGCGATGCGCGGGGCGAAAAGCTGATCCTGCTGAGCGGCAATGCGGATATGCGACCACACCGCACCTCCTTTCTGCGCCATGCCGGCCATGTCGAGGTTCAGCGCGCCCTTGCCTTCGATGAAGGCAGCCATGCCGAGCAGGGCGCCGATAGTGACCACGCCAGTTCCACCAACGCCAGTGACCAGAATGCTATAGGGCTCATCCAGCGCCAGTGGGGCGGGCTGTGGCAGCTCCCAGTGGTCCTCGGGGTTTTCCGCCAATGCCTTGGGCTTGCGCAGCTTGCCGCCTTCGACCGTGACGAAGCTCGGGCAGAAGCCAGACAGACAGGTGAAGTCCTTGTTGCAGGAGGACTGGTCGATTTCGCGCTTGCGCCCGAATTCGGTTTCCACCGCGACCACGGACATGCAGTTGGATTTGCTGCTGCAGTCGCCGCAGCCTTCACAGACGGCCTCGTTGATCACCACCCGGCGCGCAGGGTCCGGAAACTTGCCGCGCTTGCGCCGGCGCCGTTTCTCGGCGGCGCAGGTCTGGTCGTAAATGATGGCCGAGACGCCGCTGAACTCGCGCATCTCGTTCTGCACGTCGTCCATGTGGTCTCTGCGATACACCGGAACGCCAGGGGCGAGGTCTTTTACATGCTCGTATTTGTCCGTGTCGTCGCTGACCACCACAATTTTGGTCACGCCCTCTGCGGCCAACTGACGCGAAATCTGCGACACGCTGAGCGTACCGTCGACAGGCTGGCCACCGGTCATCGCTACCGCGTCGTTGTAAAGAATCTTATAGGTGATCGATACCTTGGCAGCCACAGCCGCGCGGATCGCCAGCAGCCCGGAGTGGAAGTAGGTGCCGTCGCCGAGATTGGCGAACACATGCTTGGTCGCAGTGAAGGGCGCCTGGCCGACCCACGCTACGCCTTCGCCCCCCATCTGGCTGAATGTCTGGGTTTGCGGGTAAATCCAGGCCGCCATGTAGTGGCAACCGATCCCCGCCAGCGCTCGGCTGCCTTCGGGAACCTTGGTCGAGGTGTTGTGCGGGCAGCCGGAGCAGTAGTGAGGTACGCGATCCATCAGGTTGACCAAGTGGCCCTTGCTGCACAGTTGCGCTTCCAGGACAGCCAGGCGGACCTGCAACTCACCGCCCTGATAGACCCGCAATATCCGCCGCGCCAGCGCACGGGCAATCTGCGCGGGCGTGAGCTCGCCGATGGCCGGCAGCAACCAGTCGGTATGTGGCCTGGCCCATTCGCCTTTGTCGTCGAACTTGCCGACGATGACGGGGCGCACATCCTCGCGCCAGTTGTAGAGTTCTTCCTTGAGCTGGTACTCGATCATGTGGCGCTTTTCTTCGACCACCACGATTTCTTCCAGGCCCTCGGCAAACTGCCGCACGCCTTCGGCCTCGAGCGGCCAGATCATTCCTACCTTGTAGATGCGCAGCCCGATTTGTTGAGCGAGCGCGTCGTCGATGCCAAGAATCTTTAGCGCCTGGCACACGTCGAGATACGATTTGCCAGAAGTGATGATGCCCAGGCGCGCCTTGGACGAATCGACAACGATACGGTCGAGGCGGTTGGCGCGGGCGTAGGCTAGCGCGGCGTAAACCTTATGCTCGAATAGCCGCTTTTCCTGATCCAGCGGCGGGTCCGGCCAGCGGATGTTCACGCCGCCTTCCGGCATCGGCACGTCGGGGATGATCGGCTGCACGCGATGAGGATCGACGTCGACGATGGCGGCGCTTTCTACGGTGTCGGCCACCGCCTTGAGCGCAACCCAGCAACCGGAAAAGCGCGACATGGCCCAGCCATGCATGCCGTAGTCCAAGTATTCCTGCACGCCAGATGGTGCCAGCACTGGCATCATGACGGCTTTGAAGATGTGTTCGGTCTGGTGCGGCAGGGATGAAGACTTGGCTCCGTGGTCGTCACCGGCAATCGCCAGCACACCGCCAAAACGTGAGGTGCCTGCGGCATTGGCGTGGCGGAACACGTCGCCACAGCGGTCGACGCCCGGACCCTTGCCGTACCACATGCCGAACACGCCGTCGTACTTGGCGCCTTCGAAGATGTTGACCTGCTGGGTGCCCCACAGCGAGGTGGCCGCCAGGTCTTCGTTGACGCCTGGCTGGAAGTGAACGTGGTGTTCCTTCAGATGGTCACGAGCCTTCCATAGCGCCTGATCGAACCCGCCGAGGGGCGAGCCGCGATAGCCAGAGATGAAGCCTGCAGTATTGAGCCCATTCTCAAGGTCGCGCTGACGCTGCATTAACGGCAGACGCACCAGCGCCTGGATGCCCGTCATTAGGACTTTGCCGGTCTGCTGAACGTACTTGTCGTCCAGCGATGGGGTTTTGCTCACGGCCAACCTCCAGATTGTTCTTGTCTACGCGGCACATGGCGGCGCGAATGATTTGAACAGATTATCTGTTTACGTGTAAATATCGTAAAACGATAAAATCGGCTATCTGGTATCAGATAAACAGATATCAGGAGACGCAGGAGAGGGGAGATAACGAAGCCGCAGGGATGGAGCGATTGGCTGAGCGGAATCGCCTGGATAACGAGCGACCGCCGTTGCGGCGATCACCCAATTCGCTATTACTTGGCCAGTTCGGCTTCTATCGTCTGTTGCAGGCGTGGGTCATCCGGGCTGACATCCGGCGAGAAACGCGCCACCACCTGGCCGTTGCGACCGATGACGAACTTCTCGAAGTTCCAGAGCACCTCCGGGGCAGCGTTGGTCTGGATGCCATAACCGGCGAGCCGCTCTCGCATGGGACCTTCACCGGTAGCGTCTGGCTTGGCGGCGGTCAATTCCCCATAGAGCGGATGACGATCCTCGCCGGCGACAGACACCTTGGCGAAAAGCGGGAACTGCACGTTATAGGTCAAGGTACAGAACTCCTTGATCTCCTGGTCGCTGCCCGGCTCCTGCTCCTTGAAATTATTGGCGGGGAACGCCAGCACCTCCAAGCCTTGTTCGCGCTTGTCTTCGTAGAGCTTTTCAAGCCCTTCGTACTGTGGCGTCAGCCCGCATTTGGACGCCACATTGACGACCAGCAATACCTTGCCTTTGTAGCGCTCCAGCGTAAGCGATTGGCCATCATTGGATTGCACCGGGATATCGAAGATTGAAGCCATGGATGTCCTCCTTCTGTTATGAAATTTTCAGCCTAGACGAAGATTACTGGAGAAAAGCAGAATAACGATACAAATTCACAAAAAGTGCACAGATTATCTGGTAGTCGAGTAGGTCTGCCCGCTTTGTGGTCATTCGAGGGATAGTGCGAAGCCGGCGCCACGGTTCCATAACGGAATTATTGCTGGACAAAACACGTTAAAATGTTCAACTAATACCCTGGCTTCAACCCCGACAACAAGACAAACAAGAAGGAGATTCGCATGCGTGCAGCCATCATTTCCGAGCGCAATGCTCCACCGGTAGTAGGCGAGTTTCGCGAACCTGAGCCGCAGCAAGGCTCCGTCATGATTGACGTCGACACTGCCGGCCTGGGCGGTTGGGACGTGCTCGGCGCTTATCGACTCGGGGTCGAGTATCCCTGTGTGATTCGTGGCGAAGGTGTCGGTCGCGCGGAAGACGGCCGTCGAGTGTATTTCGGCGAGCGTTCGGTTTTGCCGTTCGGTGCCTGGGCCGAGCGCACGCTGGTACCGGCTGCGGAGGTCTGGAACGTTCCGGACGACGTAGATGACAAAACCGCGATCAGCATGGGTATCGCCGGGACCGGCGCCATCGTGCCGCTGGAAAAGGCGCAAATCCAGAAAGGCGAAAAAGTGCTCGTGCTCGGCGCTACCGGCACCCTTGGCCAGATCGCGCTGCAGCTGGCTCGTGGCATGGGCGCCGGAAAGGTCGTGGGTGCGGCACGCTCTGCCGAGGCACTGACGCGCTTGAAGTCGCGCGGCATCGCCGATGACGTGGTGACGTTGGGCGGCGCCGATGATGTTGCGGCACTGAAAGACGCAGGCGACGGTGGGTTCGACGTAGTGCTGGATCTGGTTTGCGGCCAACCCATGCTTAGCTCTTTGAAGGCTACCAACTGGGGCGCACGGATCATGACCATCGGCACCGGGGCAGGGCGCAAGCTCGATCTCGACATTGCCGATCTGCTGTTCCGTTCGCTGTCGTGCATTGGCACGGGCCAGCGCCCGCCCGCTGACCGCGAGCAAATCTGGCTGCGTCTGCTGAAGATCGCGAGGGAGCAGGAAATCCAGATCGACTACGTCGACTACACCCTCGACCAGGCCGCCGAGGCCTGGGCTGCGCAGGTGTCTGGCCCGCATGCGAAAATCACGGCGAGCGTGCGCCGCTGAGCCAATGTACGGCCGGCCGCCTCGCGCTAGCCGGCCGAGCATCGTGGTCTCTGGTTCGGCTTGATGGGTACGGCGGTGACGGGGCGCCCAGCTAGCCGGACTATGGCGGCGGCACTCGTGTACCAATCCGGCCCAATCCTGACCAGGGGCGCTGCCTGGCGGTCAGCTCGAAGCGGTGGAAAACTTAGGGAGCGACAATGGATATCCACAGGATGAATAGAGCGGCAATACTCATGTTGTTTTTGATTATTGCCGTGCCGGCTCAAGCCGGGCGCATACAGCAAGAGCTGCAGACGACCCAGGAACTCCGATCCCTGGCCTTTCTGACCTGCGCAAATGCATTGGTGTATTTCAATCAGAACGGAAGCCCCTACGAGTTGCGTAACAAGCAGGGCTATGAACAAAGAATCCTCCGCTTGCGAAGCCTGGCCAAAAGTCTGGGCGTTGCGGACGTTATAGATGAAGTGCAGCGCCTGCAAACACGCCTCGATGATACTGACGAGTTACCCCAAACCAGCGCGGCCCTACGCTCTACCGAACCCTCTTATTCACGTAGGTTGTTGCCGGTAATCGAGTCGCACGCACATCTGCAAGCCTTACTGGATGCCCATTACGCCCAGCTGCAGGGTGACGAGCCTCTGGGTGAACTTGGAAAACTACACGCCATCAGCCGCGCTATGGGCGAATTGCTGGTGAACTATCAGATCGCGTCGTTCAATCGTCTTGGCGCCGAAACATGGATACTGAGAGACGAGAAAACCCATCAACTCGATCACGAAGTAATCGATGCGTTCGAGCGTTTGTCGGCCGGCCATCCGGCACTTGCCGAGGCGCTTGAGCATGCGGCACGCGAGTACTCGTTCGTCCGCGGCGTGATCCTCAAACAGGACGGAAATTGGGCGCCCAACGGGGCTGAACGCTATATGCGGTCGACGATTGCCGAAGTCGACCAAATCGCCAGAGGATTGCGCCAGTAACATTGCCTGCCGCTTCTGGTGTGGGATGTCCGGCGGCACGCGGTTCGCGTCTTTGTGCTTTTATTGTCCGGCGTCGGCGATCATCACTGCTACGGGGCATCGCGTGATTGCGAGCTGCGATGCCTTGGCCCGACAGGTCAGTCGGCGGCAGGCCAGGTGCCGTTGTTCATCAGGCTATCGAATGCTTCTGTCATTTTGTTGGCCGAACTAGGGTAGTCATGACGCACCCACCACAGCCATGTGCCGATCAGCGCGCCCACGAAGCTGCGCACCGCCACCTCTCCGCGCAATCCGCTGCACTCGTAGATGCCATGTTTGCGGTAGTGCTCGCGCACCAGAATCAGTAGCAAATTTTCCAGGTGAGCAAGAACGATCGCTTGTGAAGGACTGTTGAAGAATGAGGTGGTCAGGGCTGCATGCCGCTCGGTGGCGTTGAACAGCCATGCTGAAACATCGAGCACGATCCGTTTTTCCCCGGCGACATCGCAAGCGCGGGTTTGCGGCAGGCCGATGGACTCATAACCGGCCACCAGCAAGTCTTCCTTGTCACGAAAGTGTGCATAAAACGTCGAGCGTGCTACCCCGGTATGGCTGAGCAGTTCCTGCACCGAGATGTCCCGAAAATCCTTTTCCAACGCCAATCGATACATCCCGTCCAGAAGCAGCTCTCGGGTTCGCTGTGTGCGTAACGCGTGGCGCTTGCTGGCCATGTCGGGCTTGGTCGGTCGTTCCGGCACAGCAGAGATGTGCTGCTTCATCCTTTACCTCTGCGAAGTGTGTTTGTCGGTCGTGGCGCCAGTACCTGTAAGCGTAGCTGGCATGAGCATGGAGACTGGCACGTGCGCTTCACCGCGGACAAGGCTTGTTCGATTGAGCGAGCGCAACAGTCGTCCCTGTGCGGCGAAATCGAACAGATCGGGAATTCTGTCCGTTGTGGATTCTTCAGTCGAAACCTACCTTTCTCTCATCCCCAAGCACCGGGGTCTTGCAGATGGGCGTCGATCAAGCCGCTTCGGTTAGTTGTTGAGCGTTACCTGTTGAGCGGCTGAGGGCAGGGGGGCGGCCGGCTAATCGGCCAGCGAAGTGCTTGCTTCGGCAACGCCCCAATCCGTGAAATAGAACGCATCAAGCAGATCGCGACATTCAACCCATTCAAACGACAGAAGAATAACAATGAGCCAATCCTACGATTACATCATTGTCGGTGCCGGCTCTGCCGGCTGTGTGATGGCCAACCGGCTATCCGCCGACCCCAGCGCCTCGGTACTGCTCATCGAAAGCGGCCCCGACCACACCAGCCCATTGATCGCAATGCCGCGCGGCATCGGCAAACTGCTGATACCCGGAAACCCGCATGTTTACGACTACCAGGCCTCGCGCGGTGAAGGCATGGCCACCGAATTGTGGCTCAAGGGTAAGGCCATCGGCGGCTCCAGTTCGGTCAATGGCATGGTCTACGTGCGCGGCGCGCCGGCCGATTACGATGGCTGGGAAGCGCAGGGTTGCACCGGCTGGGGTTGGGCAGATATTGGCCGGCAGTTCGTCGCGCTGGAGGATCACCAGCTCGGCGCTTCCCAGTGGCGTGGCGCTGGCGGGCCGCTCAAGATCACGGTGCATCCTTCTGGCGATCCGCTGTGCGAAGCGATCATCAACGCTGCCGATACCCTTGGAACCGCTCGCGTCGAAGATACCAATCATGTAGATGCAGTCAGCCAGGGTGGTTTTGGATATCAGCCACAAACCACCTGGAAGGGTCAGCGTTTCAGTGCGGCCAAAGCCTTCCTCGATCCGGTTCGTGGCCGTCCCAACCTGACCGTGATGACTGGTACACACGTCCAGCGCATCGAGTTCCAGGAGCGTCGCGCGGTCGCCGTGCATGTGCGTGACAAGGATGGAGCTCAGCGTCTTGCGGTCAGCCGGGAAGTGGTGTTGTGCGCGGGCGCCATCGAGTCGCCGAAGCTGTTGCAGTTGTCCGGCATCGGGCCGGCAGAATTGTTGAAGCAGCATGGCATTGCGCTCGTGCAGGACTCACCAAACGTAGGTCGCAACCTGCGTGAGCACGTCTATATGGCGGTGCAGTATCGGGTTACCAGCGGCAGCCTGAATCACTGTTTCGCAGGCCTGGGCCTGCTGCGTTCGGTGGCGCAATATTTCTTCAGTAAAAAAGGCCCGATGACCCACGCCGCGCACGAGGCGGGCGGTTTCGTGAGGACCCGACCGGGTCTGGATCGCCCGGATGCGCAGATCGGCGTCAGCCTGTATTCCATGGACGGCGACGGCAAGACGGTGGTGATCGACAAGCAACCCGGCCTGACCATTGGCGGCTATTTCATGCATCCCCAGAGCCAGGGCGAAATCACCATTCAGTCGGCCGATCCAGCCGTGCCGCCGAAGATCGTCGCCAACTACCTCACCGCCGAGGCCGATCGGGTCGCCGCCATCTCGCTGCTGCGCTGGATTCGCCGTCTGGCTGCCGAGCCGGTGCTTAAATCATTCATCGTTCAGGAGCTGACGCCGGGACCGCAGGTGCAAAGCGATGAGGAAATCCTCGCCGCGTTCCGCCGTTTCGGCCAGACCGCTTTTCATGTTTCCGGCACCTGCCGGATGGGCGCGGACAGCGATTCGGTTCTCGATCCCGAGCTGAAGGTACGTGGGGTCGAGGGTGTCCGCGTCGTCGATACCTCGATCATGCCGAGCCTGGTCTCGGGCAACACCAATGCACCGGCGATGGTCATTGCCATGCGCGCCGCTGAAATCATCACTGGAACCGCTTTCACTGGCATAACCAAAGGAGCTGTAGCGGCATGAGCATTCCATTTACGCAGCTGAACAAGCTCTATATCGACGGCGCCTGGGTTTCGGCAAACGGTCCGGCCGAAGCCGTGCTCAACCCCGCCACCGAAGAGGTGATCGGCCAAGCGCCGGTGGGCGATAGCGCCAGTGCTGACGCCGCCATTGCCGCCGCGCGCCATGCGTTCGACAGCGGTCCATGGCCGTGGCTGAGCATGGCCGAACGTGCCAACTACATGCGTCGTATGCATAGCGCACTGGTGGCGCGCCGGGAGGAAATCGCCGCGCTGATCATCGCCGAGGTCGGTTGCGCGCAAGGTGTTACCTATGCGATGCAGGTCGATATGCCGCTGGCTCATGTGCTCACAGCCATCGACCAGTCGCTGCACGACGCGACGCAGCAGATTCCCGTGGAAGCAACGCCCAATCCGTTCAACCCGGGCGGGCCGATGATCCTTGGCAGCGGCAGCATCGAGCGCGAACCGATCGGCGTGGTTTCAGGCATCACCGGCTATAACTTCCCGTTTCTGCTCAATCTGGCGAAGATCTTCCCGGCGCTGCTGGCGGGCAATACGTTGGTGCTCAAACCGTCGCCGTTCACGCCTTATTCGGCACTGCTGTTCGGTGAAATTGCCGAGCAGGCCGGTTTACCCAAGGGTGTGCTGAATATTGTCACGGGTGGTGTCGAGGTCGGCAGCCTGCTGAGCAGCGATCCGCGGGTGGACATGGTCTCGTTCACCGGCTCCGAATCGGTGGGCGTGAGCATCATGTCTCAGGCTGCGCCGACGCTGAAGCGTGTGCACCTTGAACTGGGCGGTAAATCCGCCTTGATCGTGCGGCCGGATGCCGACATCCAGGGCACGGCCCTGGGCGCCATTGCCGGTCTGACGGTCAATGCCGGGCAAGGCTGCGCCTTGCTTACGCGCTTTCTGGTGCACAACTCCATCCGGGAGCAGTTTGTGCAAATGGCCAAGGCGGTGGCCAGCCAGATAAAGATTGGCAACCCGGCCGACCCGAGCGTGGTGATGGGTCCGCTGATTCATGAATCGCAGCGGGCCAAGGTCGAGCATTTCGTTGCCAGTGGCCGCGATTCGGGTGCCACGCTGGTATGCGGTGGCGGTCGCCCGCAGGGCTTGGACAAAGGCTTCTTCAGCGACATCACCCTGTTCGATGATGTGCGCAACGACATGACCATCGCCCAAGAGGAAATCTTCGGGCCGGTGGGCGTGGTCATCGGTTTCGATACCGATGAAGAGGCCATCGCCATCGCCAACGATTCGCGCTATGGCCTCAATGGCGCGGTCGCCACGGCCGACGCCGCGGTTGCCTACCAAATGGCCCGACGCATCCGCGCGGGCAGCGTTTATATCAACGGGGGTGGCGGCAAGATGCCCTATGCGCCAATCGGCGGTTTCAAGCGGTCGGGCATCGGCCGCGAGTTCGGCCCGGATTGGCTGAAAGAGTTCACCCAGGAAAAATCCATCATTTATCCCATCGGGCGATAAGGCGTTCGGCAACACATGGCGCCGTTCATGGCGCCATCCCGATCGGTTTTCGATAGCTCATTAACGGCCCCTTGTGGGCCGTTTTTTTTTGCCCAGCAAACGGCTGCGCCCTCGCTGATCGTCCGTGGCGCTTGCAGGCATGAGTGATGCGTTTCAGCGATATCGCTTTGCATTTGAGCGATAGCCGGTTTCGTTGTGTCGCCGTGAGTCGTCCCGTCTACTGAAGCAGCTGCCCCTGGCTAGAGGGGCGCGCAGGTCAGCTGACAATAAAAACAATGGGCGCGACGGAGAATGTGATGTTCAAGACCACGTTAATTGCCAATTCGGCGCTGAGCCTGGCGGCGGTTCTCGTCTGCGGCAGTCAGGTGCAGGCGGCTCAATACGATCTCGGCAACCCCGACCTCTCGATGCGTTGGGACAACACCTTACGCTACAACCTGGGTATTCGTGCCGAGAGTCGTGATGACGCATTGGCCAACAACGCCACTTATGACGAATCCGACTCCAAGTTCGACCGCGGCGATGTGGTGACCAATCGCGTCGACCTGATGAGCGAATTCGAGCTGGCCTACAAGCGCTACCACGGTTTTCGCATCAGCGGCGCAGCCTGGTATGACCAGGCGTATTCCGATACCGATGTCGAAACCGGTTCGGGCGCGGTGTACTACCCAGGCGCGTTTCCCGGTGCGAGCGTTCCGAGCTATCGCGGTGGGGAATATTCGAGCCATACCAAGCGTTATCACCATGGCCCCAGCGGCGAGCTGCTGGATGCCTTCGCGTTTACCCGCTTCTATGTAGGTGACGCCCCCGTCAGCGTGCGGGCCGGTCGGCATACGGTGTACTGGGGCAACGGACTCCTGATCGCGGGACATGCGTTGTCGTATTCCCAGGCACCGCTGGATGGCCGCAAGGCGCTCGCCAACCCGGGCACCGAAACACGGGAAATCTTCCTGCCGCTGGCTCAGGTTTCGGCCCAGGCACAGGTCACCGACCGGCTATCGGTCGCCGGCCAATATTTCTTCGAGTGGGACAGCACCCGGGCGCCGGAAGGCGGGACCTATCTGGCCTCGGCCGATGTCGCCCTCGAAGGCCCCAACCAGTTGCCGGTTGCACCGGGTTTCGCGCGTCCCATCGTCGATCCGCTGGAACCCGACGACAGCGGCAACTGGGGCGTAATGGCCAGTTACGGGCTGGACTTCATGCATTCCGAGGTCAGCGCGTACTACCGTGAATTCGATGACTACACGCCGTGGGGCCTACAGGTCGGGCCGGATTTCGCCCGCTATGTGTACGCCGAAAACACCAAGCTTTACGGTCTGGGCTGGTCGATGGGGCCGGTGCTGGGCGGCGCTTCGGTAGGTATCGATCTTTCCTACCGCAAGGATGCGCCCTTGATATCCAGTGGCATCAGCTTGGCGGACAACCAGGGCGCGCGTGGCGACACCCTGCATATGGTGGTTAACGGGTTGTGGTTGTTGCCGCGCACGGACTATTTCGACACCGGCACGTTGATCGCCGAAATGGCTTACAGCCATCTGGACAAGGTCACCCATAACGAGAGTCTGTTCCGCGGCGAAGGCTACGGCGGCTGCGCAACGGGGCAGGACAAGGAATGGGGTTGCGCCACGCGCAACTATGTCGGCGCGGCGCTCAGCTTCACGCCGCAGTGGCTGGGTGTGTTCCCCGGCTGGAACCTGTCCATGCCCATGAGCGTGGATTACGGCATCTCCGGCAACGCCGCGATAGGTGGCGGCAACGAAGGCCGCTACACCTACAAGGTCGGCGTGAAGGCGCTGTTCGACGAGCGCTACGACTTCACCCTGGCTTACATCGGCTATGGCAGCCAGCGCAACTACGACGATATCGCCGGCGTCGGCGAGACCGTCGTCGGCGGCAGCGGCGACATCGGCCTGTCCGACCGTAACTGGCTATCGCTCACATTCAGCACGGCATTCTGAATAGATCACCACGCGTCGGCCTGCATGCAGGCCCGCCGCGAATCTGCGCGCTTTTCCGGCATTGCCGAGACTTTGCTCGACGAGCAGGCGCGCTTTCCAGGCGATGACAAAAACAACGATGACTGGAGGTATACATGTTCTTCAACCGATCTGTGACCGGGTTGCTGGCCGCCATGAGCGCAGCGTCAGCATTCGCAGCGCCTTATACGCCCGCTGACCTTGGCAATGAGCTGACCCGATTCGGTGCGATAGCCGCAGGCAACGAAGCGGGCACCATCCCGCCCTATGACGGCGGCCTGAAAGTACCGGCAGGCCTGAAGCCCGGCGATGGTCAATGGCCGAATCCGTTCGAGGGCGAGAAGCCCCGGCTTCGGGTAACGGCAGCCAACGCCGATGAATATGCCGAGCAGCTTTCATCGGGGCAAATGAAGTTGCTCAAGCAGTATCCCGACACCTATTACATGGACATCTACCCGACGCACCGCACCGCGGCATTCCCGGAGGCATTTCTGGCGGCCACCGAGCGCAATGCGAAGAGCCCGGAATGCAAAACCATCAACGATGGCCTTTCGATCACCGAAGACTGTCGGGGTGGCTTGCCTTTTCCGCTGCCCGAAAGCGGTGAGCAGGTGATGTGGAACTACATCCTCAACTATCAGGGGGTCAACGGTTGGGATTGGAACCACAGCGCCTATGTCGTCAACCAGGGCCACGCCACGCTGACTAACACCAATCAATCCACCGGTGAAAAACCGTATTACCAGATTGGCGTGGACGGTCGTGACCCGGCGATGGCGCAGCGCATATGGTCGCGCGTCGTTGCGCCAGCCCGTACCGCCGGGCAGGCATCGGGGTACTGGGATTACCTCGATCCGGTGAAAAGTTCGCGCTACGCCTGGAGCTACACCACCGGCCAGCGCCGAGTCCGTCAGGCGCCCGAATTCAATTACGACACGCCCAACTCGGCCTTTGGCGGCGTGGCGTTCTATGACGAGATTTTCCTGTTTTCGGGAAAGATGGATCGCTTCGACTGGAAGCTGGTCGGCAAGAAGGAAATGTTCATTCCCTACAGCAATTACAAGTTGAAGTGGGGCTGCGACATGGATACCAAACTGATGCCCAACCACATCAATCCTGACTGCGAGCGCTGGGAGCTGCACCGCGTCTGGGTGGTCGAGGCAACCCGCAAGGAGGGCGTTCGCCACGCGCAGAGCAAACGCCGCTACTACATCGACGAGGACACCTTTGGCGCAGCGGTTTACGACGCCTGGGACGACAGCGGCGAAATGTTCCGGGCCGGCGCCCAATACAACATCCAGGCCTACGGCATTCCCAACAATCCTCAGCAGGACGCCTATTCGCTGTACGACTTCACCCGCAGCCAGTACGGCATGTTCGGCAACGGCCCGACGCGCTATCGCGACAAACCGATCGCCGAGCGCGAAGCCAATCCACAAACCATAGCCGGCGGCCAGACGCGCTGAACACACCGCGGGGCGAGTGCCGTGGCCGTCGCTGAAAGCGGGGCAGGCGATCGCTGCCGCCGTTGGAGTCACGGGTGGCCTAGATGAATAAAGAAGAGAGACGTTGGTGATGAGCAATCGACTGGAAAACAAAGTGGCGCTGATTACCGGCGCAGGCAGCGGCATCGGCCGCGCATGCGCTCAGATGTTCGCGAAGCAGGGCGCTCAGGTCGTGGTGACCGACCTCTACGCCAACGCGGCCGAGCGCGTCGCCGAAGACATCTCCCAGGCGGGGGGCAAGGCGATAGGGATGAAGGTCGATGTGGGCCGCGAGGAGGATCTGGCCCAGATGGTCGAGGCGGCTATGACAACCTTCGGCCGTCTCGACGTGCTGTTCAACAACGCCGTGAACAAGAACCCCGACACCGCCAGAGACGTGGACTTCCTCAATTTCAACGAGGATCTGTTCCACGACAACATGCGCGTCAACGTATTGGGCGGCGTGCTCGCCTGCAAGCACGCGCTGCCGCACATGCTCGAGCAGGGGCAGGGCTCGATCATCTTCACCTCGTCGACCAGCTCGATTGCCGGTGAAGTTGCCCAGTTCAGCTATGGCGCTTCGAAGGCCGCAGTGAACTGGTACGTGCAAACGCTGGCGGCAACCTTCGGTAAGCGCGGCGTGCGCTGCAACGCAATCCTGCCGGGCGTGATTCGCACCGCCGCCCTCGACGGCTGGGCCAACGACAAGATGGTGCAGGGCTTTGTGGATATCCAGAACGTGCCGCGCCTCGGCCTGCCCGAAGACATCGGCGCGATGGCCGTTTACCTCGCCTCTGACGAATCGAGCTACGTCAACGGCGCGCTCATGCGAGTCGACGGTGGCATGAGTTGTACCACGCCGATGGTGCCGGTGGTACGCGCCTATCTCTGAGCGTCACCCGTCCTCCGGCGGGAGACGTCATCACCTTTCCTGGGAAGCAAACATGGGCATACGACAAGAAACGTTTATCCGCGAATTCCTCGACGCCTGGGGCGACGGCACGGCCGAATCGCGCCCGCAGCTCGACAGGATCATTTCGATGATGGCCGAGGACGCCGTCTGGCAACTGTGGGTGCCGGGCGGGCCGGTCATTCGGGGGCGCGAGGCGCTCAGGCGCGAGATCGAACGGCAGATGAGCTACGTCACCCACAACAAATGCACGATCCGCCAGATCGTGTCTTCGGATGACGTGGTCATGACCGAGCGCGACGACTATGCCGTGTCCAGCGGCAAACCGATGCCGCATTCGATGGTGGCCGTTTACGAACTCGACGAGCAGGGCCTGATCAAGGCCTGGCGCGAATATCTCGATACCGCGGATCTGGCCAAGAAGCTCGGTGTATCGGTCGCCGACGTCGGCGGGCCGAGCCTTCAAGCGGCTGAGCGCTGAGCCCCCATTGTTTAGGAGTGTGGAATGGATACGGCAGTAAAAGAACAAGAAAGCGCCGCTGCAACCAGCGAAAGCAAGTTGAAGGCATTCGTCGAGCAGCTCACGGGTGGGCGGATCACGAACATGCAGCGGCTGGTTCGCTGGCGTCCGGCGTGGAATCTTGAAGTCGACATCAATGGCCAGACGCTGTGCCTGCACCTGCGAGGCGAACGCGGCGGCGACGTCAGCCCCTTTCCTGACCTGCGCCGCGAAGCCGAGATACTCATGTTGCTTGGCCAGCAGGGCATTCCCGTGCCGCGGATTCACGGGTTCTGCGAAGACCCGCCGGCCATCGTCATGGAGCTGGTGCGCGGGACGCGCGATCTTTCAGCTGCCCGCAGCGACGAAGAACGGCGCGATCTGGCTCGCCAGTATGTGCGGGCAATGGCCGCCATGCACCAGTTGCCCGTCGAGCCCTTCGTGGCGCAGGGCATCGACCGGCCCCAGGGCGCCGAGGCCATCTCGCTGGCGGGGTTGGAAGCGTATTACCCGCTCTACGAACGCAACAAGACCCGACCGCAACCGCTGGTGGAATTCGCTCTCGGCTGGCTGCGCCGCAACGTACCCATGCACCGCACCGAGGCGCGGTTCGTGCAATACGACTCGGGCCAGTACCTGTTCGAGAACGGACAGTTGAACGCGCTCTATGATTTCGAGTTCGCGATGATCGGTGACCCGCTGGCCGACCTCGCCTCGGCGCGCATGCGCGACAACTATGAACCGCTGGGCGACACCTTCAGTGATCTTTATCGCTACTACCAGGACGTCACGGGCGAGCGGCCGGAGCCGGACGTGGTGCGCTTCCACACTGCCCTGTTTTCCACCGTGAGTGCCATGCAGTTTTCCTGCACGGTGGCGACGCCGCAACCGGGGGACCCGCACGATACCTACACCGAGTTCGACATCGCCTTGCGTCGTGTAGTGGTGCATGCGCTGGCCGAGGCGATGGGTGTTCCCCTGGAAACCCCGGCACTGGACATCGCCACGCAAGGGCCGAACACGGCATTGCTGATGATGCTTGAGGATGCCGTCGCGCAGGTGAAGGTGAGTGATGAGTTTCAGCAATCCAAGCTCAAGTCGGTGAGCAAGCTGGTCGAGTATCTCTTCAAGGGAGACGCCATGACGTTGCGATTACAGGCATTGGAACAGGCGGACGCCGAAGCGCTGCTCGGCCGCACATTCGACCATTACAGCGAGATCGACGCGGCATTGGAGGACTTCGTGCGCAGCGCCGGCCCGGAATATGACGAGCCCTTGTTGAAACTGTTCATGAAACAGATCGAGCGGCGCGTGCTGGTGTTCGGCGGCACCGCGATTGGTGGCTCGGCGAGCCATATCGATCTGCCGCCGATCGAGCCCCGCTGAAACCGGCCAATCATTGCCGTAGCCAAGCCACCCGTTCAGTTAGAAAGGAAGTTGTCCCATGTCCGAGCAAGACACTCTCGCCTTCACGAAAAAATATGGCCCTTGGGCCGTCATCGCAGGTGCTTCCCACGGTGTTGGTGCCGCGCTTGCCGACCAGGTGGCTGCAAAGGGCCTGCACTGCGTGCTGGTTGCCCGGCGCGAAGAAGCCCTGACCGACCTGAAGAACCAGCTTGTCGACCGTTATGGCGTCGAGGTGCTGGTCGTCACACTGGACCTGACGCTGGACGATGCCGCCGACCGGCTGGTGGCAGCGGTGGCGGACAGGGAAGTCGGGCTGCTGATCTATAACGCCGGCGGCGATCCATACATCACCCGCTTCCTCGACACGCCGGTTGAAGACTGGTGCAAATTGCTGCACCTCAATACCCGGACGATCATGCGCTGCTGCCATGCGTTCGGTGGCCGAATGGTTGCGCGTGGCGCCGGTGGGGTCTTGCTGGTTGGCTCCCAGGCTGCGCTGGGTGGCGTGCGCAAGCTGGCTATGTACGCGGCCACCAAGTCTTTCGCCATGACGCTGGGCGAAGGGCTCTGGGCCGAATGGAAGGGGCAGGGCGTCGATGTGTTGAACCTGCTGATCGGCACGGTCGATACGCCAACCATGCGCGACGCGATGGTCAGGCAAGGAATCGCCGGCGCCCTGACCATGCAACTGGCCAAGGCCGAGGACATCGCTGCGATCGCGCTACGCGAACTGCCCAACGGGCCGACGCTTATCCATCCCGACGATCTGGCCGAGTCGCCCACCGGGTCGCATTCGGGGCAGGCGCGGCGCGAACACGTACTGCGGATTAGCGCAGAGTCTGCACTCTTTATCGGTGATTGAAGCCGTGGAGCGAGGGCGGCCGGTCGAGTATGCAGCGATGGGTTAGCACTCATCAGATATGGGGCGGCGCAGTGCCGTGCTCGGCAGTAAATGCAGTGGGTTTTCCATACACCAGGCAGAGTCCCGAAACATGAAAAATTTCGACAATACGGAGTTCAAACGGGGCTGGCGGATTCTCATCCTTGCAATCGTCGGGGTGGCCACCAGCTCGAGTTCCCTGCTGTTGTACAGCTTCAGCTCGATGGTGATTCCGCTCGAGGAGGCGATGGGCTGGCCGCGCGCCGACCTCCAGGCTTCGATCACCGCGCTTTCGCTGGGGACCATCATTGCCGCGCAAATGGCCGGCTGGCTAAACCTGCGTTACGGTTTGCGGCTGGTCACGCTGATCTCCCTGGTGACGCTGGCACTCAGTATGTTCGCCTTGTCGCGTGCCTCGGGATCGATCTGGATGCTTTATCTGGGGTTTTTCCTGGTTCCGCTGGCCGGTTTGGGGACCCTGCAGGTGACCTGGTCGCATCTGGTCAATCTCTGGTTCGAGGAGAACCGAGGCTTTGCCCTGGCGATCATCCTGAGCGGCTCCGGGCTGGCGGCGATCATGCTTCCGCTCATCACGACCTGGGCGATCTCGCGCTGGGACTGGCGGGCGGGTTTCATTGCGCTGGGTGCGTTGCCGGTGCTGCTGGCGTTGCCACTGACGCTGCGCTGGTTGTTGCCGGTGGCCAAGGGCCACGCGTCACACTCGATGCAGAGCGGCGCCGAGCGAAGCCATCCGGGAATGCTGCTGCGTGATGCGCTGCGTTCGTGGCGCTTCTGGATCTGCAATCTTTCGATGACGCTGGTGGTGTCCTGCGTGGTTGGCATGGTGACCAACATCATTCCGCTTTTGCGGGACAAGGGCATCGCGGCGGAGCAGGCCAGCCAGATCTTCAGCACCTTCGGGATATCGCTGATCCTTGGTCGCCTAGTGGTGGGTTACCTGATCGATCGATTGTGGGCACCTGGCGTCGCGGCTGTGGCCTTGCTGATGCCCGCCTTGGCCTGTCTGGTGTTTCTCTATGCAGATGCCAGCATCTGGTTGTTCGTTCTTGCAACCCTGTTGGTCGGCCTTGGCGCAGGTGCGGAATTCGACATCGCCGCTTTCCTGATCGCCCGCTATTTCGGTATGCGTGACTACGGCCGCCTGTTCGCCGTGCATCTGGGCCTGATCACTGCCGGGGCCGCTGCCGCGCCTTTGCTGTTCGGCGCCCTGTATGGCGCGAGCGGCAGCTATACCGGCCTGCTGGCCTTCTGCTGCATCTGCTTTACCGTGGGGCCATTGTTGCTGCTTGGATTAGGCGGCTACCCGGTGTTCGAGCGCGAGGCGGAGGCCGCACCGGTCTAGCTGGCGTTCTGCTCATCAGGCCAGGCCTCGCGTTGGCCTGGTGAGCGCTGTCGACGGAACTCCTCGGGCGTCCAGCCGACCGCTTTTCGAAACGCCGCGGAAAAGGCGGCGGCGCTCTGGAACCCGGTCATGTAGGCGATCTGCTTGATCAACAGGGAAGGGTCGCCGAGGAGCCTCATTGCCCGGTTGACCCGTGCTTCGGCCGAGTATTGGCGCAGGGTCTTGCCCGTGGTGTTCTTGAAATAAACCGACAGCTTTCGTTCCGGCAAGGCACACAGATCGGCCAGCTTGCGCAGCGAAATATCGTTTGCATCGGCGTCCAGAGCTTCCCTCAAGTGCTGCAGCTGACGGCGACTCAGCTTGCCGGGTTCGTCGTCATCGCGCTGTTTGCCAAGAAATTCCTTGCGCAGTTCCAGCGCGATACCGGTCATCAGGCATTCGATATGGAGCTCGCTGGCAAACCCGGGGAATGCAACCTCTTCGCCAAGCCTGCGCAGCGAGGCCTGCAGATAGTTGCTTTGGAGGTTCAACATGGCGTCCGTGATGCAGTGTTCCCAGTCCCAGCGGTAAGCCGCGAGCGGCGCGATGGCAGCGGGGTCGAACAGGCAGATCACCGCTTTTTGCTGACAAGCCCGATGCTTGAAGTGAAAGTCGCTTCCCGGTGGGATGAAGATCGTCTGGCCGAGCGGCTGGCAGCTTCCGCGGTTGCCCGACAGGGTGCCACGATTTGACAACGGCGCGTTTTCGGGAGCTTCGGCCAGCAGTAGCCTGATCAGACAGTGATCGGTCAGGTGAATCAGCGCGGCTCCCGAGCTGGACCAATGTGCATGCTCGACGCGAACCTCAAAGCCCTTGTTGGACAAGCCGGCTTCGGTGGAAAAATTGCCCGCATGGGGGGACTCGTATTCCCGATATTCGATGACATTCATGTCGCTTCCTTCAGCCGTTCTTATTGTTGATGCTGAGCTTTCCTGTCGCTGACTGACATGCCAGATGCAGGTTTACGAAATGAGGACCGTCTCCGAGTGTACTTTCAGATCAAGCTTGGCGAGTGATAGCGTTCGGAGCCAGATTTTGAAATTTTGATGGCCAGGGGCGCCAGCCACTCGCTGCGCCAGCCGCGCTATTCGTGGCGGCAACTGCTGGGCAGCTTCTCAGACGGCGGAGGTTTTACCCAGCTCAATATCGGATTCTCGTTTGTCCCGCAGTCAAAGCTGACCGATGGACAAGGGTGCAGGCTCGGCCTAGTTTTCCATACCGCAACGGCTGAAAAGCCTGCCCGACCCGATTTTGCGGGTAATAGACAACGGAGAGAACCGTGAGTAACACGATCGAGGACAACAAGGCGCTGGTGCGTCGATATGTACAGGCCGTTATCGACGGCGACATGGATACCTTCGAGGCGTTGCAGCATCCGGATGTCAAATGGTGGACGTTGACCCGAGGCGACATGAGCCGCGAAGCGTTCAATACCGCGGTACGCAGCGGCCTGCTAAGTGCCGATAAGCGCTCGGTGGTAATCACCGGATTGACCGCTGAAGGCGATCGCGTCGCCTATGAAGCGCAGGGCGAGATGGTGTTTGCCGACCGCGTCTATCGCAACAGTTACCACAACCTGCTGGTGATCCGCGACGGACTGATCGTCGAAGGCCGCGAATACATGGATACCAAGGCCTCCACCGAGGCGCGCCTTGCATAGCCGGCCATTCTCAAAACTGTAAATCGAACGAAGGCGGCCTGCCTGGCCAAGCGCCGCCCCGTCTGGCGGCGGCTGGTGCAGTCATGCGGTGTTGCGGCGAGCAGGCAACAGCCCCTTGCCCACTGCGCGAACGCCAGTACCGATAGCGCGCCCGTCCCCAGTCATCGCATCAAGTTGCCGGCTCGGTTATTGCGCCATCCGTAACGGTCGCTGTCGCCACTTCCCCAGGAGCCGTGGGAAGGGTGGGGTAACGCCCCAACGTCAAAAGCAGCAACGCACCGATACCAAAACTGACCATGCAGAACATCAGCATCGCGTGGTAGGAGCCGGTTGCCTCGAACAGCGCGCCGAAGAACGCCGGAGCCATGGTGCTGCCGATCGCACCAAAGCTCATCTGAAAGGCGAAAACCCGGCTGTAGTCGCGCAGCCCGAAATAGCGCGCGATCAGATACGACGCAATATCCATTTCGGCGCCGGCGCCCAGCCCGGCGAAGACACAGGCGAGCACCAACAGGGGAACATGTGCGCCAACCGTGCTGAACAAAAGGCAGCCGACGCCGGGAAGCAGCAAGACGAAAAAGGCCACCCCAGGCGCCCACACCCGGTCGATCAGATAGCCGATGAACAGCCGTCCGAAAATCAGCGACACGCCGAACGCACCGAACACCTTGGCCGCCTCGGTTGCTGAAAGGCCGCTGTCCTGCATCATCGGCACAGCGTTGATGATCATGCCCATCATGCCCATGATCGCGAGGAACAACGCGCAGTTGATGACCCAGAAGCGCCGCGAGTGCAACGCCTGGCGAAGCGAGAAGCCCGTCAGTCCGACGTCCGGCTGCGCAGGGAGAGATGATCGTTGTGTCGCCTGTTCCACGGCCCCTCGGGTGCTCAACCAGCGCAACGAAAGCGGCAAGGTCACCAGCAATGGCAACAGCGCCAAGCCCCAGAACCAGGCGCGCCAATCCCAGCGGATGATTGCCCAGCTCAGCAACGAGGGCAGCACCAGGGCGGCCAGGCCCGTGCCACACAGGATGATCGCCAGCGCCAGGCCGCGGTTCTTGTCGAACCAGAGGCAGGTCAGCTGCGTCCAGGTCACGTGTAGCGTGCCCACCCCGGCAAACGCCAGCAGACCAAAGCCCAGATTCAATTGCCACAAGTGGCCGGTGTTGAGGGCCATGGCGAAGTAGGCGAGCGGCAGCGCGATCAGCGAGCAAAGGGTCACGCGACGCGGCCCGTAGCGTTTGTTCAGCCAGCCGGCAACCTGAAAGGCGATGATGGAACTGCCGTACTGAAAGGCCGCCGCCGTCTGGATTTCGCCTCGCGACCAACCAAAGGCCTCCTGTAACGGCAGCACCAGCGTGCCGAACGCATAGATGGGCGCGACGGCGACCGAAGTGGCGATACCCAGCAGCGCCAGAAGCAGCACCCGCCATCCCTGGCGGAACTCTGTCCAGTCGATAGCCAGAAAGGTGTGGGGCTTAGCGGCGGAAACGGCCATGTGGCTTCCTCTTGTTGTTGTTATGGCGATACCCTCAGCCGGGCTTTCAAGCGCCCGGCGGGTCATGTCACAGCGTCAATTCAGCTGCTCAGCGCCTATCTGCGCGGCAGGCTCGATAGCCGGTTGCGGGACATCGTCCTGAGCCAGGGCCAGCCCGGCGAGATAGCCAAAGGTCAGGCTGAGCGTATTGTTCGCGCCGTTGCCCGGCGCGCGGCCCCGCCATAGCGAGTTCATGTCCAGACCCACCGCGTGCAGACCGGGAATCGGCTGGTCGTTCCCGTCCAGCACGCGCGCCTTGCCGTCTATGCGCAGGCCGACCGTGGTGGTGGAATCGCCGGGAAATATCTGCACGGCATAGAACGGCCCTTGCTGAATCGGCCCGAGGCAGGGATTGGGGGTGTGGTTGGGATCGCCCAGAGGCATATCGGCCTTGTCCCGTCCACGCCCGAAGTCATCATCCACACCCCGGGCGGCTTGCTGGTTGAAGCGCGCGACGGTGTCGGCGAGGTTGCCGGGATTGACACCGATACGCGCGGCAAGCGCATCGAGGGTCGGCTCGGTGAGGATATAGCCGGCGGCGATCAGCCCTTTCAGCCCAAAGCCGCCCGGGCGCACCAGGCCCAGGCCGTATTTCTTGATGAACGGGTGGTCGCATACAAGGTGCGCCGGCACAGAGCCGGTGCGGTGCATGGGCTCCACCAGGTTGGTCGCCGCCTCGTTACCGAAACGCCTACCGTCCCGGTTGACCGCAATGCAGCCTGGCTTGCCGCGATCCATATAAAGGTGTGGAAATTTGCGTATTCCGCCGTCGGGCTTCCTCAGCAGCGAGACCACCACCCAGCCGGCATTGCTCAGGTTTTCGCCATCGAAGCGGCCGCCAGCGTTGCGGGCTTGCTGCAAACCGTCACCGGTGTTGCCCTCCGGCACCAGCGACACATGGTGTTCGGCAAACGGAATGTACTGTTTGCGCATGTTCGGATTGGCGGAAAAACCGCCGGTGGCCAGCACGACGCCACGGCGTGTGCGAATTTCCACCGGTTTGCCGTCGCGCTCGACAACCACGCCTTTGATCGCGCCATGCTCGTGGATCAGGCTGCGCATGGGCGTGTCTTTCCACAGCTCCACCCCGGCATCGATCGCCGAGCGCAGCAGCCGGGCAGCCATGGCATTGCCCATGGTCAGCCGCGTACCGCGCGAATAGCTCAGCCGATCCACGCCAAAGCGCACCGCCAACTTGGCGATGTGTTTGAACGAGGTGAACGACGTGGTGACCTTGGCGATGTGCGGCATGTCGCCAATGCCGAACATCATGCCGCCCGGCGCGTTGAATTCAGTCAGCGGGGGCCGTAATTGGTCGAAGTATTCGCCCAGCTCACGACCGTCATATTCCACCGGGCAAAGCAAACGGCCATCGGCGGAAAAGCCCTTGGCCTGCGGATGCCAGTCGGCAAAACCGCGCTGCACGGCGAAACGTACCGAGGTACGCGCGTGCAGGTAATCGACCATGCGCGGCGCGGCATCAAGAAAAGCCCGCAGCAGATCGGTACGCAGTGTCGGCCCCACCACTTCCTGAACGTAAGCGAAGGCTTGCTCTGGATCATCTTTCAAACCGGCCTCGGCCGCCTGGGTATTGCACGGCACCCAGATGCCGCCGCCGGAAAGCGCGGTGGTGCCGCCGAACAGCCCGGTCTTTTCTACCAGCAGTACGTCGAGGCCCTGGGTTGCGGCGACGATCGCGGCCGTCATGCCGCTGCCGCCAGAGCCGACGACGACTACGTCTTTTTCAACCACCGGATTGTCATTCATTCTTGTAGGTTCCGTTGTTTCTGAAACTGATCGAGATGTGGGTGCTGCCCCGTACGCTGGTCAGTCCGACGTCTGCCGGGTCTGTTGATACAGCTCGGCAAAATGCGGCTGACAGCTGTTCTTGCCGCCATTGATCTCGATGCATTCGCCTGTGATGTAGCCGGACTCGTCGGACGCGAGAAAAGCGGTCAGCGCCGCTATGTCTTCAGGCGTGCCGAGGCGTTTGGTCAGGACGTACTTGCTCGCAAAGGCAAGGATCTGCGGGGCCGTCGCCTCCATTGCAGGCGTCACGATGACCCCCGGTGCAATGGCGTTACAGCGCACGCCTTGGCGACCGTATTGCGTCGCGATGTGGCGCGTCATATTGATGATCGCAGCCTTGCTGGTGCCGTAAGCGATTCGCACCAGGTCGCCCTTGGTGCCGGAGCCGGAGGCGGTGTTGATGATCGACCCGCCCCCCGCTTCGATCATGTGGGGAATGGCGAACCGGCAGGCCAGCATGTAGCCGGTCAGGTTCACGTCCAGGGTTTTGCGCCATACCTCCATGGGTATTTCCAGCAGACTGAGGTCCTGGCCGTGAGTCTGCGGGTCGGTGATCGCGGTGTTGTTGTGCAGAATGTCCAGCCGACCGAAGTGCTCGACCGTCTGGGTCACCATCGCCTCGATGCTGTCGGCATCGGCGGCATCGAACCGCAGCGCCAGGCCGTTGCCCTCCAGCGCATCGGCGGCGCGTTGCGCCGTTTCCAGATTGATATCGGCGCACACGACTTTCGCGCCTTCACGCGCCAGGCGCAACGCGGTCGCCGAGCCGATACCACCGCCGCCGCCGGTTACGATTGCCACTTTGCCTGCCAGACGTTGCATCCGTTTATCTCCTGTCATTGTTGTTTTCGGGTGTGGCATGAAGCGCCTCGCGGATCGCAATAGCCGCGCCACGTATCGACGAGGCCATGGCTACGCGCCAGACAAGCCCGGCGATACCAACGCGATCAGCGCTGCGTGTACTTGGACACGATGGCTTCCGGGTTCTGCGTGCTGTTGGACGGTGCCTCCTCCGCAAACTCCAGGCGTCCGGTCAGGAAGTCGTTGAGCACGCCATACATGTTTTTGTTGAAATCGAAGATCGCCAGCTTGGTCGCGTAGGGAATGTCTTTGTCATAGATCTGCACCCCGGCCATGTACACGGTCCGGTACAGATTGCCTTCCTGGTCCCAGGCGTCGTACAGGCCCGCGCCGAAGGTGTCCTCGTCCATGTAATAGCGCCGCTTGCTGTACACGTGGCGCTGGCCAGGCTTGAGCGTCGCCTCCACCACATAGACGCGGTGCAACTCCCAGCGCTCAACCGCCGGGTTAACGTGATTCTTCATGAACTGCTCGGGCGCTTCGATTCCGAAGTACCACTTGTAGGCGTTGTAGGGGATGTACATCTCCTGGCGTCCTATCAGCTTGAAATCGAAGCGATCCTGCTTGCCGGCAAACATTTGCAGCTCGTCGAACAGGGAAATGCCGCCCTGGCTCGCGACCGGCGTGTCATAGGCGAACTCCGGCGCCAACTTGACGCGGCGCTGACCTGGCGAATAGCTCCAGGCGCGACGCGGTTTCTCGGTCGGGTCCAGAAAATCGGAAATACCGGTCATCTCGCCCGCCCGGCGCGCCGGCTCGGTGTTGATCGACCAGGCACGACCGTATACCTCCGGATCACGGTCCTCCAGATGCGTCTGATAGAAAGGAAATTCCTCATAGGCGCGCTGTTGCGCCGTCTTGGTGATGTTGCCGTTGGAGTCGACAACCCAACTGGTGTGCTCGTCCAGGACGCCGGTCGGTCCGTTTTTGTAGCGCAACAGCTGGTTCCACATCATCTCGTTACCAGTCTTGGCGATGGGAAACGGCAGGCCGCCCCGGCAATCGGTTTCAAGCGATAAGCCTCCGTTGAAGGTTTCACATCCGGTGGCGTTGCGAACCGTTGCCTTCAGCACGTTATCCGGATAGGCAGCGGTGCGATGGCTCGGGTACACATCCATGTACCAGGTGTCCGGATATTTTTTCAGCAGGGCTTGCTGCCCCGCGCTCAATTTGTCGGCGTACTGATCCACGTTTTGTGCGGTGATCCGGTACAGCGGTTTTTCATCCCGGAAAGGATCGGTCCAGGCTTTGCCGGGTTCGAAGTCCGCTGGAGCGGTCCGCAAACCGCCTTGGTAGGGCGGAATAGTGCCTTCGGCGTTTCCGGCTTTTATCGCCCCGAACAGGGTGAGCGTATTACCCAGTTTCTGCGCCTCTTCTGGCGAAACCGCAGCGCAGGCAAATGTGGAAATGCCGGTCAAGACAATGCTTAACGCGAATCGGGAAATCATGAGCAGTCTCCGCTTATTGGATTTATATGGAGCCGTAAGACGACGTGATGCATCGCACCTCTAACTTAGCCAATACGCGTTTACATGCCGTTCATACCGTTTCACCCACGGTAAAACGAAAGCGGATATTTAGTGGTGTTAAAACCGGCAGTTGGTCCTAACCTGAAGCCCGTCAGCCGAAACCACGAAGCGCCTGATGTTTTGAAACCGGCGTTACGTTGAATTTAATAAGAACAAACGTTAAAGCCATGCCCATGTTTCCATTTTTCCCTTATTGCAAGCTGGTTCTTCAGGCGTCTGTATCTAAATTCGAACGGGTCCAGGCCTCTGTGTAACCCTCCGTTCAACGACTCAATAACAAGAGATAAAAGATGAAGACTTTTTCCAAGATCCCCGAGCGAGGCGATTTCGCCTATCAAACCCTGGTAGCGCCCTACAAGGTGACCGGCGAGTCGATGCATGGTGGCCGTGGCTTTTTCGGCTTGCAGTTGAGCAAGAGCATGCCGTTCGGCTCGGTTCGTGACGAAGAAGGGCATATCTATTCGTTCACCCGTTCGGTCATGGCGCCAACCGGCACGCCGAACCCGACCAAATTCTTCTATCTGTCCACCCGCATCGACGGCAAGAACATCCGCATGGACCAGGCACGCATGGCGGAACGCGGCGTGACGCCGATTCCGGCGTTGTCGCTGCAAGGCGATACCGTCCGCTGGACCAACCAGCCGGATGACGTCGGCCATCCATGGGAATTGACCGCCAACAGCGAAACCTTCACCTGGAAAGAGGACAACCTATTCCAGCTCGAAGGCCGCCTGCTCGGCAACGGTATGCAGTGGTACTTGCCGGGCGTCGAATGGGGCACCTTTTACGTTTCCCAGATTTGGGATGTCAGCGGCGTCTGCGAAGGGCGTCCGGTCAAGGGCGCGATCCTGCTCGACCAGGTGTACATGGCCGAGGGCGGCGCGATTCACTTCAAGAAAGACCTGGTGGTGAACAACAAGATACACGTGCTGTGGTGGTCGTTTGCCACGGTCTACAAGGACGGCACCTACGATGTCGGCTCGTTCATGGTTGGCCATGACCACCTCGGCTACGCGATTTTCCAGAACGAAAAGGGCGAAGTGCGTACCACCACCGACATCGAATGCGTAACCAAGCACAAGGACGGGAGCTACTTTCTGGAGGCTGCCAAAATCACGCTGGACGGCAGCGAAGAATGGGAATTCCTGCCCGATCCGCGCGGCGAAATGATCGACTTCGTTGGCGGCTTTCCCGTCACTGCACAGCAGGAAGGCCGCTGGCGGCGAGTGGGTGATACTCGCGAGCCGGATCACTGGGTGGCCTGGGGTGAGTCGGACCGGCGCAATGGCGCGGCACGCAATGTCCCCGGCAGCGATATCAACTAATCGTGCGGGCGAAGCCCTGCTGCCATGGCTGATTAAGCGGTACGAGTCAGCGGCTCGATTTGCCCGAAGCGGCGAGCGGGCCCAATGAACCAGGAGCGACTGGTGTTTCGCTGCTCAACCCCTCGGGGGCGAGCAGCTTTTTTTTGCAGCAGTGCCCTGCTTACACACCACACCGACGCCATGTGGCGAAACGCTCCAGGGGCGAATTCGCAAGCAATCGCCCCGAACGCCATCGGGGGGAATGTGCTTAAGAGGGAAGGATCTGCTACGAACGGCCAGCCGGGCATCAGTCAGCGGTGAGATAACGGTCCCTGAGACTATTCAGGCCCGACGCATCCAGGCCGACACACGTCTCGATATAGGCGTCCATCGATCCATAGTGCTTGTCCACGCAGTCGTAGGCCGTTTGCAGGTACTCGGGGCGGGCATCCATGATCGCGTCGACCGCTTCGTCAGGACAGGGCTTGCCGATCATGTTGCTGACCAGCGTACTCATCAGCTCTCGCCGGACGTTGCTGGCGTCGACCATTCGGCGGGCCGACAGCTGATAGTCAGCGACAATGACTTTCCGCGCTACGCCGAGTGCATGAAGAATAACCGCGACGGCAAAACCGGTGCGGTCCTTGCCCGCTGCGCAATGAACCAGCACGGGCACCTTACCCGTCTCGAACAACCCGAACAGTTTCGGCAGATGCGGCGCCAGCATGCCCGGCAGACGCCGGTATACCTCGAACATCATGGCCTCGGCGCCCGCAAGATCCGGGCTTTCAGTCAACAGGCTCGACACGCTTTTGTCGGCGCGCATGTCGCCGGTGACCTCAAGTGCCAGCTGCTCAAGTTCAACAGGCAGATTGTTGGGCGTCCGCTGGCGCTCACCCTCGCTGCGCAGGTCACATACGGTCTTTACGCCAAGGGTCCTGAGGGTTTCCCAGCCCTCGGCGGCAAGCATGTGCAGCTGGTCGGACCGTAGCAACGTATGCTCGGCGATGCGCCGGCCGTCATGGGCCGGCAAGCCTTTGAGACTACGAAAATTATCGGTGCCTGCTAACTGCAGATTCATCGGGACTCTCATATCTGAATGCTCGAACGTTCGCCTAATGTGATCAAGCGGAGGCGAATCCCCGAAATTGGGTGAGATCCAGGTTGTCGGTCACCGGCGGTTTAAGGAAATAGCACACCTGAAGTTTGCCTGGTGAGAAACGGTAGGTTTCGATGCTTTCAATGGCCAGCCCGGTATTATTCAGGCAATTGCGATGATGAGCCGCAACGTCGTTGCCGTTGTAGATGGTCTCCACCACTTCCAGAGAGATGTCCGCATTGTGCTTGTCGAACATCTCTTCGAGGATAAACCAGCCATCACGCGTGTCAGTGCGACCGGCATATTCGATGACCAGCGACTCAGGCGCAATTTGGCGATAGCAGTCAAGAAAGGCCTCGCGATCGTGGGCGTTCCATGCCGAGACCTGGCCCTTCATAAAACGTTGGATACTTTCAGCATTCAGTTGCGTCGTCATTTCGATTGCACTCCGTTTATTGTTTTTGTTCGTTACACCATGATCCAAGCCATCAATCGTCCAGCAAATGCCGGAACTGCGGGAGAACCTGGCGCGCGCCCTCGCCCAGCTTCACGTGGCGGCGTGGCGC
Organism: Stutzerimonas stutzeri; assembly: GCF_018138085.1. Taxonomy (NCBI): domain Bacteria; kingdom Pseudomonadati; phylum Pseudomonadota; class Gammaproteobacteria; order Pseudomonadales; family Pseudomonadaceae; genus Stutzerimonas; species Stutzerimonas stutzeri. The sequence continues at coordinate 1,433,718 of NZ_CP073105.1, forward strand.
TTTGCCGGCGGTCAGCGTTTTCACGGTTTCGAAATCCTCCGCCGCGGCGAAGAATCGCTCCACCATGATGCGCCCGTCCTGGCCCCACTCATCGACATTGGCCAGCCATGCTTGCATGCCATACATGGGCCAGCGGCGAAACTGTTCCCAGGCGGCGTCCTGTCCAAGTACGCCTTCGGCGCCCAGGCTGATCAGCTTCTCGCGGTAGACCTTGACCAGATCCCAGGCCGAAGCCCGCCGCTCCTCGATTGTCAGCGCCCCAAGCATGAAATAGGCAATATCGCGCCATGGCCGCCCCTTGCGCACAAGCTGCCAATCAAGCCAGACCCGCTCGCCGCTGTCGCGCAGAAAGCTGTTGCCCTGGTGAGAATCGCCATGGACCAGGCAGATGGGGGTCTCCTGCTCAAGTTCATAAGCGCGCAACTCGTCAAAGGCATGCCCAAACAGCTCCGGTGTTTCATACATCCACTTCGGCAGGATGGCCTGGTACTCAGGCTTGCGCAGATTCAGCCGAATGTAGTCGTACATGCGTAAAAACTGATCGTAGTCGACCGGGTGATCCATGGACGTGGGCAGCCAGCTCTGTGCCTTGAGTTCAGAACTTCCCCACAGTGCGGCATGCAACATCGCCAGTGACTCCAGCCCCTGGGCCACGCCATCGACGCCGAGGTGATGGGTACTGTGACCGAACTGGCCTGGCGCCATTCCGAGGTCTTCCATCACGACGACGCCCCGACCCCCACCATCGCCATCCCAGTCGGAAAAATAGCTGTCCGGCACCGGCGTGTGCAGACGCTCGCGCATGAAGTGGTAGAAGCGTGCCTCCAACTCGCAGATCTCGCCGCTCTCGAACCCTTCCGACCAGTTGGACTTGAGGCAAACGTTGCGCGGAATGCCAGCGGCCTGGCCAACCTCATTGAGGTCCAGCGCGAGCCTTAGCTTGGTGGTGTGCCCGTTACGCACCTCTACCTGCTCGAAATCATTCACCGCGATCCCGGGGTAGCGGTTCTGAAGCAGGCTAGTCAACCATTGGGGTGTGACGTCTTGCAGGTGGCGAGGAAGCTGCCCCTGACGAGCAGGATAAGGGCGCTTTGTTCGCAACTCTTCGATACTGGTCATTGTTGTATTTTATCTCTGAAGGCGAAATGCCAGCGGCTTCATGTAGAAACCGTACGACAGCGGAAACGCACTTAATTCACGTATTCGGCGTAAACCCGAGTGTTGATCAGCCGCGCTGCGTCATCAAGGCAAACACGCTCTCGATACGATTGAGTTGTTTTACCGGCGGTCAAATGCTGGAGTCGAAATGCTCATCGGAAAATAGCTGTTGATGCTTGAGGGCGTGGGTCAATCGGACCTGCTCGAGGGCGCCGGGGCTATATCAAGATTTACCAAACCGGAAACAGTGGCGGTTGACTATTGGTAAAACAAAAATACGGCTCGCGCATAGTCAACATGGCAACGTGTTGCATATATATAAAGCCGCCTGATGTCGCGGCAAAGGAGCGTTGCAGATGCAAACACAGAATCGCTCGAAGTCTGATAAGCGCCAAACAATGAGCCGAATGCTTGCCGCCGCGCATCAGGAGTTTTGTAATAAGGGACTGGCCGGCGGGCGTATTGACGAAATAGCCCGCAATGCTGGCGTTACCAAACAGCTGATCTTCCACTATTACGGATCGAAGGAAGGCCTGTTTGTCGCGGTGCTTGACGAAACCTCTGACAGACTCATGACCGGGTGGGTCGATTTCGATGTCGAGCAGCTGACCCCGACGCAAGCGCTTCGAGCCTTGCTCAACCACATCTTCGATCAATATCGCAACGATCCCTTGCTCGCCAGGTTGGCGCAGGAGGGCGTTCGCTATCACGATTACAATCAAACGCCGCGCAACCGCTTCCTGGAACTGGCACCGGCCCTGGTCGATAAGGTTGGCAGGATCGTCCAGCGAGGCATTGAATGCCGTAGTTTCAAGCCGGACACCCAGCCTCGGCTGCTGCTTGCCACCGCGGCTCTCATCGCTACCGGCTGGTTTACCAACGCTTACTCCACCTCAGCGCTGGTCGGCCTCGATACTGCTTCCGAGGAAGGTATGGAAACCTGGCGCAAACACTGTGCCGATTTCATTCTGGCCAGCATCGTCGCGACGCATGGAGAAGAACCGCGCAGCCCTCGCGCCGATTGATCATCGCGTTCTGCCGGGTTTCGCGCAGGTCTCGTTAGGGGCGCTCGATTCATTGGAGCGCTCATGGTCATCTCACCGTTACGTCATAGAGCGTAACGTGGGCTGCGCTTATAACGCCTGCTCGACACCGTGACCGAATCTTGCGTTCGCTGTATGGTGCGCGACTAGCCTGAGTGGTCGCACTGAGTTGGTGAAGGGTAACGGGATGGCGAAGGGCAAAGACATATCGATGCGCCAGCTGCGCTACTTCATGGCCGCGGCTGAGGCAGGGCAGCTTTCCCAGGCAGCGGTGAAGGTGCATGTATCGCAATCGGCCATTACCGCCGCCGTTCTGCAACTTGAACAGACATTGGGCGTTCGGTTGTTCGACCGGCTGCCTTACGGCGTCACCCTGACCGCAGAGGGGCATAAGTTCGCCCAGCATGCGGGCCATATTCTCGACACGCTGCAGGACGCGCTCAGCGAGCCGCTTTTTCTGAGCCATTCGATCCAAGGGGTGATTCGCGTCGGGGCTTCTTACACGGTGCTCGGCTATTTTCTGCCGTCGCTGCTGGCGCGGTTCAAGCGGAGCTATCCACAGGTGGAAATCGACCTGGTGGACATGGATCGGCCTGTCATCGAAGACGCCATCGCTGCAGGGAGGTTGGATATGGGGCTTTCCATCGTCTCCAATACCGCGAACCTGCAGCGCTTCGAGCATCAGGTGCTGATTCGCTCGCGACGCCAGTTGTGGCTTGCCAGCGAGCATCCGCTGATGCAGGCCTCGGTTATCACACTCGAAGACGTGGCGCGTCACCCCTACATACTGCCCACCGTGGATGAAGGGGAGAGCTCCACCTATCGCTACTGGAGTTCTCGCGGCCTGGAGCCGAATGTGGCGTTCCGGACGTCTTCGATGGAAGGATTGCGAGGGCTGGTGGCCCATGGCTTCGGCGTTACGATTCTCTCCGACATGCTCTATAGGGCGTGGTCCCTGGAAGGCAAGAAGATCGAGGCGCGGCCGCTGGTGGACACCATCCCGCCCATGGAGCTGGGCTTGACCTGGCGCCGCGAGACGGAATTGCCGCAAGCGGCTGAAGCGTTTCGCCAGTTTTTGGTCATGGCGTGCGCATCCTGAGTGGCCATCAGATCGGCTCAACGCCAATTTCGCTCATACTCAGTTGCGATCAGATGATCTTGCTCTCGGCCAGCCTGCGCAGCAATGGCGCGCCGAGTCGGATTCAGCGGATTCCTGCCCATCGCCGCTGCCGATGCGCGGTCCGGACCAATAATCTGGACGCGTGTTCCTGCCTGTTCGAGTTTCGCTATCTGCCTGGCCAGCGTACGACCAGGAATTCCTTGGCGCACACCAAGGGGTGACAAGATGATCACTCCTGATGAACGCTCGGCTAGATCGGCATTGCTTGAACTTCGAATCCCACCGTCCATGTATTGCCGTCCGTCGATATTCACCGGCGGCCAGATACCGGGCACGGCACAGCTGGCAGCGACCGCATCGGTCAGCGTCACGCCAGATTGCCGGTCGAAAACTCTGGTTTCGCCAGTCAGCACATCTACAGCGACAACGGCCAAGGGCTTTGCTGGCCAGTCCTGTCGAGGATGCAGCCGGGCAGCAATGACGGCCTGCCTGGCTTGGGCATTCCCGGCCCCGGCTCGTAGCGCCAGCTGACCAATTCGCTGGGTGCGCTCAATCGGAGCATTCAGCTTTGGCAATACGGAAATTGCTAACGGCAGTAATCGCAGCAGTCGTATTTGAGGCGCGAGCTCCTGAACCTGTTTCGATGCATTGACCTGGCGCTCGTACAACTCTCCCAGATCACTGTCTTCGCGGATCTGCGCCGCAACCGTGGCGCCGGCAGAGGTGCCAAGCATTCTGCCGCACTCGCGTAGGTCGAGACCTTTCTCGCTCAAACCGAACAGCAGCCCGGTCATCCAGGCGATGCCAGTGATTCCTCCGCCGCCTAAAACCAGGGAATGGTCGGTAAACATGGCTGTTGTCCTTGGCACACAGGTAGGTGGGCATCACCAGAGCGACATCAGAACATGCCGGATCGTGGGCAATGTATTTATATGAACAAATATCGAGTATATGCCTATATTCTTTGGGTGCGCATATGCTGGTGCAGGGGGCGCAAACAGAACCGAGAAATCCCCGAGGGGACCATCAAACAAGAAAAGGATTGGAATGCCATGCTGATCGATGTCCACGCTCATTTGTTGACCGAAGGAATGTTCAACCGCCACGAATTCTGGGGGCCATTCATGAAGGTCCAGGGGCTTACGGTCGGGCATTTCGCGCTCGGCACCAAGCAGCCCGCCAAAGCATCCTCGGATGAAGAAGCTCAGGCCAACCTTCTTGCGCGAATGAGCCATGAAAGCCGACGCAAGCTGATGGCGGAGCGGGGCGTCGACAAACTTGTCATGTCCACCCCGTCCCATTGCTTCATGTACTGGGCCGGCGATTTCGCAAACGAATATGCACGTGTCTGCAACGACGAGCTGTCTGCGTTCTGCCGCAAGGATCCAGACCATTTCGATTTCTGGTGCCACGCGAACCTGGCGGACCCGGAAGCGGCGGCGAAGGAAATTGATCGCGCCGTGCGACAGCTGGGCGCGCGGGGCGTCTGCGTAGGCGGGGCCAATTTCAATGGGCTGCAAGCGCATGACGAGCAGTTGTTCCCCGTCTGGGAGAAGCTATCGCAGCTTGATGTGCCGATCATGGTCCACGGCTTCAACCAGTCGATTTACTGGGGCGAAAAGCATACCGATGACAAGTTCGAAACGACTTCGATCGTTGGCGATTGTGTCGATGAGACATTGTTCTTCTGGTATCTGATCTGCGGCGGCGCGCTGGACGTATTTCCTAACCTGAAGACCTACATCACCCACGCTGGCGGCATGGCGGTTTTCCAGCTCGGCCGCCTGAGTGAACTCAATCGCGCCATGGCGCCGGACAGCCGAAACAAACGGCCGTTGATGGAGTACATGCCCAACTTCTATTTCGATCTGGATGTGCATGCGCCAGGCCTGCGGCGTGGCGTAGCAGAAGTGGTCGGCGCGGATCGCCTGCTATACGGCACCAATTTTGGTGGCGCCTATGATCATGGCGATCTGACTCATGGCCTGGGTTTGTCCGAGCATGAACGTGAGCGCATCCGCAGCGGCAATGCCATCGAGCTGCTCAAACTGGACGTTTCCGTGCCGGTAGTCTGAGGCGGCGGTGGGCCAGCGATGCGTCGCTGGCTCATCTGCCCCAGGGCAATGCCGAACAGGATCAGGCCGCCGCCAACCGCATGGTAAAGATGCAGCGTCTCGCCGAGCAGCATGATTGCCAGCATGGCCGTGAACAGCGGTACCAGATTCATCAGCGCGGCGGTTTTTTCCGCTCCCAGCGAGGCGAGTCCACGCATCCATAACCCTGGCGCCATGGCGGAGGCGAAAAGGCCGGCGAAGAGCACCAGTGGCAGGTTGTCGGCGGTCAAGGCCACCGAGGGCGTCAGTAGATAAGCCGGTACCAGTACCAAGGTGCCGCAGAGTATTTGCACATACAGCGATACCCAGGTGGGCAATGGAATCTGCCAGCGTTTGACCAGAACGCAATAGAGCGCATAGGACAAAGACGCCATCAGCATCATGAACTCGCCTTTGCCTATGCCCTGGCGAAGGAGCGTGCCCAGGTCGCCAGTGCTGATCAACCAGGCCAGTCCGAGAAAGGATATGAGCGCGCCTGCAAGCGTCCCCGCCGTGGGCCTGGCGCGTAGCAGCGGGATGGCCAGAAGAACCGTCAGCATGGGCATGGTTGCCAGAATTAGCCCCATAGACGTAGCGGTGATGCTGTAAGCAGCGAAATAGGCCAGCGACTGGTACAGCGACATGCCCAGGCAACCTAGAGCGAACAGTTTTGCAAGATGTGTTTGAATTGTTCGCCGAATGCTCCAGACCGTTGTAAACACGAAGGGTGTTATCACAACGGCTGCAACGAGCCAACGGTAGAAGGAAATGGCTGCAGGGTCGATCAGGCCTACAGCCATTCGATTCACCACGGTGCTGGCAGCCCATATCAGTGTGGCCAGCACGGGAAACAGCAGATTCATCAAACCGGGCATAAAAAGTCCAGTAACCGGCGGTGCCAGCGACGCCGGCAGATGCTCTGCCGACGTGCCTGACAGCCAGTGTAGTGGCTGGTCCCTCTGTCAATTAGCGGTGTTTCGCGCCTTGATGGCCGCGGCGAAGTCGCGCTTGAGGGTAGGGAAGTAGGCAATCTGTCCACCCATGCCGCCGGCGATATCGATCGATGCGGCACTGATGAAGCTCGCATATTCACTGGATAGGAACAACACCATACCGGATACGTCCTCGGGTTTACCGTAACGGCCAACCGGCACCACTTTCATGACCATCTCGTCAAACTCTTCACGGCTTACGCCGGGGCCCATTTCTTTGTAATGACGGTCCCATTGCCCGGTATCGATCCAACCCATGTTCAGGCTGTTCACAAGAATATTTTCTTTCGCCAGCGACATCCCCAGCGACTTGGACAGCGCGACACAGGACGCGCGGTTGATCACCGATGGGATGCCGTCGGGCGTGGGAATAGTCCCGGCCAGCGCGTTGATCTCGACGATTCGCCCCCAATTCTGCTTACGCATATGGGGTACCACGGCCTGAACGAAACGGAAATGCCCCATCTGTAAGACATTGGCGTGTTCGAGAATCGATTCAGGGGTGAGGGTATCGATATTTCCGCTACGGCCTTGACCGGCGTTGTTCACCAGTACATCCACGCCACCCCAGGTCTCGGCCACTTCATCGACGAAGCGGCGCACGCCGTCCGTGTCGGTTACGTCGACCGCGCGTGCGATCACGCCAGCGGCTTTCTCGGCAAGTTCCTGGCCAGCTGCTTCAACGGCTTCCAAAGATCTCGCACAGATCGCGACGCGCGCACCTTCAGCAGCAAATGCACGTGCGATGGCCAATCCGATGCCTCTGGAGGCGCCGGTAACGATGACGCGTTTGTCGCTCAAATCGAAGTTCATTTGGATACTTGTCTCTGCATGGCCGTCTGGCGGATGACCAAAACGGCGTTTCGAACGATGAAAAAACACCTGTCATGAAGAAAAATGAACGAATTCATGATAAATGTCTATATTTATGGTCGCAGCCCGTTTGCGGATCGGGGTTTGGTAGGCGGGCTTCGACGGAATTCTGGATAAAGAATCAAAATCTCCATGTGGAATTTTAAGGAGATATCCGCTAGGGTTGGCCTAAGCATCGGGAGCTAATCGGCCCATGCTATTCATGCGCACAGCGATCGCAACGGTTTCGCCAGGCGTAGCAAGGCTTCTCAGGTTGAATACGTTTCGGTGTAAGCCACTGAAAATAAAAATAAAAGGATCACAACAATGAAAGAATGCCGCCGTTTTAGAACTCAGCCAACGCAGCTCACCCGCATTGCTATCGCGGTCGCTATGCTTGCCGGCGCCGGGACAGCCAGTGCGGTTCAAGTCGATCTGGGGAACCCGGATTACCGGCTGCGCTGGGACAACACGGTGCGATACAACCTGGGAATAAGGATGGAAGACCAGGACAATCGCATCATGAATACCCCTACCACTGACGAATCGGATGGAAAATTCGATAAGGGCGACATCGTCACCAATCGTCTCGATTTACTGACCGAGATCGACTTCGCCTATAAGTATCTGCTGGGTGCCCGCCTTAGCGCCGCGGGCTGGTATGACCATGCCTACCGTGACGACGACGTGGATAGCAACATCCCTGGCTATTCGACCAGCTACTATGGCAATAAATACAGCTCAGAGGTCGATCGCTACGCTCACGGTCCTTCTGGCGAAATTCTCGATGCCTTTATCTGGACCAACCTGGACATCGGCCCGGTACCCGTGAACATCAAGGTGGGCCGCCATACCAATTACTGGGGCGAAGGCTTGCTGTTCGGTGCACACTCAATCTCTTATTCCCAGGCTCCGACTGACGCGGTGAAAGCGGTGACCAGCCCGGGCATCGAAACCAAGGAAGTGTTCTTGCCGTTGGGGCAGGTGTCGGTAAAGGCTCAGGTGACCGATAACCTTTCGATCATGGCCCAGCAATTCTTCGAGTGGGACAATACGCGGTTTCCGTACGGCGGCACCTATTTTGGCCCGGCGGATCCTTTCTTCGAAGGCCCGGATCGGTTTCCGTTGGCCCCCGGTTTCAATCTAGACCATGCCAATACCAAGCGCGGCCGCGATACCGCAAACTGGGGTGTGATGGGTCGGCTCAATGTTGAGCAGATAGAAGCCACCGTTGGCGCTTACTATCGCGAGTTCGATGACTATCAGCCTTGGCTAGCGCCAGAGATCGACTTGGCGGGCGGCACTTATCGGCTTGTACATCCAGAGGGCGTCAAGCTGGCTGGCTTGAGTTTTTCCCGCGTATTCAATTCCGTTTCCGTAGGTATGGATCTTTCTTACCGCAAGGGCGGTGCCTTGAACGCAACGGGTGTAAGCCTTGTTGACGACGAGGGTCCTCGCGGCGACACCATTCACTTCGTTGCAAACGCAGTCTACGGTGTGCCACGGAACTTCATTGCCAATAACGCGACCTTGGTTGGTGAATTTGCGTACAGCCACTTGGACAAGGTGACCAAGCATGAAGAACTCTACAAGGGCGACGGTTATGCGGCGTGTCGTGATGCGCGCAGTTCAGCCCTTCCAGGAGGCAAGGAAGACGGTTGCTCGACCGACGACTACTACGCTGTAGCTGTGAACTATACCCCTCAATACCTTTCGATCTTCCCGTCTTGGGACCTGGAGGTTCCGTTTACCGTCAACTACGGGATTAGCGGAAACGCGGCAAGCGCGGGCGGCGGTAGCGAAGGAGCCCTAGCTTGGTCCGTAGGTGCAAAAATGACTTACATCCAGCGCCACGAATTCAGCCTGCGTTACGCAGACACTTCTGCCCAGGAAAAGAATCTGCTCAACGGCGGGGTAGGCGGCAACGGTGCTGTGGGTACCACCGATCGCGGTTGGCTTGCGTTTACCTATAAAACTTCCTTCTAAAACTTATAAAAGGGGAATTCAATGAAACTCCAAGTCGCTCTTGGTCTGATGCTCAGCGGTATTTCTTCCATATCGATGGCTGCGGTTTCTGCCGAGGAAGCTGCAAAACTGGGCGATACGCTCACTCGCGTTGGTGCCATTGCAGCAGGTAACGAAGCCGGCACCATCCCTGCCTACGACGGTGGTCTGCGTACTGCACCGCCGGGCTTCAAGCCCAACAGCGGAGTGTGGGTCGATCCGTTCGCTAACGAAAAGCCGCTGTTTCGTATCACCGCGCAAAACATGCATGAATACGCAGACAAGCTAAGTGACGGTCAGAAAGAAGTCCTTAAGCGCAACCCTGACTATTACATGGACATTTATCCGACACATCGAACAGCTGCGTACCCGGAAGAGGTTCTGCAGGCCACGGTGCGTAATGCCACCACTTGTGAAACCAAGAAAGATGGCTTGGCCGTGGAATCGGAGTGCCGAGGCGGAATTCCGTTCCCGATTCCACAGACTGGCAACGAAGTGATGTGGAATCAGTTGCTTCGCTATAATGACGGTAAATTTGGAACCACGACGTCCTCTTCCAATACCTGGGTTGTGGACAGTAACGGTGGGGTAACCAAAACTGCCACACAATCTACTTTTGTGGAGCGTCCTTATTACCAGGCCGACGTTGAAGGCCGCGATCCTGAGATGGCGTACCGGGTTTATTCGGTGACCAAGGCGCCGGCCCGGAAAGCCGGCGAGCTGACCGGCCTCAACGACTACCTCGACCCAACCGTTAAGCCCCGTCGAGCTTGGAGTTATACCCCAGGGCAGCGCCGCGTAAAGTTGGCTCCCGAATTTGCCTACGACACCCCGGTAGCGAGCATGGGTGGTCTCGAATTGTTTGATGAACTGTTCATGTTTTCGGGTGTGCAAGATCGCTTCGACTTCAAACTGGTGGGGAAAAAGGAGATGTATATTCCTTATAATTCCTACAAGTTCTATTTCAACTGTGAAGATCAACTTCTGGACTCGCATCCTAATCCTGCCTGCGAGCGTTGGGAATTGCATCGAGTATGGGAGGTTGAAGCAACTTTGAAGCCAGGTATGCGCCACGTTTATAGTAAGCGTACCTATTACCTCGACGAAGATACTTATGGGGCGGGTCTGTACGATGCATGGGATCAGAGTGGTCAGCTCTATCGCGCCATGATGCTTGGTGGAGTGCAGTTCTACGACCACGACATTCCTTACATTGTCAAGCACTCGATCTATGACTTCAACAAAGGGATGTATGGCGTGATCAACGATGCTATGGATGGGGGTTATCGCGTTCTGACCGAACCACGTTCCGAGCGTTCGTTGAATCCGGAGGCAATCGTAACGAGGGAAACCCAGCGCTGACCCAGCTTCAGGTCTGCACGTGCGCTTTCTTGGTGCGGACCTGTCGATCCTAGTTCCATTCTAGGTCTGCAAGCGATGTAGGTCATGGCGACAAGCATCGCGTGCATACTGACTTATGCTGGTTGAGGATAAAAATAATGATATTCCCGGTGCCGCTTGCTGTGCCTAACGCTTCTTCAGCGACCATTGCCCGCTTGTCCATAAAATGGTTCAGCGTGATGCTGTTGGTCCTGCTGTTGCCTTTTGCAGTGGACGCGTCTGTTGCGGCGGAGGGGCTCGACCCCTTGCGCGAGCCATCGAAGCCGATCAGCGCTCCAGCACCGCTCCTGGGTATGGACCGAGCGGGTGATGTGCTTGTCGGCGTCGGGTTGCATGGCATGATCAAGCGCTCTACTGATGGTGGGACAACCTGGCAGCAGGTGCAAAGCCCTGTTTCTACGGACTTGGTCCAAGTGCGCTTTCGCGACCCCATGAACGGGTGGATCGTAGGGCATGACTCGGTACTGCTGCACACAGCCGATGGTGGCTTGACCTGGTCGGTACAGCTCGATGGCCGTACGGTGCTCGCGCGTCTCAAGGGCGTCTACGGCGAGCGCGCAGAGCGTGGCGACGAGGGTGCAGCCGACATGCTTCAGGAAGTTGAGTTCGCCATGAACACGTCGGCTACGCCCGACGTGCTGGCTGCACCGTTTCTCGACGTCATGTTCAACGACGACAAGGTCGGCTACGTCATTGGCGCGTTCGGGATGATCCTGAGAAGCACAGATGACGGGGCGACCTGGGACCCTTGGATCGAGCAAACCGACAATACTCGCCGTATGCATCTGTACGGCCTGGATGAACGCGACGGCGTTTTCTATATCGCGGGAGAGCAGGGCTTGCTCATGCGCCTGAATCCCCAGACTCAACAGTTCACATCGATCGAAACGCCCTATAACGGTACTTACTTCGGTGTGCGTGCGCTTCCCAACCTGCTTCTAGCCTATGGCCTGCGTGGCAGCCTATATGCGAGTAGGGACGATGGGCAGCAATGGCAGCAGATTGACACCGGCCTCAACGCCAGTCTGGTAAGCGCAGTGGATGCGGGGCAGCAGCTGATCATGGTCAGCCAGAGCGGCGCAATGACCGCGCTAGACAAGCAAAGCTTGAGCGTTACACCCCTGCAGGCCGCACGTGTAGGTGAAGTGTTCGCAGCCAGTGATACACGGCGAGATGGCGAGATGGTCGTGACTTTTTTCTCGGGTGCAAAGCTCGTCGAGATAGCCAAGGCGAACTAATAACGCGGCAGGTTGAGTGAGAATAAGAAAATGGTAGATCAAAAGTACAATAGTGGAATGCCCGTAATTCCGGATGTTCGCGATTTCGATAAATCGTCCGGCGGGTTTTTCGAGCGGGTTATTTTCAATAATCGCGTACTTGTACTCGTGGTCTGCCTGCTGGCCACTGTTGTACTGGGTTACTTCGCCGCTCGAATAGATGTAAACGCAAGCTTTGAAAGAATGATTCCGAGCAGTAGTCCCTACATCAAGAACTACTTAGCCTACAAGGATCAGCTTCCGGGGTTAGGCAACAGCATCCGTATCGTTGTTGAAAACAAACAGGGCGATATCTACGATCCGGAATACCTAAAGGTCCTGCAGGAAGTAAACGATACGCTGTACCTCATTCCGGGCGTCGACCGTTCCTGGATGAAATCCTTGTGGATGCCGATTGTTCGTTGGAAGGAAGTCACCGAGGATGGAATCAGTGGCGGCGCGGTAATGCCGTCTGATTACGATGGCAGCGATGAGTCCATCATGAAACTGCGTCGGAACATCTCCCGTGCAGGAATCGTTGGCAACCTCGTCGCTAATGATGGTCAGTCGAGCATGATCGTTGCGCCGTTGCTCGATCTGCATCCTCAAACTGGCGAGCCGCTTGATTACGGTGAGTTCTCTGACCAATTGGAAGAGAAAATCCGCACCTTTGAAAGCGACAAGATTTCGATTCATATCGTCGGCTTCAGCAAGCTGGTGGGGGACCTGATCGATGGCCTGTATAGCGTCATGCTGTTCTTCGGCATATCCGTTCTGATCGCTGGGATTTTCGTTTATCTCTACATGCGCTGTTTGCGCAGTACATTGCTGTTGATCGGTGTCGCAGTGGCCGGTGTGGTGTGGCTACTCGGTCTCATGCAGCTGCTTAGTTATGACCTGGATCCCTATTCGATCCTCGTTCCCTTCTTGATATTCGCGATTGGCCTGTCCCACGGCACACAAAAGATGAATGGCATTCTGCAGGACATCGGCCGAGGAACGCATAAATACGTCGCGGCACGTTATACCTTCCGCCGGCTATTCCTTACCGGCCTTACCGCGCTTCTGACGAACATCGTCGGCTTTGCGGTCTTGGCAATCATCGACATTCCGGTTATTCGCGATCTGGCGATAACCACCAGTATTGGCGTTGCCGTACTCATCTTCACCAAGCTGCTGCTGATCCCTGTCGCGCTGTCATACATCGGCGTCAGCAAAAAAGCTGCACTGATTGCACTTGAGAAGGACCAGGCTGGCGCCGAGAACCGCAACTGGCTGGGCCACATCTGGCACGGGCTGGATCGCTTTACTGAGCGGCGCTGGGCAATCGCGGTGATTTCCATATCGGTTGTCGTCACCATCGTCTGCAGCATCGTCATGCTCGATCTCAAGGTCGGTGACCTGGATCCGGGCGCGCCGGAGCTGCGCGCAGACTCGCGATACAACCAGGACAATGCTTACATCACCAACCACTACGGTCTTTCCAGCGATCAATTCGTCGTGATCATGAAAACCGATCCCGACAGTTGCCGGTTGTACCAGACGCTGCAAACCATGGACCGGCTGGCATGGCAACTGCGCCAAACTCCGGGCGTGCAGACCACCAGTTCGCTTGCCGAGTCGACTCGTTTCGTTACTGCAGGGATGGCCGAAGGCAGCGGTAAGTGGCTGACCATCAGCCGCGACCAGGCCATCACCAACGCATCGGTTGACGCCGCGATGATTTCTTCGCCCGGCATCACCAACCAGCAGTGCTCGGTAACCCCACTGATCGCCTATCTGACTGATCACAAGGCCGACACGCTGCGGCGGGTGATGGGAGTAGTCGAAGCTTTTGCAGCCGAGTACAACACCGCGGCCGATTCAGAGCGTCCGGTCGAGTTTCTCTTGGCCGCAGGCAACGCGGGTATCGAAGCGGCGACCAATATCGAAGTCGAGAAAGGCATCATCACCATGTACCTAGCGGTATATGGCGCAACCGCTTTGCTCTGTCTGCTGACCTTCCGCAGCATTCGCGCCACCATCGTCGCGCTCATTCCGCTGGTAATGACCACCATCATCTGCAAGGCGTTGATGGTCTGGCTCGGTATCGGCCTGAAAGTCGCAACCCTGCCGGTCATCGCGGTTGGCGTGGGAGTAGGTGTGGATTACGCGCTCTATTTGCTCAGCGTGCAGATTGCCGTGCAGGAACGGGGTGGCTCGCTTGCGGTTGCATATCGCCGGTCGCTGGACTTTACCGGGCGCGTGGTCGCGCTGGTCGGGTTGACGATGGCGGCAGGCGTGATCACCTGGGCTTGGTCGCCAATCAAGTTCCAGGCGGACATGGGCATTCTGCTGACCTTCATGTTCCTGTGGAACATGCTGGGTGCATTGGTGCTGGTCCCTGCCTTGTCGCATTTCATGCTGAACCCAAAGACCCCGGCTGCCTCGCCGGAGTCACCGGCCATGCTTGATACCCCGGTCGAACAGGCTACTCAGAAAAAAAAACTAACTGACGCGGCTGCCGCTCATTGATCGGACGCGCCCGGTTGGCGCTTCCACTGACTGTAAAGCCAAGCCCAGAGCTATGGCGCGCTATTGAAGGGAGAGGGTTATGTTCGAGTTGTTGATGAGTGCCGACATGATGGTTCCGGATCCGGACGGGATGACGGAAAAGCTGGTGGATAAGCTCGGCATCTTTAAGCATGAGCGCTGGCGCCAGGCGTTCGATAACCATCCGTACATCGCACATTTTTTGCGCGTGCACAAGTCACTAGCAGTGTCGCCCACCCGTATCGAGCCGCAGTGGCATCTGGATCGGCCAAATCCAGGCGATCCGCTGTTTCACGATTTTCTAGAAAGCCTCAAGGACTATCAGGGCCACCATCGACCCATGATCACTCACTCGATCGTGCTCGCGCTGCATGGCGACAAGTTCGATGCCCTGGTCAGTAAATTGATGCGCCGTCGCCTGCCATTCCGCATGGCCCAGCGCACACCGGAAATGCCGTTCGATCGCCTGTGGTTGGGCGCAACGCCGGAGAAGCCGTATTACGAGCCATCCGTCGACGGCGGCCTGTGCATCGAAATCATGCCCACCGAACCATTGCAGATGCCGCCGGAAACCTATGCAACGCCGCCGGCGCAGCCGCGTGAGCAGAAGCCGGGCGACATGGTGCGTGTTACGGCGCGAGGTTTTTTGGTGCGCGATCTCGATGAAACGCTGCGCAAGCTTTCTACCAACCTCGACTGGGAGCCGTCCTGCCCGGTTGAGAACATTGCAAGTGAAGGCTACCGCCGAGCGCGCATGGGCTTTACCGTCGCCAATAGCGCCACGCTGGACGTGCTCGAGGCAACGTACTGGAATACCGACGCCGGTCATTATGTAAACAACTGGGGGCCGGGCCCGTATTACATCCGCATCGGCGTCAATGATCTGGCCGCCAAAGCTGAAGATTTGCGCGCTCGCGGTACGGCCTTCGAGTGGGTCGAGTCGTCCGAAGCCGTAGGTGGCAAGCCGCTGATCAAGATCGATCCGAAAGAATTGGATGGCCAGGTGTTCGAGTTCGAGGAGTGCTCCGTATGAGCGCCGAGGTCAATCAGCAGGCACCGCTGGTTATCAACGAGTCAGTCCGGGTAGAGCGCGGCGTCTCGGTCGGCTGGGTCGTATTGACCCGCCCGGGCCAGATCAACGCGATCAACGACAGCATCCGTCAGGGTGTTCCTCAGGCGCTCCAATTGCTCGACAACGACCCGCAGGTGCGGGTCATTGTCATCCGCGGGGAAGGCGAGCGTGGATTTTGCGCTGGCGCCGACATCAAGGAGCGTCGCGGTGAAGAAACCTCTCTGCAGGTGCGCCAGCGGATGGAGCGTTCGCGCTGGATCGAGTCGCTCGACGGAATAGCCAAGCCGGTCATCGCTGCAATCCAGGGTTACTGCATGGGTGGTGGGCTGGAATTTGCGTTGGCTTGCGATATTCGATTCGCGGCCCCCAATGCGATTTTTGCGCTTCCGGAAACCGGTCTGGGCCTGATTCCTGGCGGTGGCGGTACTCAGCGGCTTTCGCGGGTCGTGGCGCCGGGGCGCGCCCTCGATATGCTGCTGACGGGTGACCGTATGAATGCTGATCAGGCGTTCCAGATCGGGCTGGTCAGCCGCCTGGCTACCGACAACGCGACTCTGGTCGAGGAGGTCAGGGTTTTTGCCGAGCGCATCGCCAGTAAGCCGCCAGCGGCGTCGGCCTTCGTCAAGCAGGCCGCTCGAGCTGCGCTGGAGCTGGACCTGAAAAGCGGACTCAATCTCGAACTCGACCTGTTTGCCCTTCTAGCGCCGACAAAGGATGTGCGCGAAGCAGCGCAAGCTTTTAGTGAGCGACGCGAGCCGCGCTTCACGGGCGAGTAGGATTGGCATGGCTAACAACAAAATAAGGAACACCAGATGAGCATGGGCAAGCTGGCAGGGCGGGTTGCGATCGTCACCGGTGGTGGCAACGGGCTGGGCGCCGAGTGCGCTCGGGTGCTGGCCGAGCACGGCGCCTCTGTCGCCGTAGTAGATGTCGACGGCGACGCCGCCAACCGTGTGGCGGAGCCGATATTGGCGCAAGGCATGCCAGCTCAAGGCTTTCGCGCCGATGTCTCTTCCGAGGAAGACGTCAAGGCGGTGATCGCCCAGGTAACGGAGAAATTTGGTCGGATCGACGTGCTGCACAACAATGCGGCCGTGCTCAACGCCGACCAGCGCCAGCGGGACCGTGATCTGGCCAACCTGGATATGGAAGCATTCGACCGCGCCATAGCGGTCAATTTGCGGGGCGCCGTACTCTGCACCAAATACGTCATTCCGGTGATGTTGGAGCAGGGCAAAGGCTCGATCATTTTCGCCACTTCCGGGTTGGGGATGCAGGGCGACATGTCGCTGACTGGATATGCGACCTCCAAAGCGGCGCTGATGATGCTTCCGCGCCTGGTCGCTTCTCAATACGGTAAGCAAGGCATCCGTGGCAACGCAGTGCAGATCGGCCTCGCACCGCAGCACGAGATGCCCGCGCCACTGCTGGAAATCATGCGCGACAACCATTGCACGGCCGAACTGGGAACGCCAAGGCAGATTGCCGATGTGGTCGCGTTCCTGGCCTCTGATGAGTCCTCGTTCGTGACCGGTACAACGCTCGTCGCAGACGGTGGATTCAGCAGCCACACGCCTTCTCTCGTAGCCATGCGGGCCCTGTTTGAAAAGATGGGTCGAACAGGCATGTAAGGACTGATCGCCCGGCCCGCGTAACAAAGCCGGGCGCACCGTCGAACTTCACTTGAGACTTCGTCTGAGAGCGGCCTTTGTTCCGGGAATGTGCTGCATATACGGCAGGTTACGCGCACTGCCGCTTGCGTAGGCGCGAGCTTGCTCGAAAGCGGGGCTAGACGCGCCATTGGTTTCTATTTCTCGCCTGTTTGCGAGCAGCTCGTTCTATTAAATATATTGCACGTCGCTGCTCCACGACTCTTTTACCGTTGGTAAAACGGATGCCGCGTTGCCCGGTGACGTTTGTTGTTAGGGTGCTGCTCAGCGCCAAGATGTGGGCAACAGACAAACCTTTACCGTCTTGCTTGAATGCGATTTCTCTGGCTCTGCCGGGCGGTCAATCGCGTTCGCGTTGCCCTGTGTTGTGGCTCTAAACCGAACTCTTGCAAGCGGATTGCAGCGGCTTTTGCGTTGGGCAAATGTTGTTGGAGTCCGATAGGACCAACAAAGAATGAATAATAAAAATACAGATTTCGACGTCATCATCGTCGGCGGCGGCACGAACGGCTTGTCAGCGGGCTGCTATCTGGGGCTGGAAGGCAAGAAGGTACTGGTGCTTGAAGCCCTGGACAAAGTCGGCGGAATGGCTTCGTCGGGATACTTGATCCCCGAGGCGCCCCAGCATCTTGTCCATCCCTGTGCACTGGACATGATGTCGATGCGGGTTCACGCCCATGTTCCGAAGGAACTTGATCTCGAGCGGCACGGGTTTAGGTCGATAGAGCTGGCGCCGGGTTATGTCTACCTGCATCCGGACGGTACGTCGCTGATCTTCTGGCGAGACCGCAACAAAACTGCAGCGGAAATCAGACGCTACAGCGAAGCTGACGCAGCGGCGTTTCTCAAGTTCATGGACGTGATCGACATGTTTTTGGACATCGCGTTGCCGATGATGCGCGCAGACCCGGCCGAACTGAATCTGGGGGCCAAGTTCAAGGTCATCGGCTCTGCGCTGAAGAACCGCAAGCTCAAACCAGAGCTGATGGCACTGATGACCGGCTCGGCTCATCAAGCAGCTCGTGAACGCTTTGAGCATCCCGTGACGATATCGGCGATGTGCGCGTTGACCGGACTCGCGGGCGATATTAGTGCAGATGGCGGCGGTATCTATTACGCGTTGCTGGGCTTCCTTCATCGCTTTGGCGTCGGACGAGTACTGGGCGGCATGCAGCAGCTGAGCAACGCCATGCAGTCACGGCTCGAAGAGCTCGGTGGGCAAGTACTAATCAGCGCGTCGGTTGCCGAGATCGTCTCTGTTAGTGGGCAGATAAAGGGCGTGCGTTTGACGGACGGACGCGAATTCACCGCGCACGCAGTGATTGCCGGCTGTCATCCCAAGGTGGCGCTGGAAATGGTCAGTACCGGTGAGATCCCGTCCTACCTTTTGACACGTATCGCAATGGCCCCGGCCAACGCCAAAGGCTCGGGTCCGTTGAAAGTGGACGTCGCCTTGAGCGGGCAAATATCGGTGCCCAGGTTTGAAGCGGCCAGAGGCGACGGTGTCGACCTGCGCAACACCTGCCTGCTGATCGGCACCGAGGAGGCGGTACTGGAGAACTTCGCAGCGTGCATACGGGGTGAGGTACCGAAACTTCCCTACATCACCATGGCGGCTCCCAGCGCGGCGGATCCGTCCCAGGCACCCGCTGGCCAGGACGTTCTATATATCTATCCGCCAGTGATGCCGGTCGACCCCGTGGAAGGATGGGAAGCGATCAGAGAGCGTGTGGCCGATCAGGTCATCGATCAGACTTCGGAATATGTAGAAGGGATCAAGGGCCACATCATCGGCCGTCGAATCGAAGCTGCCCCTGATTTCACTGCGCGTTTGAATACGGTGAATGGCTGCGTTGTACATATCGATACCACCACGATGCGCTCCAGCACCATGCGCCCAGCCCATGGACTGGGCGGTAATACGTTGCCGGTAGCAGGACTTTACCTTGGCAGTGCCGGCGTCCACCCTGGTGGCGGTGTAAACGGCATGGCCGGGCGGCTCGCTGCCAAACGAGTCGCCAAATACCTGGCCAAGGTAAGCAAATAGCGGGAGCTATCTCATCGAAATTCGCGCGTTTTACTGCGCATGCCGGTTTCTCTGGATCGCTATGCGGGCGCCTGATCTAGTCAGGCGCAACCGAGATACCTGCCAGGATGAAATCCGCAGAATGTTGCCGCCAGATCGCCCTGCCGTCGGGTGAGGCGGTATCCAAGCCAGTCAGGGTCGACATCGAATAACGGTTGGTAAACCAGCCGGTGGTGACCAGCGCCGCTGTGGCAAGAAGCAATCTTGGATTGATTTCTTTCTTGAACTCTCCCGTGGCAGCGCCGCGTTGGAGGATGGCATCGAGTTTGGCAATCAACCCCGGAGCCATCTCTAGGAATCGGTTGCGCGGTGTTTCGTGGGCATCGTGGTAACGGATGCCCTCCAGCGCCAGCGCGCCGAGAAGCGGGTCGTAGCAGTACTGGTCGAAGAATCGGTTAAGCATCGCTCGCAGCGCGGCGGGCGGCGTCAGCTGCTCGATCTCCAGCGCTACTAGCTCGGACATGATGCTTTCAGACGATTCATCGAGCACCGCGACGAACAGATTCTCCTTGGAGCCGTAGTAGTGATAGACCAGCTGCTTAGTGACGCCCGCTTCCTTCGCGATGGTTTCCACCCTCGCACTGCCAAGCCCTTTGCTGCCGAACTCGTTGCGCGCGGCAGCTAACAATTTGTTCATCGTGTTGCGCTTGCCTGACTCGGCCGGCTCCGAACTCTTCACGTTCTTATTCTCCTTATCGTGACGCTGCCAGAGGATGGACGTTTGTTTGACCATGGGTCAAACGAATCGAAGGACGTATTGCCAAGAAGGCGCCTACCATCGATTCCAGTATTCATCCAATGGTTTGGCTTGATGCTGAGCTGGGTGAGCAACTAGCCGCCTCGCTTCCGAATTGGACAGTTTTGGTGCGGTGAAAAATAAAAACAAGAGACGCGTTATGCAATCCAAACCTCGACCGACCGGTATTGACTGGAGTCTTGGAAAGTTCCGTCAGAATTGTTGCAGGGAGCCAAATCGGTATGGCTCTCACGCTTGCCCAGCTCGGCGATCTGCGCCTCGCCCCACGCAACCCCTGGCCTGTGATTCGCGATGCTCAGCCTGTTTGGCGTCTCTTCCATCCTGGTTTTCAGCGGCTGACAACTTCGCCTATGCGAACTGCAGCCAAAATAAAAAAAGAGGAACTTATGAGAACCTTCAAGACCATTCCGGAACGCGGCGACTTCGGCTTTCAGCAGTTGGTGGGTCCACACATGGTGACTGGTGCCGCGATGGCCAGTACCCGGGGATTTTTCGGCCTACACCTGAGCAAGAGCTCGCCGTTCGGATCTGTCCGTGACGAAGAGGGCAATATCTATTCCTTCGTCCGATCGCTGATGGCGCCAAACGGTACGCCGAACCCAACCAAGTTCTTCTACTTGAACAACCATGTGGACGGTAAGAACCTGCGCATGGATTTCGATAAGATGGCGCTGCAGGCCCTTACACCCATGCCAGTCCAGACCTTGGAAGGCGACACCGTGCGTTGGACGAACCAACCCGCAGAGCAAGGCAGTCACTGGGAAATCACCGCCAATAGTGAACGATTAACCTGGAAGGAAGACGGGCTGTTTCAGCTCGAAGGTCGTTTGCTTACCGGGCTACAGTGGTATCTGCCGGGGGTGGAGTGGGGCACGTTCTACGTTTCGCAGCTGTGGGATGTGGCTGGCGTGGTCGAAGGCCGGCCTGTAAAAGGCGCCATTGCACTCGATCAGTTTTACATGGCTGAAGGGGGCGCCATTCACTACAAAAAAGATCTGGTAGTGAACAACAACAAGCACGTCCTCTGGTGGTCCTTTGTCACGGTTTACAAGGACGGCAGCTGGGATGCTGGCTCATTCATGGTGGGCCACGACCACCTCGGTTACGCGATTTTCAACAATGAAAAAGGTGAGGTGCGCGTCACCACCGATATTGAAGGCCAGACCGAACACAAGCACGGCAGCTATTTCCTCAAGTCTGCGAAGATCGTCATCGAGGGCAGGGAAGAATGGGAGTTTCTGCCGGACGAGAAAGGCGAAATGATCGACTTCGTTGGCGGTTTTCCGGTTACCGCGCAGCAGGAAGGGCGCTGGCGTCGGGTGGGCGATAGCCGCGAGCCGTCGCACTGGCTTGGCTGGGGCGAGTCGGACCGACGCAACGGCTCGGCGCGTAACGTACCTGGCGCGGATCTCTGATAGCGAACCGGGTATCCGCGGCGCTGAAGCGTCGCGGATTGCGCGAGAACAACAATAATGAGGAACGACGATGAAATTTCGCGACAAAGTGGTGCTGATCACCGGCGCCGGCCGCGGCATGGGGCGCGCCATTGCCCTGGAATACGCCAAGCAGGGCGCCAAAGTCGTGGTGTCGGCCCGGACCGCGAGATATGGCGAAGAAACCGTCGAACAGATCAATGCCTTGGGCGGCAGTGCCTGCCTGGTGGGTGGCGACATTGCGGATCGGTCGGCGATCAAATCGATGGTCGAGGGCGGCGTGGAGGCATTCGGCGCGCTGGATATCGTGGTGCACTGCGCGGCTGACGCCCCTCATGGACTCATCGCCGATATGACTGACGACAGCATTGACCGCCTCGTGCGCAGCAATGTTCAGTCCCTGTTCTGGCTGGCGAAGGATGCGGCACCGTATCTTTCCAAGGCGAAGGATAAAGGCCGCCTCATTTTCATTTCTTCCGGCGAAGCCAACCGCAAGTACACGCCAATGTTGATCGGCTACGGTTCGAGCAAGGCTTTCATGAACGCCTTCGCGCGCGGCCTGGCTGTGGAGTTCGGCCCGTTGAACATCTTGGTCAACGTGGTCGAGCCCGGCCTGATCGGCACCGATCGTATGACCGAAGCGCTGGGCGAAGACTTGCCCCACAAACTGGCTGAACACTTTCCGGTGGCACGCCTCGGGCAGTCTCTGGATATCGCAAATGCCGTGCTTTTTCTGACATCCAACGAGGCTTCCTATATCACCGGCACGTCACTATTGGTCGACGGTGGCGCAACCATGGTCTCACTGCCGATCGATGAAATACTCAAAGGGCACTAACAGGTTGGTGAACAACGTAGCGCAGTAATTTTCAACAATCTGCTAACCCATGCCGCGCATTCGGTGTTCGCTGAGTGCGCCAGGAGTCTCGTCATGACAGCCGAATCCCGTTCGCAGAGCTCGACAACCGATACCAATGAATTCAAGCAGGGCTGGCGCATCGTGCTGCTCGGTCTGGTAGGTATCTGCACCAGTATCACCGCCGCATTGCTCTATGGTTTTGGCACCATGGTCATTCCGCTAGAGCAGGCCTTTGGCTGGAGCCGGGGTGATCTGCAGGCATCCATTACATTCCTGTTTGCCGGGGTCGCCATTTCCACTCAACTGGTTGGCCCGCTGTATCGGCGCTTCGGGCTTCGGCGGGTTGCGATCTTTTCAATCGTGCTGCAAATCATTGGCTATTTCGCGATCACACAAATCAAGGGTTCGATCGGCTGGTTGTACCTGGCTTTTTTCCTCATGCCGATCGTGTGCGCGGGGACTATCGCGATCACCTGGACTCAGCTGGTCAATCTGTGGTTCGAGCGCAACCGCGGGTTGGCGCTGGCCGTCATTCTTTGCGGAACTGGATTGATGGCAATGGTCCTGCCACCGTTGCTGGCGCGGCTCATCGCGGAGTACGGCTGGCAGGCAGGTTTCTTCGCGCTGGGTGCGATGCCGCTGCTGGCGACTTTGCCGCTGTCGCTGTTGTGGTTGCGCTTGCCCTCCGAGACCGTCCCCCGAAATCAGACCGCAGAGAAGAAAAGCGCCGAGCTGTCCGGTATGTCATACAAGCAGGCCCTGCGTTCCGGAACCTATTGGGGCTTCAATATTGCGCTGATTTTGTCGGTGTCGCTTACCGTCGGCATGGTCACCAATATCGTGCCGATGTTGCAAAGCACCGGTTTGAGCGCGCAGACGGCCGCACAGGTATTCGGCACCTTTGGCATCGCGATCATCGTGGGGCGGCTGCTAGTCGGCTATCTGCTGGACCGCTATTCCCCATCGTTTGTGGCGGCGATCAGCTTGGCGTTGCCGGCGGTTGGCTGCGCCATCTTTCTGTTTTCCGACGGCCAGAATGTACCGCTGTTGGTACTGGCCACGTTGACCATCGGGGCGAGCGCCGGAGCTGAATTCGACCTTGCGGCGTTCCTGATGGCGCGCTACTTCGGGCTCAAGGATTACGCCCGCATATTTGGCCTGCACTTGGGCTTGATCACGATAGTCTCAGGCATGGTGCCGATGCTGTTTGGTTACCTTTTCGAGCTGTATGGCGGTTACTCCGCCGTGTTGACGAGTTGCCTGGTCTTCGCGATCGTTGGTCCTTCTATTTTGCTCTGGCTGAGGATGGAGCCGGCATACCGCGCTTGCCAACAACACCAACATGCCTGAGCGAGCAAATGGAGTGTTTCATCTGGAACTGTCAGGCTACTGACAATTTATGCCGTTTCATCAGAACGAGGACATCACATGAGTGACGAAGCAAAACAAGCCATCGAACACTTTCTGCACGGCCAGGTGGAGTGTTGGAACAATGGCGACAAGGAAGGTTTTTTCGAACATTACCGCAGTGTGACTCGTAGCGGTCTGAGCATCGAATTCGTCGGACGACCGCTGCCGACAGATTCCTGGGAAATCCTCGAAGGCATGTGGGCGCAGCAACAGCCGCGCTGCCGCATCGAAGTCAGGGAAACCATCATCAACGGTGAAGAAGCCGCGTGTTACCACTACAACGCGATGCGTGACGGCAGCGGTGGTATCGAAACCATTGAGCTGTACCGGTTTGAAGGCGGCAGGCTGTGGGTGCGCTATTTCATCAAGAATTGATAAACGGGTGTTTCCGAATGCAGAAAGGGTGCGATACATCGCACCCTTTCTGCATCTTTTCCACGGCCCGGTGCAGGTGTTTTCGGATCAAGCGGTGAAGGTCGGTACGCTAGCTTCAGCCTTCAGCCTTCAGCCTTCAGCCTTCAGCCTTCAGCCTTCAGCCTTTTTGCGCGAGATCCAAAAGCCTTTTGCCAGTAGCAGTGGCAGGCAAAGGATGACGCGCAACCCGAGCAGCCGGGCGGCCTGCCAGCAGTCTTCCGGGTTGACCAGGATGGTGGTGGTCATGGCACCCATGACCTTGCCCTTGATTACCAGTCGCTCACCGTCCCGCGTGATGGATTTGACGTCCACCATCTCCACGCCTTCCTTGCTGAACATCTTCATGCTGCGCTCGCTCCTGCCAGGGGTGCTCAGGCACCGATCAGTTCGTCGAAGTCCAGGCCGGATTCCTCCAGCAGCACGCGCGCCACGTTGCGCCCGGAGGCGGCGGTAACGCCACCGCCCGGATGGGTGCTGGCGCCAGCCAGGTACAGGCCGTCCACCGGCGACTTGTACTGGGCGTAGCCGGGAGCCGGGCGGTTGCCGGCGATCTGCCAGGAGTAGGAGCCGAAGTGCAGGATGTCGGCGCCCATCATGGCGTTGTTGTGGCGCTCGATGTCCAGCGGGGTCATCCACGAAAAACCGAGAATGTTGTCGTCGTCCATGTTGGTGGTGAGTTTGCGCAGGTCATCGAGGAAAGCGTGCGCCACTTCTTCGCCGATCTCGTCCCAGCGCTGGGCGCCGCCCTTGAGATGGTAGGGGCAGAAGGCGTACATGTTGAGCACGCGCTTGCCTTCTGGGGCGCGGGTCTTGTCGTAGGTGTCCTGAGTCACGTAGGCGATGAAGTCGCGACGCGGGATGCCGTATTCCAGGTCGCGAAAGGCGCGGGCGAACTCTTCGGGATCGGAGTGCGAGCGCTCCACCCAGAAGAAGTCGTCCACCGCCGGGCCGACCTTGTAGCGCGGTGCCTCGCGCAGGGCGACGTGCATGTTGAACGGCTGGAAGCTGCTGTGCTTGAGGGTGCGGATGCGCTGCTCGAAGCCTTCGGGCAGTTCGCAGCCGGGGACCATGGCGGGGAACACCTGCTTGGCGTGCAGGGTGGAGATCACGCCTTGGCGGGCGAGGATTTGCTCGTCGCTGTCGAGGATCACGCCGGTCACCTTGCCGCCTTCGATCTTGAACTGTTTGATCGGCGCCTCGGTACGCACCTCGCCGCCATGGTGTTCCAGGCAGGCGCGCAGGGCGTCGGCGAACGCGCCGGAACCGCCGACCGGGATGCCCACGCCGTAGCGGTGCATGAGCGGCAGGATGATGTAGAAGCCGAAGCCGGTACCGTTGTCGAAGGGGTTCATCATCGCCTCGGAAGCGTAGCGGGCCAGGGCGATCTTGACCTTGTCGTTCTCAAACCATTCGCTGATGTAGTCCCAGGCGCTCATCGCCTGGGTGCGCATCAGTTCCTGGCCGACCTGGCTCTGCTCCATCATCAGCGCCTGGTGCGAGGCGCTTGGCGGCGTGTTGAACATGCCCATGACCAGCATGTCGAGGTTCTGGAACACCTGGTGGTTGAAGCGGCGGTAGGCGTCGGCGTCACGTTCGGAGAACTTAGCGATGGCCTGGCAGGTGCGCTCCAGGTCGGTGTAGAACTCCAGGGTGGTACCGTCGTCGTAGAAGATCGCGGTCATCTTGTCGGGATTGATGTACTTCAGGCCGAACTTCGCTTTCAGTTCCAGTTCGTCGTTGCGCAGCAGCGGGTTGGCCTGCAGCAGGGTGTGAGCGACCGAGCAGACGTCGTGCTTGAAGCCGGGAATGGTCAGTTCGCGGGTCATGACCCCGCCGCCCACCTTGTCGTTCTTCTCCACCACGCACACGCTGCGCCCGGCCTTGGCC
The DNA here is from genome assembly GCF_018138085.1 of Stutzerimonas stutzeri. Lineage (NCBI taxonomy): Bacteria > Pseudomonadati > Pseudomonadota > Gammaproteobacteria > Pseudomonadales > Pseudomonadaceae > Stutzerimonas > Stutzerimonas stutzeri. The sequence continues at coordinate 1,459,757 of NZ_CP073105.1, forward strand.
AGGTAGCAGGCGGCGACCAGGCCATTGTGGCCGCCACCGGCGATGACGATGTCGTAAGTCTTGCTCATCTTCTTGTCCTTTTTTGTCGATGTTGGGTGTGTAAGTCACGCGCTCAGTCGTCGGGGTATTGCTCCACGGGCATGACGCTCGGCCCGAGAATCGGCCCGACCCGCTCGTGGCCCCATACGCTCAACTGCTCGGGGTTCAGCTCAAAGCCGTCGTGGTGCCAGGGCTTCAGTTCGTGAATGCATTCCACGGCGAAACCGGACGGGCTGAAGTGGTAGAAGGAAACGTGCGGATCCTGGCTGTGCTGGCCGAGGGTCATCTGCATCGGCAGCTCGCGTTTGCGCACGATGTCGTAGGTTTCGCCGAGGTCGCGCAGGCTTCTGACAAACAGCCCGATGTGTTGCACGCCTTTCATGCCGGGAGCGTGGCCGAAGGCGATGTCATGGCTGGTCTTGTCGTTGAGCTTGGCGCGGAAGAAGCCGGTGCGGCCCTTGCCGGCACCGGCGCCGTACCAGTGAAAACCCATCAGGTCGATGAAGAAGGCTTCCAGTTCCGGGCCGTAATCCGGAGTCATCAGGACGATGTGGCCTACGCCGCGCTCGTCGGCGACGAAGCCGCCGTGCGGACGGCCGGGGACGAACGAGCGGGGTGTCCATTGCTGCGCGTAGAACAGTTCATGGCGATAGCCCGCCGGACAGCGGAAGCGCACCAGCTCGCGCACGCCGCGTGTCTCGCAGAGGGCGGAGTTACCCACATCTAGGGCCAAGCCGGCGTCGCGGAAGCGCGCCACCGCCGCGTCGAACGCTTGTCGCCCGCGCGCTTCCCAGCCGATGTAGGCGATGCGGTCGACGGGGCCGGGGTGGAAGGCAATGCGGTGGCGGCGGTCGTCGCTGCGCAGGTACAGGGAGTTGGGGTCGCCCGCCGGGGCGTTGCCCAGCCCCAGGCCAAGTACCTGCGGTGCGTACTCGTGCCAGGCGTCCAGGTTCGGGCTTTCGAAGCCCAGGTAGCCAATGCCGATGATGTCCATGCTGGCCTCGTGTCGTTGTCTTGAACCGTCCCCTCCCAGCCTGCCCGGGAGGGCGCCTTGGCCTTTCCTACAGCGCGGTTTGGGCGTCCGCGTGGGCGAACATCGCGTTGATGTCGCCGGAGGTTACCGGCTTGCCTTTTTCGCGCTTGGGCGCAGCCCCACCCATGCCCAGTGCGGGCTCGATATTGACGTGCGTGGCCTGGGCGCGCAGTGCGCCGACCGTGCAGTTTTCCCGTCCGAGCAGGGGGAACGGGTCGTATGAGAATTCACGCATGGCGTTGAGGTGGGTGACCTTGTCGATGGTCGCCTCGGGGAGCTTGCGCAGGCTTTCCCAAGCCACTTCCGGCGAATTCGGCCAGGTGCAGTCGGAGTGCGGGTAGTCGCATTCCCAAGTGACCATGTCCTCGCCCACGTCCGGCAAGTTGCGCAGGCCGAAATCGTCCTCGATGAAGCAGGTGATGATGTGCTTGCGGAAGATGTCGCTGGGCTTCTTGCCGCCGAAGTCGGCGTTGGTCCAGGCGTGGTGGTGGCGGTGGGTGAAGTCGGCGCGTTCCAGTAGATAGGGAATCCAGCCGATACCGCCTTCGGACAGGGCCATGCGCAGGTCGGGAAACTTGTTCCACATCGGTGCCCAGATCCAGTCGGCCGCCGAGTTGGCGATAGATATCGGCATGGAGGTGATCCAGGCGTCGATCGGCGACAGCTCGGAGGCGTGCTCGGCCTTGATGCCGGTGCCGATGTGGCAGCAGATCACCACTTTGTTGTCGGCGCAGGCCTTCCACAGTGGGTCCCAGTAATCGCTGTGGATCGAAGGAAAACCGTGCAGCGCCGGGTTATCAGACAACGATAGCGCATGCACGCCGAGTTTCGCCAGGCGGGTGACCTCGGCGGCGGCGGCCTGCATGTCCCACCAGGGCACCAGCATCAGCGGGATGAAGCGTCCCGGCGCGACGTTGCACCAGTCATGCAGGTGCCAGTCGTTGTAGGCCTGGATCGCCGCCAGGGATACGGCGCGGTCCGGGTGGTTCTGGAACCGCTGGCCGGCGAAGCCAGGAAAGGTCGGAAAGCAGATCGAGCCGAGGATGCCGTTAGCGCTCATGTCATCGACCCGGGCCTTGATGTCCCAGGTGCCACGGCGCATGTGCTCGTAGCCCAGTGGTTCCATGCCGTACTCCTCTTTGGGCCGGCCCACCACCGAGTTGAGGCCCATGTAGCCGGTGGCCTGGCCTTCGAATACCCAGACGTCGCGGCCGCCGTGCTGCTCGACTCGCGGCTGGCGGCCCTTGAAGCGCTCCGGCATGTGGCGGTCGAAAGCCCCAGCCGGTTCGATGGCGTGGTCGTCCACGCTGACGAGGATCATGTCTTCGAGTTTCATTCTTGTCGTTCTCCGTGGTTGGCCACCGTGGCTGCGGCCTTAACCCCTGTCGGGTCGATCAAAGAAAAATGCCAAGGTTCGGGGTGCCTATCACTGCCTGATCGAGCAGGATTTCGCGCCGCGCCAGTTTCAGTTGTCCATTCTCGCGCCGCAGGATGTCATGGCGTTCGCAGGGGATCAGGTCGAATTCGTCGAAGTCGAAACGGCTGCGAGTCACCAGCAGGTAGCTCAGCACTTTGTATTCGTCGGGTCGTTCGGTTCCGAACACGCGAATATTGCTGACCAGACGCCGGGTGCGCGAAGGCGGGTCCTCGCCCCAAGCGCTGCGGGTATCAGTGATTCGCATGATCCGCACCATCAGCGAGGCATGACTTTCGTGCAGGTGCTGGACGTTGCGCACCACCGTCTGCTGTTGCTGCCGGTTGGGGCGGGTGAGGCGCAGCGGAGCGTTGTATTCGATATCGCTGGCCAATATTTCGCCCCACTGTTTCAGCTGTAGGGTGTCTAGCAATTCCGCTTCGTCGTGGAGAAAGTCGACGATTTCGCTATGGACCGGGCTGCCGCTGGCAATGCGTTTGCTTCGGTCGGTCAGCGGCAGAGGGGTGGGGGCGAGTAGGGTCTGTAAGTCGTTCATGGGGGCTCCGTGAGACTGTGCGTGCCGTCGGCCGCACTGCGCAGCCGGGCATGGTGTAGATGGATGGTGTTCAGGCCGTCATCAGCGCGTGCCAGTATTTCCACCACTGCCACTGGGTATCGTCCTTGGTGAAGCCCTCACCGACATAACCGGGGCCAGGCCAGTCGGCAGGCTTGGCGTCGTTTTCGTACAAGGCCTGATACTTCAGGGTGATGTCCTCGCTCATCGCCCCCTTAGCGGCTAGGGTCATATGTGGCCAAGTATCGGAGTCGTCCTGCTCGACCATGCCGGACGTGCCGAGCAGCTGGATCGACTGGCGGAGCATCCGCGCTTTGATTTCCGGTGGGGTGTCCTTCTCAGCGAGGATCCAGTTGACGAATTCCAACTTGTCCGGACCCTTGGGGATGTAGGCATGCAAGGCCATGGCGCCGAGGACAGTGCCATCCGGCTGCGGCAGGTAGATGAACTCGAACAGGCCGTTGGGAAAAAAATTACCTACCTGCGGCGGGCGCCAGCTCATGACGTGCAATTGCTCCGGACTGAAGCGCTTGAGCAGCTCGGGCACCATTTCCCGCGTAATGCCCGGCGGCGGTAGCAGGGTGAGCTTTTCCTCTGCGCTCATGCTCGACGGGTCGCGTCCGGTGAGGCGCTGAATCTTGCGGTCCAGTTCGATGCAACGCATGGTGTGACCGTGCTCGGTCCAGACTTCTACACCGTACATTTCCGGGCTGAGGTCGCCGCCCTTGCCTTCGGCATCCGGTTTCTTCGCATAGGGGCCGACCTCGCCAAGCCAGCGGTGCAGCGTCAGGGTGTGGAAACCGTCCGAGGCGGATTGCTCGCAGGCGGTCTTCCAGTTGGCGCGAATGATGAAGCGCTGCGGTGGGCCGAGCACTTCCATGCCGGCGGTAGTGCGGCACCAGAGGGTATCGAAATACCATTTGGCATCGCCGAGGAAGTCCTCGAAGGACGGTCCGTCAATGTTCCAGGTGGCGAAGATCAAGCCACCGTAGATAGACACGCGGGCCTTGTGCAGGCCGAGTTCGGCCTTCGTGCGCATTTTGCCGTGCATGCACTCTTTCTCCATCGGCGCGGCGATGAAGTCACCGTTGGGCCGGAAGGTCCAGCCGTGGTAGATGCACACATGAGCAGCGGCGTTGCCGCCATCGACGGTAGCAATCTTCATGCCTCGGTGCGGACAGACGTTCAGGGAGACATGAATCTGCTCGTCACTCGAGCGGGCGACGATCACCGAGTCGGAGCCCATGTCGCGGACGATGAAGTCGCCCTTGTTCGGAATCTCGGTTTCGTGGCCGAGAAAGACCCAGGTCTTGGCGAAGATTTTTTTCATTTCCAGGGCATAAAGCTCGGGGTCGGACAGTGTCCGCATCTTCACTTCATGAGTTTCCAAGTCGATGAGGTCAGACACTGCAGTCCCGTCACTCAGGACCGGATTCGAGTTAGTAGCCATTGCGCTCTCCATCCATTGTTATTATCACGCTGCACAGAAAACGGATAAGTGTGCAACGTTTCGCCGAGTATCCACGTGATTCCCATTAGGCAATTGACATGGATCAACAGATGGGTGCGTCGTGATACGAGTCGCGTATCGCGGTTTTTCGCCAGCTTCATAACCATTCGCCAGGCATGCCGGTGCCAGCTGGCAAATGAGTGAAGACGTAAAACTGTCCGATCCAAGAAAAAAGAAACTCGCGTGGCGTCTGACTCGAGGCCTCCGCGTCGTTCTCTGAAAGTAAGACAGATTGTGAGTTTGTGTATTTAATTGGCTTGGCTACATTGGAAGGAGGCAAAACGACAAGGCGAAGCAGATGAATCTTGGGCTCAACGGAAAGGTGGCGTTGATAACCGGTGGCACGACGGGGATTGGATTGGCAGGGGCGCTGGCTTTGGCGGCAGAGGGCGCAAAGGTTGTGGTGTCCGGAAGGCGTACCAGGGAGGGTGAACAAGCTGTTATTACGATTCGCGAGGCAGGCGGGCTAGCCGAGTTCGTCCAGGCTGACGTCAGCCGGGCCGTCGAAGTACAGAGGCTGGTCGAGCAAACGGTGGGATTTTGGGGGCAGCTGGATATGCTGATCAATAGCGCTGGCATCGAGGGGACGCCGTTCGTCCCGCTCGCCGATTACTCCGAGGATGACTGGGATCGGGTATTGGACATCAATCTTAAAGGCACCTGGCTCTGTATGAAATACGCGGCACCCCACCTGCTTCGGCAGCAGGGCGCGAGCATCGTCAATGTTTCATCGATCGGCGGCGTCAACGGTGGGTCTCTCGGAGTGGCTTACCATGCCAGTAAACACGGCGTTTTGGGCGTGACTCGCGCAGCTGCCATTGAATATGGCTCCCAAGGTCTGCGCATAAACGCGGTTGCACCAGGTGTATTTGCCACGGAGATGTCCGAACGTTTGTTCAGTGAGGATAAACATGAGACGGTTGCCCAGACTAACCCGATGAAGCGCTGGGGCCGGCTGGAAGAAATCGCCGCCGCAATTGCTTGGCTTTGTTCGCCTGCGGCCGGCTACGTCAACGGACACACACTCGCTGTAGATGGCGGTTTTCTCATTCAATGAGGCGCGCCATTCAGCGCACCGGTTGAAGGTTGTACGTGTCGCCTGCGAAGAGACAACACCAGAATAAACCCGACAGCCGAAAGCAGCGCCGCGCCGAGGAAAACCTCAGCAAGGCCCAGGCTGGCTGCAGCGAGCCCCATCAAGGGGCCGGCTAGCCCGACCGCCAGATCGAAGAACAGCGAAAGTGCGCTTAATGCGGAGTTGCGATTGGCGTCTGGCGTACGCGCCAGCGTTTCTACCGCAAGTCCGGGGTACACCCAGGACACTCCCATGCCAGTCAGCGAGGCTCCGAAGATCGCTATCTCGGGTGAGGGGGCCAGCCAGATGAGCAGCAGTCCGAGGCCCTGTACCAACAGGCACACTGTAACCACTGAATAGCCACCGAAACGTACCACTACGTTGGGCGTGACAAGCCTGGCGACGATGAAAGCGGCGCCGAAGCCGGTCAGACACCAGGCGGCATTGGCCCAGCCGAGGCTGTCGAAATACAAAGCTATGAAGGCGGTCAGACTGCCAAAGCCGGCTGAACTGCACGCCAATGCCAAACCGTTGGGCACCACCGACCAGAATACGTCGAAAAAGGGCAGCCGTTCGCCGCGCAACAGCGGCGCTGAACGCCTGACCATCGCAAGAACCAACGACAACAGACCGAGCAAGACGATGCACAGGCCGAGGCTGGCCAGACTGAACTGATGGCTGATCAGCACGCCCAAGGGCGCACCGACGGCGATACCGCCATAAGCGGCAATGCCGTTCCAGGACATCACCCGTGCGGTATGCGCCTTGCCATGCAAGCCGATGGCCCAAGTACAGCAGGGCGTGGAAATCATGGCTGAAGCGATGCCCTGAATTATGCGTGCGCCAATCAGGATCGAGACGCTGAGCCAGGGCGAGGCGTACATGACAATCGCCAGCGTGGTCAGTACGCCGCAGACTGCAAGGCCGGCCAGCCCGACGATGACAGCCCATTTCGCGCCGAAGCGATCGGCCAGCACGCCGGCCAATGGTCGTGACAGCAGGGTCGACACGTACTGCGTGCCAATGACGATGCCTGCCAAGACAGTGCCAAACCCAAGGTCGTTGAGAACGAAGCTGGGTAATACGGCCAGCGGTAACCCATTGGCCACATAAGACATGAAGTTGAAGCAGACGATGAAGATGATCGACAACGTGAGCCGGGTGGGATGTGTGGTTCCGGTATCCAAACAGCTAGCTCCTGAGGCGGACGACGCAGGCTTATGCCCCGAGAGAAGGAAAGAGATACCGAGCGGACCCGTCGGTTCGCTGGATCGTACGGGCTCCGTTTCGCCTAGAAAACACCGTCGGATGAAGCGGACAGATCACGCAATTGCTCGATTTGTTCTTTCATCTTGTCGAGCTTGCTGGTGATCGCTTGGTAGGCGTCGGACCCCGCGACGTAACGGAGCGGCGGCTTTTCCATGCTGGCCAGCTGCACAAGCGCTTCACCCAGTTTGGCGGGATCGCCTGTCTGGCGATGGTTGTTGGCGGCTGAGCCTGCTCTGATCTTCGCGGTAAGCGTTGCGTAGTCCTCAAGCCCATTGGCGCCGAACACCGCGGAGCTTGGATCGAGAAAATCCGTACGGAACACGCCGGGCTCAACCAGCGTAACCGTGATGCCGAATTGGCTGACTTCCTGAGCCAGCGACTCGGAAAATCCTTCTACGGCGAATTTGGAAGCGCAGTACAGCGCGGCGCCGCCCATGGCTACCACGCCGGCCACCGACGAGACATTGAAAATATGGCCGCTGCGCTGTTTGCGCATGATCGGCAAGGCCGCTCGGCATAGGTTGAACACGCCAAACACATTGGTGGCGAACTGTCGCTCGGCATCGCTGGCTGTATTTTCTTCGAATGGGGCGAGTTGCCCATAGCCGGCGTTGTTGACCAGCACATCGATGCGTCCGAAACGGGTGATGGCAGCCTCAACCGCCGCTACCGCCTGGTCTTCTCGGGTAACGTCGAGCTCCACGGCAAGCGTTTGTTCGGGTGCTTGCGCTACGAACTGATCCAGCTGTTCGAGCCGGCGGGCGCTGATCACTACATTATCGCCAGCGGCGAGCGCTGCCTGAGCAATCGCCGCGCCGAGGCCGCGAGAAGCCCCGGTAATGAACCAGGTTCTGCTCATTTCATATTCCTTGAGGTGGTGGTCAGTGCCTGATTGTCATCGACGTTCAGTCGCGGTTAGCCGCTTCCCAGGCTTTCAGATCGAAGCCCTCGGCAGCTGCTGTCTGGGGAGTGAGCCTGGGCGGGCGGGCGAGAATCTTGCGTGCCGCCATGTGATCGCCCATGCGATTACAGGACTCCACAGCAACCAGATGCTGATTGCGGAAACACAGCACCGATACTTCACGCGACTCGACCGAGCCTAGCACCACGGTACTGTCGTAGCCGGTCGAGAGCCCAGCGATCTGCAACTTGAGGTTGCCCTGATCTGTCCAGAACCACGGCAAGGCGGAGTAGGGCGCGGGCTTGCCCATCAGCCGCGCCGCAATGCAGCGGCCCTGATCGACGGCGTTCTGCACCGATTCAAGCCGGGTCGGCTGCTCGTCGCTGTACAGGCAGGGGAAGCAAGCGGCATCGCCAAGGGCGGAAATCTGCGGATCCACGGTGAGCAGGTTGGCGTCGACCTTGATGCCGTTTTCGATCTGCAGGCCTGCTTCGGTCGCCAGTTGTACGTTGGGGATCACGCCGATGCCGAAGACCACGAGGTCGGCCGGCAGCGTACGGCCATCGGAAGTTTCCGCTGCGCATACTCGTCCGTTATCACCGACGAGGCGTGCCAAGCCCTGACGAAAATCGAAATGGACGCCCCAATGTTCATGCGCATCCCTGAACACCTCCGACATTTCTCGCGACAGTGCGCGGGCCATGGGCCGATCACCCAGTTCCAGCACATGCACGGTAGCGCCAAGCGCTGCTGCGACTGCTGCGAATTCGAGGCCGATAAAGCCGGCGCCAACCACGACGACATTTCGCGCTTCCTTTACCAGCGGCGCCAGCACATCAGCATCGGCCTTGGTCTTGATGCCAAAAACGCCATCCAATTCGGCACCCGGAACGGGCAGCGGACGATTGTGCGCGCCGGTGGCAAGCACCAGATGGTCGTAGGTGGCAACGGCGCCGGAAGCGAGCAATACCCTACGGTTCAAACGGTCTATCGCCGTGGCCTGGTCATGCAACAGCTCGATACGTTGAGTCTCGAAGAATTCGGCAGGACGGAAGAGTAGACTCGTCTCGGTAATCTTGCCGAGCAGGTAGGCCTTGGACAGCGGCGGCCGCTGATAGGGCAGGCCAGGCTCATCGCCGATCAGGGTGATTTTTCCGTCATAGCCTTCCTGGCGCAGCGAAGCAGCTACCTGAAAGCCGGCGTGGCCAGCACCGATGATCACTACCGAGGCGAGTGACATAGGACCTCCTAGAATCGCGCCAGCGTGCGGCGCTTAGAATTGGGACTCGGGCAGGTGGATAACCAACCCGTCCATGGCTTCGCTGATCACCAACTGACAGGTCAACCGGCTGTTGTCGCGCCGCTCGAACGCATAGTCCAGCATGTCCAACTCCATGCCTTCAGCGGCGGGAAGTCTTTCCATCCACGCTTCTTCGACATACGCGTGGCAGGTCGCGCATGCACAGGCTCCACCGCAATCCGCCGGAAGTCCGGGAACCGAGGCAAAGGTTGCGGCCTGCATCACCGACTGGCCGATGGCACCGCTAACCTGATGTTGCGTGCCGTTGTGTTCGATAAAGATCAAGGTAGGCATGGTCTGCTCCGTTTTTATTGTGGGTCAGGGATGGGTCAGCATGGGCAACGAGGCAAAGCGCGGTGTTCGACCCAATGTAAGCAGCAACAGCGGGCCAACGATGCAGCAGGCCGCTGAATAGAACAGCATGGCGTTGTAGTTTCCAGTAGTGCTCAGCATGTAGGCGAATAGCAACGGGGCGAGCGCTGAGGCCACGGTATTCAAGCCTTGATGCACGCCGAACAGCCGGCCGTATTCGCGCAGCCCGAAATAGCGTGCGATCAGGAATGCAGCTATATCGAACTCCGCCCCGGCGCCAAAACCGACAAGCACGGCGGCCAGCAGCAATGAAGAAAACTCCCCCGTTCCGCTGAGATAGATCGCACATCCGATGGCTGGAAGCGCCAGGCTGATGGCCGATATTCCGGGCGGCCACATACGGTCGAGTAAATAGCCGATCAGCATGCGACCGAAAATAAGCGAAAAGCCAAAGCCGCTGAAGATCAAATTCGCATCGCTTGCCGACAACCCTCTGGACTGCAGCATCGGTACCGTGCTGGTGACCATTCCCACGATCGAGGAAATCACCAGCCCGAGCGCGAGGTTGCAGGTCCAGAACTTTCGCGAGGTCATACCTTTGCGGAAGGACATGCCGGGCAGTTTCTGTAGATCGGCCTCCCTTTTGTCTGACTGGGCCCCGGCAGCGCCTGGAACCTTAAACCACAGTAGGATAAGCGGAAGCAGTACCAGCAGATTGAGCAAAGCTAGAATTATGAACGCGGCGCGCCAGTCCCATTGGCCGATCCCCCAGGCCATCAATGGGGGAATGGTTGCGGCCGTGATGCCTGTGCCGGACAACCCGATCGCCAGAGCCAGCCCACGGTTGCGGTCGTACCACAGGCTGATCAATTGGGTCCAGGTGACTGCCAGCGCACCCATGCCAAGAATGGGTAGTGCGGCGAAAGCGAAATACAGCGACCAGATAGATCCAGTGAGCAACGTGGTTGCTAGGTAGCCGAGAGAGAGCAGCAGCAGGGAAGCGACGGTGACCCGCTTCATGCCGTAGCGAAGGTTGAACCAGCCGACTAGCTGCAGCGAAATGACCGCGCCACCGAACAGAAAGGTGATGCTTGCTTGAAGCTCACTCTTGCTCCAGCCAAAGGCATCGCCCAGCGGTACGACGAGGGTACCGAAGCCATAGAGAAGTGCCGCGTTGATACTGATTGCGACGCCCGCCACGGCGAGAATCAGTATTTTCCAGCTCTGGCGAAATTCGAGGGTATCGATCGCCACTTCGTTCTTCGAAGGGGGCATGGTTTGGCTTCCTTATAGATTTTGTTGAGCCAAGCGAAACGCGTCGCACTGTTGAATTCTTAATATGAAATCAAATACTGTATTGAGAATAAAGCGACTGTGGCAGCCTTGTCTAGCCATAGAGAGCCTCAAACTTATAACAACAAGATGGGAATCATCATGCCAACCCTGGGCCGCTTCACCATTGGAGCGAAGCTCCTGTTGCTTCCTCTTTTTTTCATCGTCTCGCTGGTCGTCCTCTCGGGCGTCGCCTACCAGGGGCTGGAAAAGCAGCAGGCCGTGATAGATGAAATAGACCAGTTGCGATTTCAACAATACAAACGGGTTCTTGAAACGTCTGCGGCTTCCCAGGCGGCGATGATCAACGCGTACGCCATGGTGGTCCGAATTCTCGAGTCCAATGGGCAGGCTTCAAGTGAGGAGCTGGAGTTCTATCTGGAAGAGATGGATTTGAGTTCCGCTGAGATGCTAGGCCTGCTTGACACGGCGGCGAAAGAAACACGGCTTGCCGAGGATGAGCAGGCTGCTTACCAGACCGTGCGGGAACAAGCGGAAATTTATGCGCGCGGTTTGGCGGACATGAAACAGGCAGCCCTAAGCTACCCACCGCAAGCGGTATCGCTTCTTGGCATTGTACGTTCGGATTTCAACAGTCTTTCCGGGCAGTTCAGCCGCTTGCTGACCCTGCAGGAAGAGCTCACCTCCGCTGCGTTTACCGGCGCCAGCGACCGGGTGAAAACCGTAGTGGAAGTGCTCGTCGGCGTGCTGTTAGCTGCAATAGCGGTGTCCTTGCTGGCGAGCGTCATGTTGCGGGGCCAGATTGTCCGATCCATCCGTGTAATCGAGCGCGCGTCGATCAAGCTGCGCGATGGCGATCTGACTCAGCGTGTACGAATCATCGGTCGTGACGAAATCGCCCATACAGGCCAAGCGTTCAACGAGCTGATCGAGAGCTTTCAGCAGGCGTTGCGGCGCGTGGCGGGCGTGGCGGCAGCAGTGGGGGCTTCGGCGGAGGAGCTGGTTGTGACATCGACGCAGGTCGCGCAGAGTTCGGCCAGTCAATCCTCCGCAGTGACGGAGGTATCCGCTACGGTCGAGCAAATGAGCGCTGGCATCGCCTCGATATCGTCACATGCCCAGAAACTGCGCAGTTCCGCCGATGCCAGCCTGAAGGGGGCCGAGGCGGGGCACTCGACACTGACGCGACTGCTTGGAGAAATAGAAAGCGTGCGCCAGGCCTTCGCCGCCATCCGCGTTTCGGTGGGTGATTTCGTAGAGAGCACATCGGCAATCACTGCGAGCATCACGCAGGTAAAGGAATTGTCGGCTCAGACCAATCTTCTTGCTTTGAACGCGGCGATAGAGGCGGCGCGTGCAGGCGAGAGCGGGCGCGGCTTCAGCGTGGTTGCCGATGAGGTAAGGAATCTGGCGCAACGTTCCGCGCTGGCAGCGAATTCGATCAATGACCTCACCTTAAGGTTGGATGATCAGTCGGGAGTGGTCGACCAAGCGCTGCAAGCTGGTACGGTCGCGCTGGACGACAGCAGCAAGCTCCTCGTGGAACTTGAGAGCACACTGCAACAGGCAGCTGTGCTAGTAGGGGATTCGACACGCGGCGTGGATGAGATTGCAAGGGCAGTCGAAACTCAAAGTGAAGGCGGGCGTGATATCGCCTCGAATGTTGAGCGCATAGCGCGGATGGCTGGCGAGGGTGATGCGATTACTCACAGCGTTGCGAACGCTGTTGCGGGACTTCGCGAGCTTTCACAGGAACTGAACCTTGCGGTGAGCCGTTTCAGCTTTGAGCCTGAGGCGATGGAATGTTCAAAAAAATAATGTACAAAAAATCAATAAGTGTTCATTATCAGCGATAGCTGGGCCTGATAAGGAGACAAGAAATGAGTTCAGAAAAAGTACAATTCAAAGTGGTTGCCGACCGTAGCCGCTGCTGCGGATATGGTCTGTGCGCGTCCGTCTGCCCGAGCATCTACAAGCTCGATGCTGATGGCCTTGTGTATCTCGATAGCGACCTCGTTCCCGTAGAGCTCGAAGAAGAAGCCCGCGAGGGTGCAGCGGCTTGCCCCGCCGAAGCGATTTGGCTCGAAGAAATCAAATGAATGACAAATCGGCCTAGGCGCTGGTAATTAGGACTAGGCGGATCGGGGTCGGGAGGACAGCAATGGTAGGTCGCTTACAGAACAAGGTTGCGCTGATCACCGGTACTGGCGGTGGGCAGGGCAGGGCAGCCGCGCTGCGTTTCGCTCAGGAAGGCGCCATTGTGGTCGGTTGTGACTTCAATGGGCCGGCGCACGAGGAAACCGCTGCGCTGATGCAGGAGCAGGGTTTGCGCTTATATGGCATGGCTCCGCTGGATCTTGGCGATCACGAACAGGCCAAGGCCTGGATCGACGCCGCCGTGGCCGAGCATGGTCGCATCGACATCCTTTATAACAACGCTTCGGCCGCGCGTTTTGGGGCGGTTAGCGAGATGTCGATCGAGGACTGGCACTACACCATCCGTAATGAGTTGGATCTGCTGTTCTACACCACCAAATACGCTTGGCATCATCTTGCCGAGCAGCGTGGCGTGATTATCAATATTTCATCCACTGCAGCGTGGGGCGGCTCCAAGGTCGCCGGCATCTCGGCTCATTCGGCTGCCAAGGGTGCGGTGGTGTCCTTTACCCGCCAGCTCGCGGTGGAAGGTGCGCCGGTTGGCATACGTGCTGTCAGCCTCAGCCCCGGATTCGTTGCGACGCCCGGTACCCGAGCATTTCTGGAGAATCCGGAAGCGCGTGCAGCGTTGCTAGATGGCGTGCTGATGGACCGTCCCGGTGAGCCCGAAGAGGTGGTCGCCATGGCGCTGTTTGTGGCTTCCAGCGAGGCCTCGTTCATTACCGGGTCGGATTTCGTCATAGACGGCGGGTTGCTCGCAATCTAGCAGCGCTCGTGCGGGCGCCGGTGGCGTCCGTGAACCTAGAACAACAAAGAGGTGAATTCTCGTGGATATCATCGGCATCGGTTACATGGGCTTCGAAACCACCAAACTCGATGAGTGGCGTGACTATGGCCCAAACGTCATGGGCTTCGGAATCGGCCGCAGCCCCGAGAGCGACCCCGATTCGCTTTATTTCAAGATCGACGATCGCCGCCATCGTTTTGCCTTCCACCCCGGTAAGGTCGACCGTCTCGCCTATATAGGCTGGGAAGCGATAGGGCGGATGGCCTTCGAGGATGCGTTGAAGAAATTCACCGCTGCCGGCGTTGAGTTCACCCGCGGCGACGCGGAGCTTTGCGAGAAGCGCGGCGTGCGCGAGCTGATCCGTTTTCGCGATCCGGTCGGCTATCAGCATGAACTTTTCTACGCACAAAAATGGACGCCACGCTCCTTCATGCCGGGGCGCTGCCATGGCGGCTTCGTTGCCAATGAGCGCGGTGCTGGGCACGTCGTGGTGATCACGCCGGAATACGGCCCCGAACTCGAGAATTTCCTGATCAATGTGATGGGCTTCAGCTGGTATGGCGCAGGCGCTGGCAAGGGTCGCACCGGCTTTTTCCGTTCCAAGCTGAACCATCACACCAGCCATGACATCGCATATGGTTTCGGGCCGGGGCGTATGGGTGTGCAGCATGTCGGCATCGTTGTCAGCAGCATCCGCGACGTTGGCGAGACCTACGACATCGTGCGTAAACGTGAGCTGCCAATGATGATGACGCTCGGCCAGCATACCCAGGACCCGCACGTGTCCTTCTACCATTTCACGCCGTCGGGCTTCGCCATCGAGACCATTGCCGAGATCGAGCCGTGGCAGGGCGATCCGTTCGAACTCAATCCAGAAGTATTGAGCGTGTGGGGGCATGAAATGGTTGGCCCCATCCTCGGGCCGAGCGTGAAAACGCCTGAAGAGGTACTCGATCCGGAATACTTGGCCAGCAAGCGCTGAGATGCGCATCGCACGCGTGGAAGTTGCCGGCGAGGCCTTTTGGGCCTTGCTGGATGCCAATAGCGTTCGCCTGCGGGCCATTCGGGCGCCTTTCAGCGAATGGGCACCGTCGCTTGGCGAGCAAGGGGAAGCGGCGCTGGACCTCGACGCTGATTGGATTCCTCTAGCAGCGTGCCGCCTGCTACCGCCACTTCAGCCTGGCGGGCGGATTTTCGGCGTTGGCCTCAACTATCTGAGCCATCTCGAGCGGCTAGGTAGCAAAGCACCGGCACATACCCTGGCGTATTCGATTCCGGAATCAGCTCTGGTTGGCGCGGGTGAAGACATTCAGTTTCCAGCCGTGACGGGTGAGCTCGACTATGAAGTCGAGCTGGTCGCCGTGGTCGCCCGTCCTCTACTGGACGAGCCGCAGGCGAGCGCGTGCTTGCTCGGCTATACGGTTGGCAACGACATCAGTGCGCGAGATGCGGGCCGGCAGATCGGTCGTCTCGACCTGCTTACGCAAAAGGCTATGGATCGCACTACTCCGATAGGTCCTTGGATAGTTACGCTCGATGAGCTCGGTGGTCCCGGTCAGCCGGCACTGAATCTGCAACTGAGCGTTAATGGTGAACAGCGCCAGCAGGACAACACCGGAAACATGATTTTCCCGGTGGACGAGCTTCTGAATTACCTCGATGCACGGATAACGCTTCGCCCAGGGGATATGGTTTTTACTGGCTCGACGCATGGCGTGGCGCTGGAAACGGGCAACTTCCTAAAACCCGGCGATGCGATCGATGCCCGAATCGAGGGCGTTGGGCAGCTGTGCAACCGCGTCGGTGAGCGGCGCGAGCTGCATGCTGCACGCAAAGTGGGCCGGCTTGGGCTGCCTGCGGGTGATGACATTATAGGCTAAGTGGCGCCCATCGTTCGCAGCCTTGTGTGAAGGAGCAGCAATGAAAGAGGGATCACCCTGGATTCCGTTCCGTCACCGAGTATTCCGAGGCCTCTGGTTTGCTGCTGCTGTCGTAAACCTGGCCATCTGGATGCAAACGGTCGGTGCGGCCTGGATCATGACGACGCTGTCGTCGTCACCGCTGATGGTCTCGCTGGTACAGACGGCGATGACGCTACCGGTCTTTTTGTTCGGCCTGCCAGGTGGAGTGATCGCCGATCTGGTGGATCGCCGCCGCTGGCTGATCGTAACGCAGGCGACGATGTTCGGCGCGGCCGCAGTCCTATGTCTGCTTGCCTACAGCGGCGAACTGGGTGCCTGGACGCTGCTTTTGCTGACCTTTGTTCTGGGTACTGGCAGCGCGTTGGGAATGTCCGCGTGGATGGTGACCATCGTCGATGTGTTGCCGCGAAGTGAGGTTCCGGCCGCAGTATCGCTGAATGGCATCGCGACCAATGCCGCTCGGGCATTGGGCCCGGCGATTGCCGGTGTGCTGATTGCATACTGGAACGCGGCATCGGTGTTTCTGGTGATTGCTCTGTGCATGACGGCCGTGATCCTGTTTATTCTCACCTTGAAATCGAGCCGGCAGGCGCATGACCTGCCACCGGAAACCTTCAGCGGTGGCATGCGCAGCGGTTTGCGCTATATCCGGCACTCGTCAGTCCTGTTCAATGCGTTGAAGCAGGTGTTCGTGTTTACCAGTTGCGCCAGCGCACTATGGGCGCTGATGCCTCTGGTAGCTAAGGAAGAGCTCGACATGGATGCTGGCGGCTATGGCTTGCTCATGGCATTCATGGGCGGAGGGGCAGTGGTAGCTGCTCTCAATCTCACGAAGCTGTATCGCCGATTTACGTTGCGCACGCTCATTGCTTCAGGTGCGATCGCTTTTGCAGCTGCAACACTTGCTGCTGCCCTAACGCATAACCGTTACGTCGTGTGCGCGATGCTGATCTTCGCTGGCATGGGCTGGATGGCCGTGAATGCGACCATCTCCACGGTCGTGCAAACCTACGCGGCGAACTGGGTGCGCGCCCGAGTCGCTTCGGTGTACCTGCTAATGCTCATGGGAGCCATGGCGCTGGGCGGGGCTCTGTGGGGGGCGTTGGCAGAATATATCGGACTCAATAACGCGCTCATCATTTCTGCCGTGACTATTCTGTTGGGGCTTCTCATCACCCGTAACGGCACAATCGAGTTGGGTAACGAAGCTGATTTCGCTGAAGCGCAGCAGACCGACAAGCTGTTGCTGGCACGCGATGTTTCTCATTCCGATGGTCCGGTGTCTGTGGAAATCAGCTACCGAGTCAATGATGCCGAACGCGACATTTTCGTCCGCACGGCCTATGACGTCGGCCAATCCAGACGGCGAAACGGGGCACAGAACTGGCGGCTTTACCGCGATCTGAGTGAAAAGAACCTTTACGTTGAGCGTTTTATCGTCGAGTCCTGGCTCGAATATTTGCGCCAGCGGGCTAGAGTCACCAAAGCTGACGAGTCTAAAGAAAATAGCTTGCAGCGATTCCGATGTGACACTTTGGCAACGCGCCGCTACATCTACCAAGCCCCTTCGGTAAACGATCAGTAATACCGCTTGGCATCCGTATGCTGAATTAGTTGCGGTGTTTTATTCTCAGTATAGAATGCAGATCTAAAGCGAGCATGAGTTAGGGATCTGCATGAATAGCAACGAAATTTTAGACCTTGGTGAACAGCAGAAGGCCAACGGTGCCGTCCTTGTCAAACCGGTGGCCAATGCGATTCGTATCTTGCGGCATCTGAGCCAGGTCGGGACGCCTGAGCGCTCCGTTGATATCGCACGCCAGCTTTCAATCAATCCAAGCACATGCTTCAACATCCTGCGCACATTGGTCGCTGAAGACGTGGTGGATTTCAATCTCATGTCAAAGCGCTATTCGGCGGGGATAGGGCTGGCGCGTCTCGTTGAGCAGTTGGTCACCCAGGGGCAGCGGGTGCAGCTGGCGAAGCCGTTGTTACAAAGCCTGGCTGCGAGGCAGAGCATCACTGTTACGTTGTGGCGGCGCCTGGGTGCGGACCGCATTGTGATCGTCAGTTCCGCGGCGAGCCCCACAGACGTTCGAATCGATATGGCCGAAGGGCAACGTCTGCCGATGCTGATGGGTGCCAGCGGCAGATTGTTCGCTACGCAGATCGATCTCGACAGCCCCGAAATACGCGCGACGTACGACAGCATCCGCTGGGCTCGACCGTTGCCTTTCGATATGTACCGGGAAGAAGTACGCGAGGCTCAGAAGCGAGGCTGGGCAACAGACGATGGCCATTTCTCCGTGGGCATTCTTGCCGTTGCCGCGCCTGTTTTTTCCCCCGGCGGCAGCATCGACTTTACGGTTTCGGCAGTGATGTTCCGCGGTCAGCGTGATGAGGAGGGCATCGCCGAATTGGGCGATGCCCTCGTCGAATTCTGCAGCGAACTGACCAGCGTTCTCTTCTAGTAACTATTCCCGAACCAGCAAAAGGCTGCCGCCCAATGGGCCACCTCCAGCCGCCACTGCGCAGACTCGGTTCTCCGTAGTCTGCCGCCCCTCGGCTCGCCCCCATAGCTGCAGGCAGGCCTCATGCACATAGCCCAGGCCGTGGGTGCGGCCGCCGGAAAGCTGGCCGCCATTAGTATTGATAGGTAGCTCGCCGTCCAGCGCGATACGCTGACCACCCTCGACGAAAGCGCCACTTTCGCCGGTCGGGCAGAGCCCCAGGGCCTCCAGCCAGATCATGGTGAGGATGGAAAAGCCGTCGTATAGCTGCGCGGAGTCGACATCCTGGGGGCGATAGTCGGTGCGGTCCCACATCATCCGACCTACGTCGAAAGCCGCCATCTGGGTGAGCGAGATCTGATCCCACGACCACGGCTGATTCAATGCCGCGCCAATGGATTCGATACGAATCGGCGTATTGCGTGTGTCGCGCGCGGTATCTCGCCGCGACAGTACGATTGCGGTGGACGCATCGCAATGTACGTCGCAATCGAACATACGCAGTGGAGTCGAGATCATCCGCGATGCCATGTAGTCGTCCATGGTCATCGGCGTTCGATAAAGTGCCTTGGGATTACGCATCGCATTTCGGCGACAGGTCAGGGCTATCTGAGCCAGCTGTTCGGGTCGTGTGCCGTACTCATGAAAATGGCGCTGCGCATAGAGCGCCATTAGGTTGATGCCGGACATTACGTTGAACGGCGTGAACCATTGCCACGCGAAGCTGCTGTCGCGGCCCTGAGTCTTGTTGGTGAGCGCGCCAGCCTGCTTGTTCGACATGCGGGCCGATGCTTCGGTGATGGTGCGAAATACCAGAACGTGTTTGCACAGGCCTGCTTCGATTGCCATGGCTGCGTTAATCACGCCGGCAAGCGGGCCGGGGCCTTCATAGCCTGCACCGAACCAGTTTACGTTCAGGCCCAGTGTGCTTTTGAGCGCGCTGGGGCCAACGGGAGAAAAGGGGTCGCCGTTGTTGTTGTCCCCCGGCCAGCACGCGACGCCGTCTATGTCGCTACGCTCCAGGCCTGCGTCGGTAATGGCTTCCAGGCAGGCGTCAAGCGTCAGGCGCATTGCTGACAGCGAAGATGGGCGACCGATTTCGGACTGTCCGATGCCGGTGATGGCTACTTGTTTATCGTATCGACGATCGAACATTCATTGATCCCTTTCGAACATGGGCAGCCAGACATCCTCGACGTTCAGGAAGCTGACTCGGACCGGCATGTCGATATGCACCTGTTGCGGATCCATGCCGATAACGTTACTGACGAAGCGCAGACCCGACTGCTCGACCAACTCAATGATCGCTACGACGTACGGCACGTCGAGTTCGGCAGTCCATGGCTGGTAGTTAAGCGTGTAGCTCACCACTGTGCCTTTACCGGAGACTGAGCGTGGGCCGACCTCGAAGCTGGCACAGCGAGGACATATGGGACCGGGAGGATGAAAGAACTGAGAACATGCTTCGCAATGGTGAATCAGCAGTTCGCCTCGCTTGCCGCCCTGCCAGAAGGCGAGGGTATCGGCGTTCAGCGCGGGTAGTTTTCTAGGCATCGACATTCCATCCAGGTGCGCATCTTTCAGTTACGTTATCATTTGTACATAAAATCGAAAAGTGTCATATTTAGTTTCGAGTTGGCACTGCTCCGAGCGGTGCGTCGTAGAAAAAAACAAGAGGCTTTCAGTATGTCCCAGTCTTTGCAGGACAAGACCGTTGTCGTCACAGGCGGCTTCGGCGTGCTTGGTAGAACCCTTGGCGATCTGCTTCTGGCCCGAGGTGCCCGCGTGGCACTACTTGACCGCGCCGAGCTGCCCGGCTCATTACCTGAAGCTGCACAACTGCATGCCATCGGCGGCGTTGACCTGACGTCCGTTGCCGCGGCAGCGGAGGCATTGAACAGGGTAGTCGAGCATTTCGGACGCATCGATGGGCTGGTCAATGTAGCCGGCGGTTTCGCCTGGGAAACGCTTGAATCCGGAAGCCTCGACACCTGGGATCGCATGTATCAGATGAACGTGCGCACTGCGGTAGTGGCCTCCCAGGCGGCGCTGCCTCATCTCACTGCGACTGGCTCGGGGCGGATCGTCAATGTCGGCGCGTTGGCCGCACTCAAAGCGGGCTTGGGCATGGGCGCTTACGCGGCGTCCAAGGCTGGCGTGGTTCGCCTTACCGAAGCGCTGGCAGAGGAGGTCAAGGATCGGGGCGTCACTGTCAATGCCGTGCTGCCAAGTATCATCGATACGCCGACCAACCGTGCCGACATGCCGGACTCCGATCCGGGTCGTTGGGTATCGCCAACAGCACTGGCATCGGTAATCGCGTTTCTTCTATCGGACGAAGCGGCCCCCGTAACCGGCGCCTGCCTGCCTGTGAGTGGTCGCGTATGAGGCTCGTAACCTATACCGACAACGCTGGCTTCGAGCGCGCCGGGGCATTGATCGAAAATGATGGGCTGATCGTCGATCTGCAGACTGCCTATCGCAGTATGCAAGGTCGTGAGAGCCCCGAATTTGCCAGCGTTCTGGCGTTGATCGAAGGCGGCGAGCAGGCGCTCGAACAAGGTCGGGCGCTGGTAGCCAAGGCGCCCTCCGGGGCTGTCATCGAACGCGCCACCGTCAAGCTGCGCGCACCGATCCAGCCTCCACCGCAGATGCGTGACTGCTCATGCTTCGAACTGCACCTGAAACAGAGTTTTGCCGCCGCCAGACGCGCGCGTGCCCTACGTACGCCGGACCCTGAAGCAACGCTGAAAGCGATGAACACGGGGGCCGATGACCGGGTGATCGAGACCTTCAATCGACAGCCGATCTATTACAAATGCAATCGCTTTGCGGTAGTCGGTATCGACGATGAGTTTCAGTGGCCGAGCTTTAGCAAGGCACTGGACTTCGAACTGGAATTTGGCTGCTACATCGGAAAGCGTGGCAAGGATATAAGCCGTGATACGGCCCGCTCGCATATCGTTGGTTACACCATTTTCAACGACATGAGCGCGCGCGACGCTCAGGCGAAAGAAATGTCCGGAATGCTCGGCCCTGCCAAGAGCAAGGACTTCGATACGGCCAACATCATGGGTCCGTGCCTGGTCACCGCTGACGAGCTGGGCGACCCCTATGACCTGGACATGGTGGCGCGGGTAAATGGCGAAGAATGGGGGCGCGGCAACACCCGAGACATGCGCTGGCAGTTCGAAGATGTCATCGCTCATGTTTCACGTTCGGAAACCCTGTACCCCGGTGAATTTCTCGGTTCCGGCACTGTGGGCAATGGTTGCGGGTTGGAGCAGTTGCGTTATCTCAAGCCAGGAGACTTGGTGGAGCTGGAAGTGCAGGGCATCGGTGTGCTGCGAACCCGTGTTGGCACCGCCACGAACTACGCCTGAGGTAGTGGCCTGTTTTTGGTCAGTTGGCCTGGCTCAAACCTCAAGCTAGTCATGCCGGTTTATTTCAGCAGCAAGATGTCACATATAGAACGTGGACATCTGGTATACATATTGACGAAAAGTGTCTTATATTCGACCTGTCTCAATCGCCCTCGGCGGCTATGCCCTATAAACAGGAGGCAATCATGCTAACAACAACGAGCCCCGTATTGTCCGACGGAACCAAGGTCTCGGATCTTATCTACCCAGCGACACGTGAAGTACAGATGCGGGTCCTTAGCGACCGGGAAATCTACGAGCTGGAAATGGAAAAGATCTTCGGCAAGATCTGGGTCCTGCTTGGCCACGAATCTGAAATCCCTAACTCCGGCGATTTCATCGTGCGCGACATGGGCTCGGATTCGGTGATCGCCGCCCGAACTAAAGAGGGCGAAGTTCACGTCTCGCTCAATGTTTGCCCACACCGCGGCATGCGCATCAGCACCGCCGATTGCGGTAATACGCAGATTCACAAGTGCATCTACCATGGTTGGGCGTTCCGGCCAAACGGTGACTTCATCGGCTCGCCGGTCGAGCGCGAGTGTATGCATGGCAAGATGATGGCCAAGGAAGAGCTGGGTCTGAAAAAGGCGCGGGTAACACTTTATGGCGGTTTGATCTTCGCAACCTGGAACGTAGACGGCCCGTCTTTCGATGACTTCCTCGGCGATGCCAAATGGTATTACGACATGCTCTTCTGCCGCAGCGACAAGGGCATGGAGGTGTTGGGCCCACCGCAGCGGTTCATCGTGAACGCGAACTGGAAGACCGCTGGCGAGCAGTCCGCCGCCGATGGTTTCCATACTCTCACCTTGCACCGCTGGCTGGGTGAAGTGGGCAACTATGCTAAAAAAGGCGAAGGCGAGGGGGAAGGTACTGACCTGAGTCCGGAAATGATCGGCGTTGAGATTAGCTCCCCGCACGGCCATGCACTGCGTTGCATTGATCTGGCGCGCAAGATCAAGCGCCTGACTGGCCTAGACCCGGCGACCTTGTCGGTCCAGGAAAAACTGAACGCGCTGCCACCTGCTGGCATGACTCGTGACATGGTCGAACAACTCGCGCGTAACCTTAGTGAAGATCAGCTCAAGGTGTTGACAAGCATGCCGCCGCAGGTGGGAGGCATGTTTCCGAATATCTTGTTTGGTTTCGTATATATCCCGCAGCCGGATGGCAGCGTGGTTGGTTCCATGACTCTGCATGCCTATGTTCCTCAAGGGCCGGACAAGCTTGAGTTTGTCAATTGGGTGTTCGCCGAGAAGGATGCGCCGCCAGAGCTTCGTGAAAAAATGCTTAAGCAGACTATCCAGCTTTTCGGCACATCCGGCATGGTTGAGCAGGACGACTCCGATACTTGGCCACACATGACTCACGCCGCGAAGGGCGCGATGGGGCGCAAGAGCACTCTGAAGTATCAAGCCTGCTTCGAAACCGGCGCCCCGGAAGGATGGCCTGGCCCTGGCATCGTCAATGAAGGCTTTACCAAAGACGATACCCAGTGGCACTGGTGGCAGTACTGGCATGAGCTGATGACCGCTTCAGACGAAAAATAAGCGCTCGCTGGCCGGGTCATGACAATAAAAAGTAATGGAGATTTCCATGGCAGAAGTTCAACAACGCGGCGAGGACCAGATCCAGCCGGGCTCTCCGATCGGTATCAAGCGTGTGCCGGTCGGGGCGGATATTTACAACCAAGTCGTGACATTCCTCTATGAGGAAGCAACGCTACTGGATCAAATTCGTTTGCAGGAGTGGGCAGCACGGCTTGATACCGATCTGATCTATACCGTACCGCTGCGGCATACCCGCACCCAGTCCGAGCTGTCCGCGAGCATCGTGCGTTCTGTTCAGCATTACCACGACGACTATCGGTCGATCATGGGGCGTGTGCTTCGCCTTTCCGGCAAGAGTGCCTGGGCGGAAGACCCGCCGTCGCGTACCCGACGGTTGGTGACGAACGTGTTCGTCGAGGAAACCGCCAACCCTGATGAGTATGTGGTGACCAGTTATCTGCTGTTGACGCGCAGCCGGTTCAAGGACCACCACGTCGACATCATCAGTGGTGAACGTCGCGACGTGCTGCGTATGCGCGAAGATGGCTTCAAGCTGGCGCGGCGCGAAGTCATTATCGACCAGGCCGTTCTGGGCACTCCAAACCTCGCTGTATTCCTCTGATGACGAGCCCGCACCTCTTTCGGGGTGCGGGCCGTCTCATGCGCAATGCGTCCTTCGCTATGATCCTCGGCTGTTCAGCCAATCCTGATCACTAGCACACAGTTGTTCTTGCGACGATTCGAAATCCCACGTCGAACCCTTCATCCGTATGGCTTGTTCGGCCCGTTCGGGTTGCTGGCTATAGCAGAGACCGCTCGGGACTGCATGTGTCTGGCTGTCCAGGTCACGTTCCCGTCCCAACGAAATGAGCGTACAGCGGCGCAGTATCAAAGCAGCCTCCGCTTCCTCTTCAGGCAGCGTTTGCAATGCCCAGCGCGCCATCCCCTCGCGTAGATTGACTCCGGCGTAAGTCTCGGGAGCCTCGATAAGCGGACCATTTACGGGCCAGTCCAGTTTCCATTCTTGATCTCGCGTCAAACTCGCGATTGTTCGATTGTCCACCCGGCCAGGAATCTCGATATCGTAACGACGCCTGCGACTCTGACGGGCAGCTGCGGCAATTGCCAGCCCTGCCAGATCGAGTAGATGCGTGCACTGGTGCGTTGCGTCCGTCTGGCGTGTCACCGAATGGGCGACCCGGCTGAGCTGCATGCCGACCAGGCGTTCAAGGGGCTCGGTTGCCTGCAGGCAGGCGGTATAGGGATATCGGAGCGCTTCGCCGCCAATCGCGATCAGCACGCCAGCCTGGTAACGCGCCCACACGCGAAAGTGGTGGAAGTCATCTTCGAGGGCTGCGCGAACTTCGCCTTCGTCGTGTTCTTCACTGGTCACTATGTCCACTCGGCGGCGAAACGTACCCATCTTGTTATCCTTTTTTGCTGAATAATGCCTGGTAGTGCGGAAAAGAGTATATTTGAACACTATAGTTAAAAATGTCTATCTAACAACAAGAAAGGAGTGGCTATGAAACTGCTAAGAGAGCGTGTAGCGCTTATCACTGGCGCGGGCGGAGGTATAGGTCGTGGTGTGGCGTTGAGCTTCGCCAAGGCGGGCGCTGCGGTGGTAGTTGCAGAGCTGGACGAACAAAGCGGCGCAGCCGTTGCGCAAGAGCTGAAAGCGTTGGGCGCCAGGGCGCTCTTTGTGAAGACCGATGTTTCCAGCAAGGAAGACATCGAGGCGGCCATTCAGGCTGCCGTGGATGAATTCGGTGGGCTCGATGTCCTGGTGAACAACGCCTTCGCGCCTACGCCCAACGTCCTGCTTGAAGATAAGACCGATGAGATGCTGGCTCAAACGCTTAACTCCACGGTATGGGCGGCCTGGTGGGCGATGAAGGCTGCGCTGCCTCATATGAAGGCACGCGGCGGTGGAAAGATAGTCAACTTCTACTCAATCGACACCGAGATCGGTGCGTGGCTGCATGGCGATTACAACACCGCTAAATCAGCCATTGTCGGCCTGACCCGCAGCGCTGCGTCGGAGTGGGGGCGGTTCAACATTTGCGTTAATGCCGTAGCGCCCACAGCCATGGGGGCTACTTTCCACAAGCTGGCGGCGGAAAACCCAGGGTTCGCCGAAATGTCGGCCTCGATGCGGCCATTGGGGCGCTGTGGCGATCCGGAGGAGGACATCGGCCCGGTGGTTGTCTTCCTGGCGTCGGAGATGTCGCGTTTCATTACTGGCGAGACCATTCACGTGGATGGCGGCCTGCATTTGCCGGGTTACAACTCACGCCCGAAAGACGTTCCCGTTCGGGAGTACTGAAACACGGTGGGCGCAGCTCTCGCTGCGCCCACACGCTAATTCCGATTCGTTGCTTTGCTAGGTAGGGAAGGGGCTGTGCGCAGCCCCTCGCAGCGGACTTAGCGCTTATCGACCTTAATATCCGTATCTTCCCAGTCCCAGGTTGACGCTGTCTTGCCTTCGTCCCGAAGAAGATACTTCAACACGCGCCCCTGCGGATTCTTAGGCAGCGTCTCGCGGAATTCGATGTACCGTGGGAGTGCGTAATAAGGCACCGCATCGGTAGCCCACCTGAATAGATCTTCCGGTTGCAGTGTCGCGCCATCATGCAGTACCGCGGTGACCTTGACGTCATCTTCACCCTTGTCCGACGGGACGGCATGTACGGCGACCTCGGAAATGTCAGGGTGCACGGCGAAGGCCGCCTCCATCTCAAAGCTCGAAATGTTCTCGCCGCGCCTGCGCAAATAATCCTTTTTCCGATCGACGAAATAGAAGAAGCCGTCGTCGTCGAATTTGCCGATGTCACCCGTGTGGAACCACATGTTGCGCATCAACTTCAGTGTGTCCTCCGGGCGCTGCCAATAACCCTGAAACATGATGTCCGGACGCAGCGGGCGCACCACGATTTCACCCGAGGTGTTCGCCGGCACTTCACGATCTTCGTCATCGACAATGCGTACATCGAAGTCCGGGATGCGCTTGCCGGATGAGCCAGGCGCCGCATATTCGCCGCCTGCGAGCGAGGTAATCACGCAAGCCTCGGTGAGCCCGTAGCCATTGCCGCCCACCAGCTTGGTGCCAAAGCGCTCACGCCAGATCTTCTTGGTTTCCTCGGTATAGGGATTGCCGCGAGCCGTATGGATCTGCCCATAGCATCGCTTCATTGCGTCGTTGTCGGGCGCCTTTGCCAGCAGTCCGCCCATGCCACCGAGGATCGATGCAATGGTGGCGCCGGAGCGTTCGACTTCCTGCCAGAAGTTGGAAACCGAGAAACGCGGCAGTATCGCTGCCCGCGCGCCCACCAGAATACTGGCGATGATCGACACGCACAGGGCGTTCATATGAAACAGCGGCAGCGGCGTGATGGTTACGTCGTTCTCGTTCGCAGGTCCGGCCCGCAATTGCAGACGGGCAAGGTTGCACATAAAGTTGTAGCTGATCATGCAGCCTTTCGATGGTCCCGTAGTTCCCGAGGTGTAGATGAGGCAGGAGAGATCGGATGGCTGAGGCTTCGTCTCGAGAGGCGTTTGGTCATGGCCGCGGAACTCATCCAGCGAAGCGACCGGAATGGCGCATTCAGGGAGCGATTCCAGCTGGCCACGGTAAAGAATGCGCTGCACCTCAGGCAATTTCGACGCAAGCGGCACTATACGATCGAGATAGGCCGCCTCGCAGATCACCACCTTGGTATTGGTGTCGGCTATCTGGTGGCGCAAAAACTCGCCCTTCAAGGCGGTATTGATCGGCACGCTAACGGCGCGAAGTTTGTTGATCGCGAGCCATGTCACGACGGCGTCGATGTTGTTGTCCAGCATCGTCAGTACCGTTTCGCCTGCCTGCACACCCAGCGAAGCCAGCGAACGAGCCATTTTGGTAGAGAGTAGATCAGTTTCTCTGTATGTGTATAACTCACCGCTGAAATCAAGCAGAACCTTGTCTGGATGCCGCGCCACAGCGCGCTCAAGGGCTGCGATGACAGTGTCTCTTTCGCCTACTGCCCAAGTGTCTGTATTTCCCGTGCCGCTCATGGCTCTTCTCCTTGTGGGGCGCCGCTAGGCGCTGGATCGCCCGATGTTATTTTGAAGGGAGAATTCGATTCTAAATACAAATTTACGGAATGTCTTTAGGCAAAAGTTGAACAAATCTAGATTATGTTGCCTATCTCATATGCTAGTGTTGAGTATCTTTCATGTCATGAGCCGATTCACCCATGCCAAAGCGCGCAGATCAGCTTGCCGCAGCAGCGTCACCTCCGCCGAAAAAGAAGGTCGCGCCTCGCGTCAAGCCCGTGAGCACCGTCAAGAAAGCCGTTCGTCAGGGGGCGGGCGTATCATCTTCCGGCGCCAAGGTGAAACCCAACCGTCGGTCGGAAGAGACCGTTTCCAATATCCTCGCGGCCACTGAGGAAGTAGTACTGCGGTCAGGAGCTGATCGCATCTCGATCCTTGACGTGTGCCAGGTCGCAAATGTTTCGCGTGGGACGTTCTATCGGTACTTTTCCTCGCAAGACGACCTGCTCGATACGTTTTCGAGACACAAGCGCGACAGTTTTCATACGTCGCTGACCCAGGCGTTGGGAGATATCAACGATCCGGAGGCGCGGCTCAACGCGCTGATCGTCTATTTGGACAACTACCTCGAGCAAAGCCGCGCGCAGCGCCTGCTGACGGTCGCTCCTGAATATGCGTTGGGGTTCTTCCGCCGAATCTTCCATGATTCCATTATTCGCTTCCAGGATGTGCTCGATATTGTTTTCGACCAGTGGGACGAACGTCTTGGCGTCAGGCTTGATCGCGAATTGATCAGTGAGTTGATCATTCGTTATGTGATGAGCGAAACGCTGGTGTCTGAATCGGCTAACCGTCGCATGCTTCCTGTTCGTGTGAGGAAGCTGATCGCAGCGCTGACGGTCGGATCGACTTCACGCTCGCGCCGCTAGTTCCTCCATTTCGCCTCACCTAAAACAGAGCTCTCCTTCCGAGAGCTCTGTTTTTTTTGCGCACCATTTTTGCAGCCAGCATGCGAATGGAGCCGCAATGCCAGCGAATTCACACGTTTCTTTAGGTGATGGCTTCTGTATGAGCCGCTCTAGAACAGTGCTTTCGACGTGTTCGTGAAAATAAATTGAACAGTTTTTTGATTTATGAACAGATTAATTTTATGCTCTGCTAATGGGGCTCTTGAGGACTGCCGTTCAGGGGCAGTAGACCCCGATTATACGGCGCAGCTGCACTGCGCTATACATAATTTCAAAAAGTGACAATTTCTGAGGTAACCGGACATGCTTATCGATCTTCACGCCCACGCGCCACACCCTGACTACTATGACCAGCATCCCCATTGGGGGCCGGCTTTTGAGTCGCAGCCCGATGGCGACATCAAATTGCGTGTCGGTGAGTGGATTCTTTCTCTAGGCGCACCAGAGCGTAAGAAAGCTTTGCGCGAGGCCCATGCCCGGGGCGAGACCTTGAACGTCGAGGAATACATGGCCAAATGGCGCGACCCGAGCAACCGTCTCGCGGCTATGGACGCGGCGGGGCAGGATGCTCAGGTTCTGTCCGTTCCAAGTCATTGCTACATGTATTGGACCGAAGCCGAATTTGCGGTCCCGTTCGCTCGCAAGGTCAACGATGTGATGGCTGAGTATTGCTCGGCAGCGCCCAATCGGCTGATGTTCTGGGCGCACGCACCGCTGAACGTTCCCCTTGAAGCAGCCAAAGAAATCCGCCGCGCCTGCAACGAATTGGGAGCGAAAGGCCTGAGCGCCGGTGGCTCGAACTTCGGTGGGCTGGAATATGACTCGCCAGAGCTGGACCCGGTTTGGGAAGCGTTGTGTGAAGTTGACCTACCAATTTTCGTTCACGGCTACAACCAGTCCGTGACCTGGGGCAAGGACGCCAATACCGATCGGTATGAAACGACCGCGATCGTCGGTATGAATTACGACGAAACCAAATGCCTGTGGTATCTCATTAACGGCGGAGTGCTCGATCGCTTCCCGAATCTGAAGATCTACATCACCCACGGTGGTGGCTTCGTTCCTTATCAGCTCGGTCGGCTTGCCCAGACCAACCCGAACCTCGACGTTTTCCACAACAAAAAGCCCTTCCTCGACTATCTGCCGAACTTCTATTTCGATGTGGAGCTTCACGAGCTTCCCATGCGTCAGGCCATGGTCGATGTGATCGGCGCGGATCGGGTGCTTTATGGATCGAACTTCGGTGGCAGCGACGCAGTCCGCCACGACCTGACCGAGGGGCTGCGCCTATCGGACGAAGACCTGCAGAAAATCCGCTGGAAGAACGCGTGCGAATTGCTGCGCCTTGATCCCGCTAAAGTCGGGAAGGTTGGTGTCTGATGAAGCTGGCGCGTTGTTCCCACAATGAGGGAGGACCCTTCTGGGCGATAGTCGATATCCAACAGGACGAAGTCACTCCCATTGTCGGCCCGTTCTCCGAGTGGGCTCCTGCCATCGCCCAAGGCAAGGGAGTCAGTGCGTTGCGTTTGCTGGGGCGGCCAGCGCCGCTTTCCCAGGTTCGCTTGTTACCGCCGATCGAGCCCGTTAATCGAGTGGTTGTCGCTGGGGCGAATTACACCAAGCACCTCGCCGAGGATTTTGGCCTCAGCGCGCCGGCACAGCCCGTGGCCTTCCTCAAGGCCTACGGTGCACTCATTGGAGCCAACGATCCGATTCGCTTTCCGCCGCTGACCGAAAAGCTCGATCACGAGGTCGAGCTGGTGGCAGTCATTGGCAGCAGCGAAATCGACCTGGCTGACCCCTTGGGTTGCGTCCTGGGGTATACCGTTGGCAATGATGTAAGTGCCCGCGACCTGCAGCTTAGCGGGCCGCCGGGGATCGGAATGGATCTGTTCGCCGCCAAAAGCCAGGACAAGACCACCGGACTTGGTCCATGGATCGTTACCAAGGATGAGTTTCCGGCGGGGTCTCCTGCTCTCAGGTTGACTTTGAAAGTAAATGGCGAAACCCGTCAGGACAGCTCTACCAGCGAAATGACCTGGAATGTTGGTGAATTGATCAACTTCGTCCAGCAGCGCTCCAGCTTTGCTTGCGGTGACGTGTTGTTCACGGGGTCGCCGGCCGGAGTCGGGATGGGAACTGGCGTGTATTTAAACCCTGGCGATGTGGTCGAGGCGACCGTGGAAGGCATAGGTACGCTACGTAATGTAGTTGGCGAAAAGCCCAGCGTCTAAATCGAGAGCGAATTAAATGACTAATAAAGAAGACAAAATTGTAGTGGTTGGTGCCGGCTTGATGGGTACCGGCATTGCGCATGCATTCGCCAGTTCAGGATTCGCCACCCTGTTGGTCGACACGAACGCCGAGTCGCTCACTCGTGCCAAAGGCAACATCGAAAATATCCTCAGCACCGGCGTCAAGCTGGGAAAGGTTACCGATGAGGTCGCCCGGTCTTCGCTGGCGAATCTGATTACCTGCGGTGATCTGAGCGAGGCGGCGCTTGGCGCCAACTGGCTGGTCGAAACCGTTTCTGAACAATTGGCGGTGAAGAAGGCCGTTCTCGGCCAGGCTGCTCCTCTGCTGGCTTCGAACGCGATCATCGCCACTAACACTTCGGCCCTTAGCGTCACCGAGATTGCCGCATCGGTGCCCGAGTTCGCCGATCGTGTCGTTGGCATGCACTTCTTCAATCCGGTGCACAAGATGAAGCTGGTTGAATTGGTGCGCGGCCTGGCCACCACTGACGAGGTAGTCGCGCGTACCAAGGCCCTCTGCGATGCGATCGGCAAGACCTCGATCACCGTCAACGAGTCGCCAGGCCTCACGACCAGCCGCATGTCCGCGCTACTTGGTAACGAAGCCATGTACATGCTGCAGGAAGGCACGGCGACGGCCGAAGACATCGACACTGCGCTGCGCATGGGTTTCAACCACCCGATGGGGCCGCTGGAACTCGGCGATCTGACGGGTTGGGATACTCGTCTGTCGGTGCTGCGTTACCTGCACCAGACGCTGGGAGAGAAATTCCGGCCCTGTCCGCTGATCATCAAGATGGTTGCCGCTGGGCGTCTGGGTCGTAAGACAGGACATGGCGTCTATCGCTACGAGGACGGTAACCGAGTGCCGGGCTCCGGCCTCAAGGCGAGCGCACTATGAAAGACATCGTAATTGTTGATGCGGTGCGGACGCCGGTCGGCCGTTTTCGTGGAAGTCTTGCTGGCGTACGAGCCGACCATTTGGGTTCGCTGGTCATCGGCAAGCTGCTTGAGCGGGTCGATCTGTCGCCCTCACAGGTCGACGACGTGATTTTCGGCTGTGTTACTCAGATTGGCGAACAGTCGGCAAACATTGCCCGCACCGCCCTTCTCGGCGCGGGCTGGCCAGTAACGATTCCAGGGCTGACACTCGACCGCAAGTGTGGCTCAGGCGAAGCGGCTGTGCATGCGGCCGCAGGCGCTATCGCGTCTGGAATGGCAGACATCATTGTCGCTGGCGGGGCGGAGAACATGAGCCGCGTGCCCATGGGTAGCAACCGTGAAATCCACGGCGAAGCCTTTGGTTGGATGGCGGCGGAGCGTTACGAGCTGACCAGCCAGGGCGAGGCCTCCGAGCGGATGGCTGACAAGTGGTCACTCAGTCGCGAAGCGCTGGACGATTACGCTTTCGAAAGTCATCAGCGTGCCGCGAAAGCGGCTGATGCGGGTTATTTCGACAGCCAGATCGTTTCGGTACCGGTTGAGTTGTTGCGTGAGCATTCTCTGACCGAGCCAGCCGCTGACCTAGCGGCGGACGAGACCATCCGTCGCGATACCTCAAGGGAAAAGCTCTCGACGCTGAGAACCAGTTTCCGTCCGGAGAATGGGCGGATCACTGCAGGTAATTCCTCGCAGATCTCCGATGGTGCTGCTGCGCTGCTGTTGATGTCCTCTGACACCGCCAAGCAGCTGGGCCTCAAGGCTCGAGCGCGCATCCGCGCCTTCGTCACCGTGGGCGCAGACCCAACGCTGATGTTGACCGGCCCTATCGAGGCGACCAAAAAGGTGCTGGACAAGGCTGATTTGTCCATCGGTGACATCGACCTTTTCGAGGTCAACGAAGCCTTCGCGTCGGTACCGCTTGCCTGGATGCAGGAAACCGGCGTGCCGCATGACAAGCTAAACGTCAACGGCGGAGCCATTGCGCTGGGTCATCCGTTGGGCGCCAGTGGCGCGCGGCTGATGACTACGTTGCTCAACGAACTTGAGCGGCGGGGCGCCCGCTACGGTCTCCAGGCGATCTGTTGCGCTGGCGGCTTGGGTACTGCAACGATCATCGAACGGCTCGACTGAGCAGCGGACAGCGAGGTAACGGCTATGGCTCGGGTGTCGTTCGTTCCGCTGGATGATCTGCCGGAAGCGTTGCGTGACGCCGTTGCGCGCGGCCAGCAGAGTCGGATGCTGAGCTCGTCCAGGCCTGTTCAGGTCTGGGCGCATCGGCCCAATGCAGCATTGGCCTGGCTTGGCTTGCTGGAAAGCCTGCATCAGGACAGCCTGCTAGATGAGCGTTTGCGTGAACTGGTGCGGCTGAAGATTGCCAGCATTACAACCTGCCAGGCGTGCCAATTGGCTCGTAAGTCCGACCAGGTGACGGAAGACGACGTCGCCTGTCTTTCTTCAGATAATGATCGTTTCAAGCCGTCCGAAAGGGCCGCCTTGACCTTTGCCGAACTGTTCGCCAGCGACTACATGGCCATCAGCGACGAGCACTATGTACGTCTTGCAGAGTTTTTCTCCGAGGCTCAAGTGGTCGAACTGAACATGTACTGCGCGCTGATGCTGGCGGGCGGTCGAATGACCTATGTGCAGCAGGCATATTGAGCCTGCCTGTCTGACTCGTTGAAGCGGGTGCGGAGTAGGTCGTTCGGTAAATTTGATCGAAATGTAAAAAGCCGTTCAATAAAGTCCTAGTAAAGCCTAGTATCCCGGCAACGCATGCGACTTTTAGACGCAGTGGTTTTTGCCTGAACAATAAAAGGAGAGAACAATGTCTACACAGGCGCGGGACAATCTGGGCAAGGCGTTTGCGGACGTCGCCAGCAACTATCGCGGTAGCGATGTGGACCTTCACGCGGTATATCGCGAAATGCGCATGAACTCGCCGGTTCTCGAAGAGAATTTCATGGCGCGTCTGGGGGTGCCGACGATTGCCGGGCTGGACGCCAGCCGCCCAACGTTCACCTTGTTCAAATACGATGATGTGATGGCGGTGATGCGCGATGCCAGCAACTTCACCAGCGGCTTTATCGCCGAAGGCCTTGGTGCCTTTTTCGACGGACTGATCCTCACGGCGATGGATGGCGACGCACACAAGAACATTCGCAACCTGTTGCAGCCGGTGTTCATGCCCGAAACCGTCAACCGCTGGAAAGAAACTAAGATTGATCGCGTTATTCGCGAGGAATACATCAAGCCCCTGGTGCCAAACAAGGGCGGCGACTTGATGGACTTTGCCCTGTATTTCCCGATCCGCGTTATCTATTCCCTGATCGGCTTTCCTGAAGATCGTCCGGACGAGATCGAACAATATGCTGCCTGGGCGCTGGCAATTCTTGCCGGCCCGCAAGTGGATCCGGAAAAAGCCGCCGCCGCTCGCGGTGCTGCGATGGAAGCTGCGAAAGCACTCTATGACGTCGTCAAGGTGGTTGTGGCCGAGCGCCGCGCCTCCGGTGCCGAAGGGGATGACCTGATCAGCCGGTTGATCCGTGCCGAGTATGAAGGCCGTTCGCTCGATGATCATGAGATCGCGACGTTCGTGCGCTCGCTGCTGCCGGCCGCCAGCGAAACCACTACGCGCACGTTCGGTACGTTGATGACGTTGCTGCTCGAGAACCCTGACGTACTGGAGCGGGTGCGCAACGATCGCAGCCTGGTGTCCAAGGCCATCGATGAAGCCGTGCGGCTGGAGCCCGTCGCCACCTTCAAGGTGCGTCAGGCCGCAAAGGATATGGAAATTCGCGGTGTGCAGATCCCCAAAGGGGCTATGGTGCAGTGCATCGTCACCTCGGCGAACCGTGACGAGGACGCCTTTGAGCGCGGCGACATGTTCGACATCGACAGACGACCGAAACCGTCGTTCGGCTTTGGTTTTGGGCCGCATATGTGCATCGGGCAATTCGTCGCGAAAACGGAACTCAACTGCGCACTGAACGCGATTCTCGACCTCATGCCGAATATCCGCCTGGATCCTTCCAAGCCCGCACCGGAAATTATCGGCGCCCAGTTGCGCGGACCTCACTACCTTCACGTCCTCTGGGATTGAGGCGCGGGCTTTCTACCCTCACGCCACGTTCCTCCAGCCCTTTCCTGCCCCGCAGGGAAGGGCGCCTGCCTTGTTGTTTTCCCCTCGTTGAGTCCCGTGGTGCCAGGTGGCGGTAAAGAAATATGTTCGCCTTCGAGATTGGATTTGAACACAATCGAAATATATGTTTAATTTAACCACAACGTGTTCTATGCTTTGAGCACAACAACAAACCCATTTGCGAAGGGGAAGAACAATGAAGGTTGAAGATCTCATTCTCGTCAGCGTTGATGACCATGCCATCGAGCCACCAAACGCCTTTGCTCGCCACATGCCTGAGCGCTTCAAAGGGCGCGAGCCTCATGTCGTCAAGCGCGGCGACCGTGATGTATGGGTTTTCGAAGAGCAGGCCACCGGCTACATGGGCTTGAACTCGGTAGTTGGTCGGCCGAAAGAAGAGTACGGCATGGAGCCGTTGGGCTATGACCAGATGCGCCGTGGCACCTGGAGCGTGGCGGATCGTGTCGACGACATGAATGCCAACGGCGTGCTCGGTTCGCTGTGCTTCCCGACCTTTCCTGGCTTCGCCGGCCAGCGGTTCCAGAATCATCCGGACCGCGCCGTGTCCCTGGCCGCGATCCAGGCCTACAACGACTGGCATCTGCACGACTGGTGCAATGCTGCGCCGGGTCGTTTCATCCCGTTGATGCTGGTGCCGTGGTGGGACATGCAGGCTGCCGCCGCCGAGGTTAGGCGCCTGGCGAAGCAGGGCGTGCATGCGCTGTCACTGTCGGACAATCCGGCGATCCACGGCTACCCGTCCATCCACAGCGATTACTGGGATCCGCTCTGGCAGGCCTGCTCGGACAACAACGTCGTGATCTGCTGCCACATCGGTACTGGCGTAAAGGCTAACCATGCCTCCGACCTGTCGCCAATCGATGCCTGGATCACGTCCATGCCTATCTCCATCGCCAACTCCGCGGCCGACTGGATCTGGGCACCGATGTGGAAGAAATTCCCCAACCTGCGCATGGCCCTGTCCGAAGGCAGCATCGGCTGGATTCCATATCTGCTCGAGCG
Source organism: Stutzerimonas stutzeri (assembly GCF_018138085.1). Classification (NCBI taxonomy): domain Bacteria; kingdom Pseudomonadati; phylum Pseudomonadota; class Gammaproteobacteria; order Pseudomonadales; family Pseudomonadaceae; genus Stutzerimonas; species Stutzerimonas stutzeri. The sequence continues at coordinate 1,495,193 of NZ_CP073105.1, forward strand.
CGCCGATTTCACCCACCGTCACCACAATGCGTGGACCAACTCGAACTTCGGCGGGCAGATGCCCAGCGACATCTTCCACAAGCATTTCATCACCTGCTTCATCGAGGATAACTTCGGTCTGCAGAACCTGAAATTCATGAACGAAGACATGGTCACCTGGGAAAGCGACTACCCGCACTCGGATTGCACCTGGCCGAACTCGCCGGAGTCGGCGTGGGAAGGGCTGCAGCACTTGTCCAAGGAAACCATCGACAAGGTCACTCACCTCAATGCGATGCGCGAGTTTTCCTTCGATCCGTTCTCCATTCATGGGCGCGAGAACTGCACCGTAGCCGAGCTTCGCAAGAAGGCGGCGCACGTCAAGATCGAGCCCGCGTTGGGTCTCGGCGGCGCGGACCACGGTCGCAATGACGGCAAGCCGGTCACTTCGGGGGACATCAACGCGATGTTCGAGAAGGCTGATGCCGGAACCGCTCTCTAACAGGCCGTAAAAAGTAGCGGCAAGGCGCGGCAATTCTCCGTTGGGGCAGGTTCATTTGCGATAGGTACTAACGCCTCGCAAGTGCGCCTGCCTTGGGGCGACTTCTAGAGTCTTGCGTCCAGTTGATGAGCGTGCACATGTCTATCACTCAGTTCAGTTACAGCAGAATTCCCGCCGAGGCCGAGTCCCTTCGGGCGGAGGTGCGGGAGTTTCTCAAAAACAATCTTGCCGACTACCCGGCGACAGCCAGAGCGCAGTCCTGGATGGGTTTCGATGCTGCCTTCAGCCGCAAGCTAGGCGCCCAGGGCTGGGTTGGCATGGCGTTGCCCGAGCAGTACGGCGGCGCCGCGGCAGGTCCGTTTGCCCGTTACGTGATCATCGAAGAGTTGCTGGCAGCCGGCGCGCCGGTTTCGGCGCACTGGATTGCCGACCGGCAGAGCGGACCGCTGATCAACCGTTTCGGCACCGAAGCGCAGAGAGAGCGCTATTTGCCGCCGATCTGCCGTGGTGAGAGTTACTTCTGCATCGGCATGAGCGAACCGAACTCCGGCTCTGACCTCGCTTCGATCAAGACCTCAGCTGTGCGTAATGACGCCGGCTGGCTGCTCAACGGGCAGAAGGTCTGGACGACCAACGCGCAGCACTCGCACTTCATCATCGCCCTGGTGCGCACTGGTGAAAAACAGGCGGCGCGTCATGAGGGCATGTCGCAGTTCATCGTTGATCTTAAGTTGCCGGGTATTACCATTCGGCCCATCCGCGATCTCGCTGGCGGCGAGCATTTCAATGAGGTGTTCTTCGACAATGTGCAGCTCGATGCAGACGCGCTTATTGGTACCGAAGGCAAGGGCTGGGATCAGGTAACGGCCGAGCTGGCTTTCGAGCGCAGCGGCCCGGAGCGTTTTCTCAGCTGTATAGAGCTGCTCAAGACGCTGATCGCTGGGATGGGCACCGCGCCGGACGCTTTGCAAAGCCGTGAAATCGGGCGACTGACCGCGAAGCTGTTGACGCTGCGCAACATGTCGCTGGCAGTGACCGCGCAATTGGCTGCCGGTGAACATCCAGCCTGGGCCGCTTCCTGCGTGAAAGACCTGGGTAACCAGTTCGAACAGGAAATACCCGAGATCGCCCAATTGCTACTCGAGGCCGAGCCTCGTCAGAACGGCGGTAGTGAGCATGCGCAGGTTCTTGCCTACCTGACTCAAATGGCACCGTCTTTCTCACTGCGCGGAGGCACCCGCGAAATCCTGCGCGGGATCATCGCGCGCGGATTGGGGTTGCGATAATCATGCGAGAACTATTCGAATCGACGATCGAGCGCCTGCTCGCCGATCTGGCGACACCGGAATACGTACAAGGCTGCGAAGGTGGTGAGTGGCCTGCGCAGCTCTGGGCTGCGGTGGAAGAGTCCGGGTTTGCGCTGGCTGCTGTTCCAGAATCCCTTGGCGGAGCGCAAGCAGGGTGGGGCGATGTCTATGTATTGGCGCGCGCTGCTGGACGGTACGCCGCGCCTGTGCCGCTGGGCGAAGCGCTACTGGCCAACTGGTTGCTGGGTAAGGCCGGGCTTGAGCCGCGGACCGCGGCCATCAGTTTTTCAGCCAATGCGCAGCTGAGCCTGACTGACGGGGTGGTACACGGCACCGTGCGAGACGTGCCGTGGGGCCGTCATGTCGAGTCGCTGGTCGCTATAGCCGACGCGGGTAGCGAGACGCCCAGCGTCGTATTGCTGTCGGTAGCAAGTGCAGCCGGTCAGACGCTGAGCCTGAACGTCGCGGGCGAGCCTCGAGATACTCTGCATTTCAGCAACGCCCAGGTGCTGGCTTGCGCTGCGTTGCCTGGCGAGCTGTCTGCCGATGTGCTGCTGTTGGGTGGCGCAATGCTGCGCTCGGCGCAGATCGCAGGCGCCTTGCATGCACTGCTGGACATGACATCCGGCTACGCCACCGAGCGCTCGCAGTTCGGGCGGCCAATCGGCGCATTTCAGGCCATCCAGCAGCAGCTTGCGGTATTTGCCGAACAGACGGCCGCCGCGAACGTCGCTGCCGAGGCTGGCTTTGCTGAGTCGGATGCCGCATTTGCGGGGCTGACCATTGCGGCTGCGAAGGTCAGTTGCGCCGAGGCGGCCAGCGCTGGCGCAGGCATCGCCCATTCGGTGCACGGTGCCATCGGCTTTACTCAGGAATATTCGCTGCATCTGTTTTCCCGCCGGCTTTGGGCCTGGCGCAGCGAGTTCGGCTCGGCCAGCGTCTGGAGCCAGCGCATCGGCCAGATGGTCTGCTCAGCAGGTAGCGGAGGCTATTGGCCGCTGATCACGGGCCATGCCAGCCAGTCGCTATCAACCCTTGCGGAGAAACCGTTATGAGTGCATTTCTGCAAATCGAGCGTGATGACGGCATCGTCACCGTTCGCATGAACCATCCCGAAACCCGCAATGCGTTAACTTCCCCCGAGCAAATTCAGGAGTTCGTCGATCTCTGTGCTCAGTTGCGCAGCGACCGCACGGCGCGGGTAATGGTGTTGACCGGCAATGGCAGTGCTTTTTGTGCAGGTGGCAATGTGAAGGACATGCGCGACCGCGCGGGTATCTTCGCCGGTTCACCGTATGAGCTGCGCAACACCTATCGTGACGGTATTCAAAGGATCCCGCTGGCGTTGTATGAGCTGGATATACCCATAATCGCCGCGGTCAACGGCCCGGCGATCGGCGCCGGTCTCGACTTGGCCTGTATGTGCGACATCCGTCTGGCTGCGAGCTCGGCGCTCTTTGCTGAAAGCTTCGTGCGCCTTGGCATCGTTCCGGGAGATGGCGGCGCCTGGTTGCTGCCGCGAATCATCGGAATCCCCAAGGCCAGCCTGATGGCGTTCACCGGCGACACCATCAATGCTGCGAAAGCATTGGAATGGGGCCTGGTGGAGCAAGTCTGCACCCACGAAACGCTGCAAGCCGAAGCGCAGGCGCTGGCGCAGCGGATCGCCGCCAATCCAGGGCACGCGCTACGGCTGTGCAAGCGCCTGCTGCGCGAAGGCCAACATATGCGACTCGACTCATTGCTGGAGCTGTCCGCGGCGTACCAGTCCTTGGCGCATCACACCGAAGATCATCAGGAAGCGGTGGCTGCCTTCGTCGAGAAGCGTAACCCTGACTACCTGGATCGCTGATCAGCGCTGTTTGCCGAAGCAACGAAGAATTTGGGAGTAGTAATGATGCGTGGCGTTTTCCGCGAAGATCACAATATGTTCCGCGAAATGGTCCGGCGTTTCGTCGATCGCGACATTGTGCCGAACCTGCATGAGTGGGAAAAGAACGGCATCGTGCCCAAGGAGCTCTGGCTCAAGGCCGGCGAATTGGGGCTGCTCTGTTCGACCGTACCTGAAGAGTACGGCGGCTCCGGTGGCGACTTTGGCCACTCCGCCGTCATGATCGAGGAGCTTGCGCGGGCCAACGCGACCGCAGTCGGATTTACCACTCATTCGGAAATCGTCGCGCCCTATATCGTCGCTTATGGCAGTGAAGAGCAGAAACAGAAGTGGCTTCCGCGCATGGTCAGCGGTGAGCTGATCGGTGTCATCGCCATGAGCGAACCGGGCATCGGCAGCGACCTGCGTTCGATGCGCACACTGGCGCGACGTGATGGCGATGACTACATCGTTTCCGGACAGAAAACCTTCATTACCAACGGCAGCAATGCCGGGTTGATCGTTACGGCGACCAAGCTCGATCCGGCCGCTAAAGAGCTGACGCTGATTTGTATCGAAGAAGAGCGAGAGGGGTTTTCCAAAGGGCGGCGGCTGGAAAAAATCGGCCTCAAAGGCCAGGACACCGCCGAGCTGTTCTTCGATGAAGTGCGGGTCCCGGCCGCTAATCGCTTGGGAGAGGAGGGCATGGGCTTCAAGTACCTGACTCATCAGCTCGCATGGGAGCGGCTGATCATCGCGATCCGCGCGGCGCAGTCAATTGATACGCTGCTGCAGGAAACCATTGATTACACACGCGAGCGCAAAGTGTTCGGCAAGCCGGTGCTGGACTTCCAGAACACGCGCTTCAAGCTGGCGGAGGCCAAGGCGCAGGCGACCATGCTGCGGGTGTTCGTTGATGATTGCCTGGAAAAGGTCATGCGTGGGGAGCTTGCACCTGACGTCGCAGCCATGGCGAAACTGCTGGGCTCCGAAATGCAGGGCAAATTGCTCGATGAGTTCCTTCAGCTTCATGGCGGCTACGGATTCATGAGCGAATACAAGATTAGCCGTGCCTGGGTCGATGCCCGAGTGGCGCGTATTTATGGCGGCACATCTGAAATCATGAAAGAAATTATTGGCCGCGCTTTGTGACATCCCCGAATGCCAACCAGCGGGACCCTAGGAGAATGACACCCATGGGCTTCTATCGAGTCTTTCTTGCTTTGTGCCTGAGTGCGGTTTCGATGCTGAGCCTTGCCCAGCCCGTCAGCCAGGCGGACGACTATAGCGCCGAGGCCGAGCGCGCCAAGGCGCTGTTGGGCAAGGCCGTGGCGGCGTACCAGGCGGAAGGCGACAAGGCGTTGGCCAAGTTCAGCCGACAAGGCGATTACATCGATGGTGAGCTCTACATCTACGTTGTCGATACATCCGGGGTGATGCTCGCCAGTGGTGGCCCTTCCGCGAAGCTGATCGGCAAGCAGGTCACCAATGTTCTGGATGAGGACCTGAAGGCTGCGTTCGAAGCCGCATTGAAGGAGCCCGAAGACGGCACGCTGCGCAGCGCGGATTACCGTTGGTGGAACTGGCAGCATGGCAAGGTCGAACGCAAGCAGGTGTTCTACCAGCGAGTTGGCGACCGCGTCATTTCGGTCGGCTACTACATGCCTCGCTCCAGCAGTGAAGCGGCAGAAGAGCTGCTGGAAAAAGTTGCCAGCGAAGTAAAGGCCGATCCGAAGTCGACTTTTGGCCGAATCAACAAGCATGACCAAGCGCTGAGCCAGGATGACCTCTATGCGTTCGTCGTTGATTTGAACACCAAGAAGTTTATTGCCCATGGCTTCATACGACGCTTGGTAGGCACCGACTTCCAGGCGTTACGTTCCGCCGACGGCCAGCCGATAGGCAAACAGATGCTGCAGGCGATGGCGCAGGGCGATACCGGGGAAGTCTCCTATATATGGCGCAACCCTGTAACCGGCCAAACCGAGTACAAGAAGACCTTTTTGAAAAAGGTTGATCACTATGCCGTTGCAGTAGGTTCGTATGAAAAGTCGATGAAGCTTGATCGATAGGCAGGCGGCCGACGCGGGCCTGGATGGCAGAGGGGGCGGATCGATGACCGATCTGGTATTGCTTCACGGCGGGCAGCACGGGTCTTGGTGCTGGAAGTTTTTTGTCGACGCGATCAAGCAGCGCGAGCCGCTGTTCGATCGGGTGATCTGTCTTGATATGCCTGGTTGCGGCACGAAACGTGGCCGGGATGTATCGACGCTGACCCTTGGCGACATCGTCAAAGAACTCAACGACGAGTTGAGAGCTGCAAACGTTCGCGACGCCGTGCTGCTCGGCCACTCAATTGCGGGTGTTCTGTTGCCATTGATGGTCATCGAAGATCAGTCGCTCTACTCACGGCTTGTCTACCTCGCAACGGCGGTACCGGCCGAGGGTCAATCGATCATGCAACTGCTCGGATCGTCCTTGCATGGCCAGAACTCGGAAGAGGTTGGTTGGCCTATGAATCCTCTCACTACCCCGCCAGCTGACATGCAGAAAGCAATGTTCGGTGCCGATATGACCGACGCGCAGCTTGCATGGTTGCTGGAAGAGGCTACCGACGACGTTACGCCTCCTGCAGTAGCCACCGAGCCAGCGGTCCGAGAAGGCTATGCAAATACGGTGCCTTCGGTTTACATCCTAACGTCCAGGGATGGCATTTTGCCGCCTGAATGGCAGCGTAGGTTCGCTGAAAGATTAGGCTGTGAGCACCTCATCGAAATCGATACGCCACATGAACCTTTTGTAACTGATCCTGAATTGCTGGGCGCTACACTGGCTGATTGGATGGATTAGTCGATAATCCTGATTTTATGGGCTAAGCATCGGTATTGCTGGCCTTAGCCTTGATCAGCTAAAGCGACGGCATTATTTAAACGTTTTCGTTGATAACGCCTAAAAAAGCTCCGAGTGGTAGTGGCGCTAGGGCCAGCTAAAGCCTATCTTGAGTCTTGGACATTCACCCTCACACAGAATAAAAGGGGCATGAGCCATGAAAATGTTGCGTATTGCGATGTTTAGCACTTTCTGCTTTTTTGTCACTTCATCCCAGGTAGGCCGGCAAGTGCATACTTCCGTTGAGATAACGGCGGGTGTTGGATGTTCGAACGAGCACCCATGCTTTTATGCACTACCACCAGTAGTCTCCCTTTCAGGCCTGTTTTTCTAGTAGCTCGCATTTGCTGCACTATGGCGTAATCATCCATCCTAGGCCTATCCGTCTCACAGGCGGTCGGTGGTCGGTGGTCGGTGCGGTCGCCATCGGGTCACCGTGAAACATGCCCATTAGTCGTTGCTGCATTAGACAATCGGCCGGTAGCTGGTCATTGTCGTGGGGCTTGGGCGGGGGGGGTTAGTCACAGATGCGGATGAGTGTCGTGAAAGTGCGGTATTGGTTGGGCGACTTCAATGACTCCAGCTATTCGCGAAGCAATAAATGACACATCCGTTTATCTCCTATCGATCAAGCCGCCTCACCCATGATTGGGCGCTCTGAAATGGGTTTTGCGCGACGTTGGCTAGTCTAAGTGCGGCGTTAGCGGGTTACTGAGGGTCACCAGGTGAGCGCGCCACGCAGCCTCAAACGAAACCGGGCCGAGCTTGCGGACTTCCTGCGCAGCCGCCGTGAACGCATTACGCCCGAGGAAGTGGGGCTTCCGTCGGGCGGCAGGCGACGTACGCCGGGACTTCGACGTGAGGAGGTCGCGGCTCTGGCTGGGGTGGGTTTGTCCTGGTACACCTGGCTCGAGCAGGGGCGGGAGATCGGCGTTTCGGCAGCATTTCTCGAGAATCTCTCTAGGACGCTCAAACTGGATGCGACAGAGCGTCGCCATCTGTTTCTATTGGCCCACCAGCGATTGCCACCGGAGCCTGGTAAAACTTGGTGCGTGGTGCCGCCGCTGATTCACAGATTGATAGCCGATCTGCCGATGCGCCCAGCGTATGTTTTGAACCTGCGCTGGGACGTACTCGCCTGGAATGCGGCGGCCGACAGGGTGTTCAGCTTCTCTAGTTTTCCAGTCGAGCGCCGCAACCTGCTCTGGCTGCTGTTCACCGCACCTACGATTCGGACCCTGTTTGATCCTTGGGACGATCAGGCACTGCAGATCCTTTCAAGTTTCCGCCGCGACTTCGTCAGGGCGCCGCTCGATCCGGACATCGGCACGCTGGTCAAGGATCTGGAAAAGGTCGATACGGAATTCAGGACCTGGTGGCGTCAGCACGACATCCACGGTCCTTGCCAGGGTGTACGGCACTTGCGAATCCCGGACATTGGGCTGGTAGTGTTCGACCATACGTCTCTTACAATCGATGTCGACCGCGATCTACGTCTGGTTTATTACGCGGCGAGGGAAGGGCCAGCCGCAAGCCGGCTATTTGAACAATGGCTGACCGACGAGGTCGGCGTCACCAGCATGGGGAATGAGCCGCTCACCAATGACCGTGGCCCGCGAGCGCCCGAGGTGCCAGGAGACCCGTCCGCGCTATCTGCGGCGTCTTCCTCTGCTGGTGAGATGGTGCTCTCGCTTCAGTCCCCAAGCGCATTGAGATAGCCAATCAGGGCGCGCGGAATCTCCTGTAGCCAGATCCGCTCCAGGCTTTCGTCCGTCTCTGGAGCCGAATGGAACATCCCGGATGGTATGGATAACAGAACCGCACTATAGGCGCGCAAATCTTCGGCACTTGCGTCGGGCAACCTCATGTGGAGAACCTTTTCGTAGATGGAACGCACTGCGGCGCGAAGCGCTGGCGAATGAAGCTGCCGATCGCCTAGGGTCGGGCTGAGCAGCAACTGGATATCCCGGTGACGAGCAATGTATTCAAGAAAGGGAACGATGAGCCGTTCCACCATCTGCGCTGTAGAAAGGCGCTTCCAGACGTGATCGTCGATCTGCTCCAGTCGCTTGGTGATGGTACACAGCGCGTCGGTGTGACGCTGATTGAGGGCGGCGAGGACGCTCTGTTTGTCTGGAAAGAAGTGATAAAGCGAGCCAATGGAGGTGCCCGCCTCCTTGGCAAGACGATGCATGGTAAGGCCCGCTTCGCCGTCACGCTGCAACACTCTCGCGCAGGCATCCAGAATGGCGGTGACACGCTCGTGCCCGCGATCCTGTAGTGGTTTGCGTGGCGTCCGGCCAGCTTTCGATGGACGCGTGAGGGGCGGTATTTCTGTGGTCATGCTCTGAATGCTAGCGGAAGACGCTGAGGTGTGCAGCATTACTAGACATAATATTCTAGTTTGTTAGCATGCCAAACTTTACGACTAGATCGATTCGCATGACCCAGTCTCCGTATTTGAAGCCCAACCTGAATTGGGAGCCTCCTGAACCGTCCGTCCAGGCCCGGTTCGCTGTCGACTCCGGTGTACCGCAATCCGGTCAGGCTCGCTTACGCAGTCGTCACTGTGCTGGTGGATCATTAATGAAATATCGCACCCAGTTCCGCTCAGGACTGCTGACCCTGCTGTTGGTCGCTTGCGCTGCGGCGGAAGCCGATACGCTGTCGATCAAAGCGGAAAACGACATCATCTCCTCGGGAAGCGATGGTCATTACAGCAACGGGCTTGAAGTGATCTGGGGCTTCGAGCCTGAACAGAATCACTGGACTCGTAGTATTGCTGATCTCATCCCAGGGTGGTCGGAGAGCGCGGTGGACAACGTCGCCTACCGTTTCGGCCACCAGATATATACCCCCGAGGAAATCGAAAACCATGGACTGATAGGGGACGATCGCCCATATGCCGGGCTGATGTTCGCGGGGGTTTCGCTGTTTTCTGGCGTTCAGCATGAGGGCTGGCGTTCGGCCGAAGAACTGCACTTGGACGTCGGTATCGTCGGCCCGGCAGCAGGCGGCAAGCGGCTGCAGCGCGCCGTGCACAAGGTCACCGGAAGCGACGAGCCCAATGGCTGGGAGCATCAGCTGGATAACGAAGCCTTTGTCAATCTCGCCTACCAGCACCGCTGGTGGCTGCAGGAGCGTATAGGCGGGCTGGAACTGGAGTACGGCCCTAGCCTCGGCTTCTCGCTCGGAAATTTGTACACCTATGCATCTGCGAGCGTGGGGGCGAGGCTCGGACAGAACCTGCAGCGCAGCTTCAGCATTCCTTCGGTTACGCCAGGGCAAAGCGGTAGCCAGTACTTCCGCCCGGGTAGCGGGTTTGGGTGGTACGGCTTTGCCAATCTCGAGGGCCGCTATATGGCGCAGAACATGCTACTTGACGGCAACACCTTTGAGGACAGTCATTCGGTGGATCGCCGCGACCAGGTCGGCGATGCCAAGCTTGGCATCGCACTGACGTGGAGCCGCTGGCAACTGGCATTCGCCAGCGTCTGGCGCACTCGCGAGTTCAATGGGCAGCAGGAACACGACCATTTCGGTTCGATCACGCTCTCGACTTGGTTGTAATTCATATGCGAGGTGTACCCACCCAAGTAAACCGCCCCATTAGGAAGAATTGGTAATGGACGAATTGAACGTGATGCTTTTCATTTTGCTGGTGGCGTTTCTGACGATGACGGTCGGGTTTGCCGCGCGCGAAAGGGATTGGGGGGCTGCATTGATCGGGTTGGGCATCGTCGGTGTGATGTCGGTGCTGGGATACAAGATGTACATCACCTTTGGCGGAGCGTGAGAGCACCGTGTCTTTGGCGAATAAACCAATTCGGTGTTCCGGCGCGAGTCTCTCAGACTGCATTGAGGTATCCGTGCTCCGGTTGGACGCTTCCTCGGCCAAATTTTCGAAGACGCTTAGCTTGAATGTTCAACTAGTTCTGCTTTGCGGGCGGCGTTATGCCGGGACGTTGTGGCAGGGGGCATTTCTCCTGCTTCTGCTCCTGATGCTGGGCGGCTGCGCCGGGGTCAAGGTATCCGCCCTTGAAACCAGGGACTACATGTCCCTGCGCCGCGGGGATGTGCTGAGCACGGGGCGACTCAGCACTTCGGTGGGTGCCGCGCTGCAGGTGGTTGGTATCGACCGGGACGAATGTACGGCAGCCGCTGAAGTCTGCCTTCGAACGCTGGGCAAGTCGAAGGCTTTAGGTGACGAGCAGCGCCTGTCGGTATTGGCCGAGCTCTGGCTGCAGGAGGCGTTGCGGTTGGATCGATTGGACCATAGTGATGCACAGACCGACGCCATGCTGGATGCGTATCTGGAAAGTGCCCGGCACGCCTACGCTTATCTATTCATGACCGAGCGCACATTGGGGCAGAGGGCCTTGGATGACCGCCAGACCCAGGTTCGCGATTATTACAATTTCTCTGTGCAACAGGCGTTGACCGGACTGTTTGAGCGTTATCGGGGCAATCCGCCGGAGACTGGCGAAGGCAAGGGCGTCTTCGTGATGCAGAACGGTCGTTGGCAGATTCAGGGTACGGTTGGCGATGTTCGCCTAGCCGGCGGCCGAGACCTGCCGAAGGCGTTGATACCGGCTGCTTCTCTTTCATTCAAGGGCTTACGAAACCAGTATCGACGCGACGGTCTGGGGGCCGAATTGGTCGCGATGACAGACCGCCGGGTCGTGACGAAGGACAGCGCGGAACTGGCCTGGAGCGAGACGCCGTTTCCCGCCGTCACCGCGGTGGTGAGTTTTCCGGGGACAACCCTGGACGAGGTTCTGAGCACGCAAAAGGTACATATCGTCGGTTACGACCCTTTTCGCCAGAATAGCATCTCGCTAGCCGGGCGCGAGATCCCACTGGCGGGCAGCTTCACATCTGGCTACGGGCTCTGGCTGGCCCGTTCGGGATTTGCTACCCAGTCGTTGCTGACCTTGGTGGGCAGGGGCGAGGTACTGGAAAAGCCGCATGTCTATCTGATGCAGCCCTATGATCCGAATCGCCGAATCATTGTCATGCTCCATGGCCTGGCCAGCAGTCCGGAAGCCTGGATCAATGTCGCCAACGAGGTGTTGGGTGACGAAACCTTGCGGCAGCACTACCAAATCTGGCAGGTGTATTACCCGACCAACGCGCCGTTGGCATTCAACAACAAAGCGATCCGTACGGCCATTGAACAGACCCTTGAGCACTTCGATCCGAGCGGAACGGCCCAGGCCTCTCGGGATATGGTGGTGATTGGGCACAGCATGGGTGGGGTGCTGTCGCGGCTGATGCTGTCGTCTTCCGGGGATCGACTGTGGGACGCCCTGCTGGAGAGGTATCCGCTCCATGGGCGCAGGCTCGAGCGGGTGCAGAAGGAGGTCGGCCCCTATGTGAGGTTTGAGCCCTTGCCCGACGTCAGCCGTGCGATTTTCGTCGCGGCGCCTCACCGCGGCACGCCTTTCGCCGAGAACCGCATTTCGCGCTGGGCTGCGGGCCTGGTCAAGCTGCCGGTCTCGGTGCTCGGGCGGATCACAGACGTCGCGCAGTTACTGGTCGTCCCGGATTCGGCCGATGCCGAGGTGCTGACCCGGCCAGTCAACAGCATCGATAACCTCAGCAGCAACGATCCTTTCGTCAGGCTGAGTGCTGAGCTGCCCATCTCGCCTATGGTCCGCTACCACTCGATCATCGGCAACTACACCCCCGCGCTGTCACTGCTGGATTCCAGCGATGGTGTGGTGCCGTATTCCAGCTCTCATCTGGCTGGGGCGGAGTCGGAAATCGTAATTCCTTTCGGCCATAGTGTGCAGGAGACTCCCGAAGCCATCATGGAAATTCGCCGCATCCTGCACGTTCATCTACAGCAGGCAGACGGCGACCGGTTCGCAAGACCGGCGCCATGACCTGGCGTTTTTATCCGCGGATACTGGCTTCGCTAGCAATGCTGCTGGCTACAGCCTGGGGCGCCATGGCGTTGTGGTACCAGTTGCCGATGACCGCAGCGGGCAAGAGCGCGTCGATTGCTCTGTGGTGCCTCCTTGCCTCGACGCTGCTCATCGCGCTCTGGCGGCTGCGGCCCTGGATAGCGATCTGCGGCTATCTGTCCCTGTTTGCGCTATTGCAGGTCTGGTGGAGCTCCTTGGAACCCTCGAACCATCGGGTCTGGACCGACGATCTGATAAAAATGACCTACGGGCGTGCGGACGGCAGTCAGGTAACCTTGCACAACGTGCGCAATTTCGACTGGCGTAGCGACGAGGACTATGATGCTCGCTGGGAAACACGCCGCTATGATCTGGACCGGCTGGCCTCGATCGATCTGGCGACTTCCTACTGGGGCATGCCGGCGATCGCACACGTACTGGTGTCATTCGGTTTCGATGACGGCCGGTTCCTTGTGTTCACCGTGGAGATCCGTAAGGAGCGCGGCGAACGCTATTCCGAGATCGGTGGGTTCTTCAAGCAGTTCGAGCTCAGTATCGTGGCTACGGACGAGAGGGATGCGCTGCGGGTGCGCACAAACGTCCGCGGCGAGGATGTCTATCTCTACCGGGTGAATATGCCTCCGGACGCAATGCGCGAGCTGTTCCTGTCCTATCTCGAACAGGCCAACCAATTGAACAAAACAGCGCGGTTCTACAATACCGTTACTGCCAACTGCACCACTATCGTCTTCGATATGATGCGGCAAATAGTCAGCGGATTGCCGTTTGATTACAGACTGCTGCTCACAGGCTATCTACCCGGATATCTCCAGGATGTCGGCGGTTTGGAGCAGAGTTTCAGCCTACAGGAGTTGCGCCAGCGGGGACGAATAACCGAACGGGCTCGGCGGGCAGGTGACGATACGGACTTTTCCCGGTTGATCCGCGAGGGTGTGCCTGGGTGGTGAGGTGCGGCCAGCATTCGTTGCGCACCAGAGCCTAACCTCTGTGCTAGACCTGCCGGTGCCCCTAAGCCAAGAAAATGCCGGCTTCGTCGAGGGACCTTACATTGGCTAAGCGCCACCGCTCGAGTTGAAGGTATTCGTCGATGACGATTCTGTTGACGCTTGACGACGACCCGGATCGCAATTGATTCCCTGAGCGCGCTGCTGAGGGAATCCCTGCTTCTTCAGCGCGTCAGGGAATGGCCGGAGAATGAAGGCAAATCGCCCTCGCTCAGTTTCTACTCGAATATCTTATTTTCAGTTTAAACGTCCCCGGATTCTAGTGCCGGCGCTGCCCTGTAAAATACCTACCGCATCTTCCAATCTGCCGATGCCGCTGAATCCTCCGAATTCGGCAAAGTCGGCTGCAGCGGCCAGTTTGGGCCCCATGGAACCGGCAGGCAGATCGAGTGCACACCCCTCCTCCACGCTCAGGTTGCTGATCGCCGCTGCGCTGTCTTTGCCGAAATCCCGATAGATCGCATCGACATCGGTCAGCAGCAGCAGGGCATCGGCTTGGAGTTGTCGCGCCAGCAGGGCGCTGGCCGCGTCCTTATCAATGACCGCTTCAATACCTATCGTACTACCGTCTTCGCGGCGGAGTATGGGGATGCCCCCGCCGCCTGCGCAGATCACCACCACGCCCTGCTCCAATAGCAACTTGATCACCCGCATGTCGGTAATTTCCAGCGGCCTGGGTGACGGCACCACTCTGCGCCATTTATCGCCATCCTGGGCGATGTGCCAGCCGGCAGTTTTGGCCCGGCATTCGGCTTCGGCCCGTTCATACACGGGTCCAATGAATTTGGTCGGGTTATCGAACGCTGGGTCATGCTGATCCACCACCACCTGGGTCAGCAATGTGGCTACTGGTCGGTCGTGATTCAGCGCATTCTCCAGCTCCTGTTCGATGACGTAGCCAATCATGCCTTCAGTTTCAGCCCCCAACATATCTAGGGGATAGGCCTCGTCGGGTTTGTAGGCAGCGCCCTGCAAAGCCAGAAGCCCCACTTGGGGGCCGTTGCCATGGGTAATGACCAGTTGATGGCCAGCCTGCACGACGGCAGCCAGGCCTTGGGCGGCGACTCGCACATTGGCACGCTGGGTACGCGCGGTCAGAGGTTCACCGCGCTTCAAGAGGGCGTTGCCGCCCAAGGCTGCGACTACCAGCATGTCAGGCTCCCAGGGTGGCGACCAGCACCGCCTTGATGGTGTGCATACGGTTTTCCGCCTGATCGAAGACGATCGAGGCGGGGCTTTCGAAGACCTCGTCGGTGACTTCCATGGCGTCGATACCGAACTTCTGCTGAACCTCTTTGCCGAGGGTGGTTTCGGTGTTATGGAAGGCCGGTAGGCAATGCATGAAGTGCACCCGCGGGTTGCCGGTTTTCTCCATCAGCGCGGAATTGACCTGATAGGGCAGCAGCAACTTGATCCGCTCCGCCCATTTTTCATCGGGCTCGCCCATGGACACCCAGACATCGGTATAGACGAAATCGACACCAGCTACCGCGCTGTCGATATCCTCAGTGATCGTGATCCGGGCACCGGTGGTGCTGGCAATCCGCTGGGCTTCCTGTTGGATATCATCGTGCGGCCAGCAGGCCTTTGGGGCGCACAGGCGTACGTCCATACCCATTTTGGCGCCGCCGATCAGCAGGCTGTCACCCATGTTGTTGGCGGCATCACCAATGAAGACATAGGACATGTCACGCAGTGGCTTTTCCACGTGCTCCTGCATGGTCAGAAAGTCAGCCAGGATCTGCGTAGGGTGAAATTCATCCGTCAAGCCGTTGTAGACCGGCACGCCCGCATGCTCGGCCAACTCCTCGACCACTGCCTGGCCAAAGCCTCGGTATTCGATGGCATCATAGACGCGCCCCAGCACCCGGGCGGTGTCCTTAACTGATTCCTTGTGACCAATATGGGTGCCGGTCGGCCCGAGATAAGTGACTTTGGCACCTTGATCAAAGGCCGCCACCTCGAAGCCTACCCGGGTGCGGGTGGAGTCCTTTTCGAAGATTAGAGCGATTTCCTTGCCACACAACTGCGGCACTTCGGTGCCGGCATACTTGGCCGCTTTCAAGTCGGCTGCCAATTTCAGCAGAAAACCGATTTCGCGCGGGCTGAAATCCCGCAGCGTGAGAAAGTGTCGGCTTTTCAGATTGAAGGCCATTGCCATGCTCCTTGGGGATCAGATTGCGTCGCGTATGGTCGGGCAGCTCATGCAGCGTCCACCGCCCCGACCCCGGCCCAGCTCTGCGCCGGGGACTTTTAGTACTTCGATTCCGGCCATTTCCAGAGCGGCGTTGGTATCGTCATTACGGTCATAGCCAATGACCACACCCGGACTCAGGGCCAGCACGTTGTTGCCATCATTCCACTGCTCGCGCTCTCGCTCGGCAGGCGTGTCCCCCCCAGTCGGGATCACGGTGAGAGATTCATAGCCGAGCACCTCCGCGACGACGTCGAACATCGGCCGTGGATCCTGGTTGAACGTCAGGTGCTTGCTGCCCGTGCCGGGGCGCAGGTCATAACAGACCATTTGATCCGCGACTTCCTTGAAGGCGGTAACGACATTGCCGCCGCAGAAGGTAAACACCGTATCCAGGTGCATGGCTGCGCGGCTTTTGGGAATC
The DNA here is from genome assembly GCF_018138085.1 of Stutzerimonas stutzeri. Lineage (NCBI taxonomy): Bacteria > Pseudomonadati > Pseudomonadota > Gammaproteobacteria > Pseudomonadales > Pseudomonadaceae > Stutzerimonas > Stutzerimonas stutzeri. The sequence goes on from NZ_CP073105.1 coordinate 1,511,292, forward strand.
TGGCAGGCCACTACGCGATTGACCGTGCCGCGCTCGAACAGGGCATTGGCCAACTGTCCGATCGCCTGGGGGGATGAACGCTCGCCCATGCCGACCAGCACGGTGCCATTGCCGACCGGCATGATGTCCCCGCCTTCCAGAGTGGCCAACGCGTGATCCTTGAGCGGGTCGCCCCATAGCAACTCGACCTTGCCGGAAAATGTTGGATGAAACCGATAGACGGCCGCCATCAGCAGGGTTTCTGGCTTGCGGGCGGCCCAGTACATGGGGTTCAGGGTGACGCCACCGTAGATCCAGGCGCTGTTGTCGCGGGTAAACAGGAAGTTCGGAAGGGGCGGCAGGACAAAGCCATAAGGCCCCAAGTGGTTGCCGAACAGACCGCTCGGATCGAATGGCAGATCATTCACCTGCAAGCCACCGATCAGGAAGTCGGCTAGGGTGTGCCCTAGCAGTTCGTCCATCCAGGCCCGCAAATCAGACACCATGCCGACGCCGATATGATTCCAGCTGATCCGGTGGTCAAGGATCCATCTTCGCGCTTCGGCGATGTCGAGGGTTTCGGCCAGCAGTTGATTGACGTCCAGCACCTCCACCCCTCGGGCACGCATCAGGTTCGCGAATACATCGTGATCCTTTTGCGCCTGCTTGACCCAGAACACATCATCAAACAACAGGGCGTCACAATTGCTGGGCGTTAACCTGCGATGGGCAAGGCCGGGTCGACAAACGATGACTTGCCGCAGAATACCTGTCTCGGAGTGAACACCAAGAGCATGTTCAGACATGTGCAACCTCATTTATCAGGGAATTACAGGAAGACACCGATGCTGATCACCAAGGTGATGAACACGGTCAGTATCGCCAGCAAGGGCCAGATGAATACGAGCCAGCGGTCATAGGAGACCCGACCTATGGCCAGGCCGCCGATCACCACCGCGAAGGTCGGGTTGATGAGATTCACCAGGCCGTTGGCTGATTGATAAGCCGTCACCACCAGGTCGCGGCTGACATTGGCAAAGTCCGCCAGGGGGGCAAGAATGGGCATCGACAGTACGGCAAGGCCGGATGACGAAGGCACGAGGAAGCTCATGCCTGTCTCGATCCAGAACATCAAGTTGATGAAGCCCAGTTCCGACATGTCGGCCAGGCGCATTTCAGCGCTGTGCAGAATCGTGTCGGCAATCATGCCCTGCTCCATGATGACAACGATGCCTCGCGCCAGACCAACGACCAGAGCCACCCCAAGCAGATCACGGGCACCGTCTACGAAGCTGCCGGTCAGCTTTTTCTCGCCTAGGCGGGCGACAAGGCCGGCGACGATCGCAGCACCTAGGAACAGTGCGCCCATCTTGTCCATCCACCAGCCCTGGGAGGAAACGCCCCAGATCATGACCACAAAGGTCAGTGCAAAGATCGACAGGACCAGTTTCTGGGTCAGGCTCAGCTTGACGTCGTCTAAATCGTCATGCCCCTGTAGAAAAATTTTGCGGTGGGCATCGCGCTGTTTGGCTACCACGGAGCGCGAAGGGTCGGCCTTGACTCGTTTGGCATAGCGCATCACGTAGGCGGCACAGATCACCAGCCCACCTACCAGCAGCACTAGACGCAGCAGCATGCCGTCCGTAAAGGGAATGCTCGCCGCATTGGAGGCGATGACGGTGGCGAATGGATTGATGGTCGAGCCCAGCACGCCGACTCCGGCGCCGATCAGAATCACCGCTACCCCGGTCACCGCATCGTAGCCGGCGGCAATGACGATCGGAATCAGAATGCCGTAAAACGCAAGGGTTTCCTCGGCCATGCCGTAAGTCGTGCCGCCAAGCGCGAACAGCGTCATCAGGATCGGAATCATCCAGATCTCTCGGCCTTCCAGATGTTGCATGACGCTGCGTATACCGGTGTCGATCGCACCGGTGGCATTTATTACCCCGAGAAAGCCGCCCAGAAACAGCACGAACAGCGCCACGTCGATGGCGTTGGCGACATAGCTTTCTGGATCATAAAAACCCGCAATGGGAGCCAGCATGACGTCCATAAAGCCCTGGGGGATGGGCTCGACCACTTGGTAAGTCCCTGGCACAGCCACTTCACGACCGACCTCTTCATTCATCACCCGCTCATACTTTCCGGCGGGAATAACCCAGCTCAGCGCAGCAACTAGGACGATCAGTAGCAGCAGGATGGTATAGGCCGTTGGAAAGCGGCTTGTCAGATCCTCTTCCGGGTTTTGCGAGGTAGTGTTTTCTTCAGCCATGGTGGCTCTCCTTCTCTGTGGCCTCACTGAAGACTGCGATAGCGAAGCTAGTGGTGCCGGTAGATCGGCAGTGATCCTTTCGATCAACGGTAGCGGGGAGATAAAAAACCGTCCAGTCGTTTGTTTTAGTGGCCGGCGTAAATGGCTCGGAGTTGATATAGATCTATCGATTGAGCAACAAATGCGGGAGTAGCATTCCTTCAAGCATCCCAGCTTTGCTGTGAGCATGGGGCGCGTAGCCAATGGCAATTGATAGCAGAGGTGAGGACAACGGCACCATCGCCGTCGGCGGGCCTAGCTCTCCGCCAGAGGTACTAAAGAGAGAGGGGTATACCGTTGTAGTTGAGGTGACCGCATCGGTTTGAATTCAGCGGCAATGGCTGGGAGGGTTAACCTGGAATGTAGACGTTTTTCGGAAACTGGATCTGGAGCGCACACGACAGCGTTATTGAACGCCCGCAGAAACTGGCGAGCCAAGTTCTGATCGGGGGCGATCAGATCCTATCAGTCAACACTTGCTTCGCACGATACGAGCATTTGTTTCCGAGTACACGCGGCAGCCAGTCACGCCATCTGTCCGATGGTTTTGCGAAAGCGTGCCAACGACAGGAAAAACAGCACCGTGCCGATCAGGGCCAGCGCCAGGAACGGCTGCCATACCGTCTCCAGTCCCGCACCCCGGTAGAGAATGGCCTGGCTCAATTCCACGAAATGGGTGGTGGGCGCGATCAGCATGATGTTCTGCACGATCTCGGGCATGCTTTCGCGCGGCGTGGTGCCCCCCGAGAGCATCTGCAGCGGCATGATGGTGAGCATCATCAACATGCCGAACTGCGGCATATTGCGCGCCAGCGTGGCGATGAAAATGCCCATCGACGTGGTGGCGAACAGGCTGAGTGCCGCTCCGGCGAAGAACAACGCAATGGAGCCATCGATGGGAACACCCAGGACGCCGCGCACCATGAGGTTGAGGGACAGGAAGGAGGCGATCAGCACGATCAGGGCCATCGACCAGACCTTGGAGAGCATGATCTGCGCGGGGGTGACCGGCATCACCAGTAGGTGCTCGATGGTGCCGTGCTCGCGCTCCCGGATCAGCGCCGCGCCGGTCAGGATGATGGACAACAGTGTGATGTGGTTGATGATCTGAACCACCGAACCGAACCAGGCCTTGTCGAGTGCGGGGTTGAACCGCGCACGCAAAGCCAGATCCACGGGTGGCGCGTCGGTTCCACGATAACGCTTGACGAACTCGTTGACTTCACCCGTGAAGATCTGTTGAACGTAACCGCTGCCGGTGAAGGCCTGACTCATGCGCGTAGCGTCGACATTGAGCTGCACGGCGGGCGATCGGCCCGCCAGCACGTCGCGCTGGAAGTTGGGCGGAATGACCAGCGCGAAGGTGTACTGCCCCGCATCCATGCCCGGGTCCACGTCCCCATAGTCGATCATGGCCGGCTGAGTGAACTGCGGTGGGTAGAACGCCGAGGCAATTCGCTGGGACAGCGCCGAATTATCCTCGTCGACGATGGCGATGGGCGCGTTGTGCAGCGTCTCCGGCATGGATGTGGCTGAGGTGTAGACCGACGCCGTGAACACATAGAGGATGAGCACGAGCATCATCGGATCGCGCCACAGACTCCACAGCTCCTTGACACCGAGGTCGTAGATATTGGCCAGGTTTCTTCTGCTCATCTCAGCGCTCCTGCTTCTTGAGTAACAAAACGGCTGCGCCCAGAATGACCGGGACCGACAAAAGCATCGACCACAGCGGCCCCGTCAGATCGGCCAGGCCGAGCGCTTTGCTGAAAACGCCGCGGCTGATGGAGATCATGTGCGTGGCGGGATAGATCTGCCCGATGAACTTGCTGGAGCCCTCGAGCGAGGACACCGGATCGATCAGACCGGCAAACTGGGTGGCCGGTATGAGCGTGCCGATCATGGCAAAGAACATGGCTGCGATCTGGCTGCGAGTGACGGCCGAGGCCAGCAGCCCCATGCCGGTCGCGGAGAAGGAGAAGATCAGCGCGGCCAGCGCGAGAGTGAAGAAGCTGCCGGTGACTGGCACGCCAAAGATGGTGACCGCGAGCAGCGTCATCAGTAGGAAGTTCACCATCGCCAGGCCGACATAGGGCAGTTGCTTGCCAAGCAGAAACTCGAGACGCGTGACCGGCGTCACGTACAGATTGGTGATCGAGCCCGTCTCCTTCTCGCGCACCACCGCCAGCGCAGTCAGCATCGCCGGCAACATGAGCAGCAGCAGAGGGATTACCGCCGGCACCATAGCCGGCAGGCTCTTGACATCGGGGTTGTAGCGAAAGCGTATCTCGACGCTCGCATTACTGGCTGCACTGGCGCCGCCGCGTTCGCTAGCCTGAGCTAGCAGCCAGTGCTGGTGCATGCCCTGGACGTAGCCTTGGACGGTCTCCGCGCGTTGCGGCATAGCGCCGTCGATCCAGGCGCCGATCTGTACTTTCTGGCCCCGCAACACATCGCGGCTGAAGCCAGGGGGGATTTCGATGGCCAGCGACAGCTCCCCGCTGCGCATACGCCGGTCGAGGTCCGCGTAGTCGAGGATCGGTGCGTGCTCAGTGAAGTAGCGCGAGCCGGCGAGGTTCAGCGTGTAGCTTTGACTTAGGGTGGTCTGGTCGCGATCGAGTACCGCATAGCTCAGGTCCTCTACGTCCATGGTGATGCCGAAGCCAATCACAAACATCAGCAGCAGTGAACCGCCCAACGCCAGTGTGGCACGTACAGGGTCCCGCTGCAGTTCGAGCGTCTCACGCCACAGATAGCTAAACATGCGCTGCAGACTGAAACCGCCGGCGCCGTTTCCGCCGTGCTCAGCAGGCGCCGCAGAGGGCTGATCCTCGTGATTAGCGGCCTCGGGCTGGCTGGGCGGGGTGACTGGGCCGCCGCCCTCGGCTTCGAGGAGGTAGCCGATGAAGGCCTCTTCAAGGGATTTGGCGCCGCGCTTCTCGACCAGTCTTGCGGGCACGTCGCTGTCCAGCACCTTACCCGCATGCATCATCGACATGCGGTCGCAGCGTTCGGCCTCGTTCATGAAGTGGGTGGAAATGAAGACCGTTACCCGGTCGCGCCGCGACAGCTCGATAAGCAGCCGCCAGAACGCATCGCGCGCCACCGGATCGACGCCAGAGGTCGGTTCATCCAAGATCAGCAGCTCGGGCTTATGCACCATGGCAACGGCCAGCGATAAACGCTGCCGTATGCCCAAAGGCAGGCTGGCCGGCAGGCTGTCGAGGACGTCCACCAGCCCGAAGCGTTCCACCATCTCATCCACGCGGCCGGGAATGTCCTTCGGGGGCACGCTGAAGAGCTTGGCGTGCAATTCCAGGTTTTGCCGTACCGTAATTTCGCTATAGAGCGAGAACGCTTGCGACATGTAGCCGACGCGGCGACGGGTGTCCAGATCATGCGGATCGACTTCGTGACCGAACAGCCAGGCCCGACCCGCGCTCGCCGGCAGCAGGCCGGTGAGCATCTTCATGGTGGTGGACTTGCCACAACCGTTGGAGCCGAGGAAGCCGAAGATTTCGCCGCGCCGGATGCGAAAGGAGACGCTGTCGACGGCGATGAAGTCGCCAAAGCGCATGGTCAGCTCCTCGGCTTCGATGGCGATATCGTCCGCGCCGCCATCCGGCAAAGGGGGAATGACTACTGCTTGGTGTCCGCGCTTTTTCTCTTCCGGGAGCAGGCGGATGAATGCCTCTTCCAGGTTCAGACTGCTTGTTCTTTCCAGCAACTCCTGCGGTGTGCCGGTGGCGAGGACCTTGCCGTCGTCGATGGCCGCCAGCCAGTCGAAGCGCTGGGCCTCATCCATGTAGGCGGTGGCCACAATCACGCTCATGCCGGGACGATCAGCGCGGATACGGTCAATTAGATCCCAGAATTGCGCGCGCGCCAGCGGGTCCACGCCGGTCGTCGGCTCATCGAGAATCAGGAGGTCCGGGTCATGAATCAGCGCGCAGCACAGGCCGAGTTTTTGCTTCATGCCCCCAGAGAGTTTGCCTGCCGGGCGCGACAGGAATTTGAACAGGCCGGTGGCCTGGGTCAGCTCATTGATGCGTTGGCGAAGCTCTGCGGCACCATGACCGAACAGGCGCGCAAAGAATTGCAGATTTTCCTCGACCGAGAGCGTCGGATACAGGTTCTTGCCCAGTCCCTGCGGCATGTAGGCGATGCGAGGGCACACTTGCTTGCGATGGGCCTTGCTGGCCATGTCGCCATCCAGTACCTCGACCGTGCCCTTCTGGATGATACGTACGCCAGCAAGCAATGAGAGCAGACTGGATTTACCGACGCCGTCGGGGCCGATCAGGCCAACCATCCTCCCGGCGGGAATGTCCAGATCGATGCCATCCAGGGCGATGACATCGCCGTAACGCAAGCGCACCTGACGGACGCTTGCAACGGTCGTGAGCTGCGCGCTCCCACTGTGGCTCATACCTTACTCCGGCACGCGAAGGGACAGGTCTTGAGGCCATTCGGCGTTTGCGTCGAGCTTGATCCAGGCCACGCCGGGCAGCCCGGTCTTGACCTGATTCAGGTGTTCACGCAGCAACTCCGGCGAAATTTGCGCGCGCACACGAAACATCAGTTTTTGCCGTTCGCTGGCGGTTTCGACCGTTTTGGGGGTGAACTGTGCCGCGCTGGCGACGAAGGAAACGGTGGCTGGTATCACGTACTCCGGCGCGGCATCCAGAACGATGCGCACCTCTGAGCCGAGCCCGACGCGACCGGCCACGGTCTCGGGCAGGAAAAAGGTGAGGTATACGTCCGAGAGGTCGATCAGGTTCAGGACGCGTCCGCCCGACCCAAGCACCTCGCCAGGTTGCGCCACGCGCACCTGAACCCGCCCGTCACGCGGCGCGCGCAGTTCACTGTCGCGGATGTCGGCTTCGATGCGAATGATGCTGGCCGTGGCGGCGGTCACGCTGGAGCGGGCGCCGACCAGTTGTGCTTTGGCTGCCTCGACTGCGGCGCGGGCAGCGGCAGTCTGCGCTCTGCTGGCCGCGAGCGTTGCCTGTGCGCTCCGTACGCGCGCCCGGTCATCGTCCAGCTCCTGTATCGAGGCGGCGCCCTCTCGGGACAGTGTCTCCGAACGTGCCAGACGCCGCTGTGCGGCGTCGAGCTCCGACTCGCGCTGACCGACGAGTGCCTGCGCCGCAGCAACGTCGGCTTCGCGCAATGCGACCTGTGCCTGCGCTGCGGTCACCGCGTGCTCGGCCTGTTGACGCATGGCGAAGGCTTCGTCGCGCTGTGCCTCAAGCGTTTCCAGTTGCATCCTGGCCAATGGCTGGCCAGCTGTGACGAAATCGCCTTCACGTACCAGGATGTCTTCGATACGTCCGGGAAGCTTGGTAGCGATGTCGATTTCGGTGGCTTCGATTCGGCCGTTACCGCTGACAAAGCCTTCGCCGGGTCCGCTGTCGGCAAACTTCGTCCAGCCCCACCAGGCCAGCGCGACGACAACCGCTGCAGCGGCAACGACCAGGAGTTTTTTCTTGAGAGAGGGTGAGAAGGTCATGGGTTCGGCGTGCCTTAGCGGGTTGATGGGATGGAGGCGGGAGTCGAGGTTGCACCGTCTACCTCGTTGGATGCGGCGAGGGTGCCGCCGCCGAGCGCGGCATACAGCGCTACCTGGCTGGACAGCAGCGCGCGGCGCGCCTGTACCAGTTGTTGCTGGGCACCCAGCAGATCGCGTTGGGCGTCCAGCACCTCTAGGAAAGCAGCCGAGCCGTTGTCATAGCGCAACTGGGCTAGTCGTGCGCGTTCGCTTTGCGTTTCCAGGTTGGCTCCCTGGATTGTCAACTGTTCAGCCAACCAGTACTTGGCGCTTAGGGCATCAGCCACCTCGCGAAAGGCCGTTTGAATGGTCTTCTCGTATCCGGCCACGGCGATATCGCGACGCACTTCGCTCAGTTCCAGGTTGGCGCGCCGCCGGCCGCCATCGAAGATGGGCATCGACAACGTGGGCATGAAGGTCCAGGCACGACTACCTGAATCGAACAGGCCATTGAGATCGCTGCTGGCCGTGCCGAAGCTGCCAGTCAGCGCGATGCGCGGTAAGAACGCTGCACGGGCCGCGCCGATGTTGGCATCGCCAGCACGCAATTGGTGTTCGGCGGAAATGATGTCCGGGCGACTGACCAGCAGCTCCGAGGGCAAACCAGCCCGAAGTTCGGCCAGCACCGTCGTTTCATCGAAGAGAGCCTTAGCAGGCAGCGAGCCAGGATCGGCGCCCACCAGCAGCGCCAACGCGTGCAGTTGCGTGGCGCGAGCTTGCTCAAGCTGGGTTAGTAGCGCCTGAGCCTGGTTCAGGAGGGTCTGGACTTGGGTGAGATCCAGCGTCGAGGTCGAGCCGACTTCGACACGACGCCGGAAAATGCGATAGGACTCCTCGCGGGTTGTCACGGTTTTCCGCGCGATAGCCACGCGCTCGTCCATCTCGCGCAAGCCAAGATAACCGTCCGCCACTTGGGCGATCAACGCTAGGTGGACAGCCCGGCGCGCTGCATCGGTAGCCAGCCAGGTTTGCAGGGCGGCGTCTTCCAGATTACGAACTCGGCCCCACAGATCCAACTCCCAAGTGCTTAAACCCACCTCGGCCCGATACTCGCCACCCACATGCGATCTGCCCGACATGTTCAGATCGCCAGGGACGCGGGCGCGTCCACCCTGGGCGCCCACGCCCACGGCAGGAAATCGATCCGAGCGCTGAATGCGGAATGCGGCGCTGGCTTCCTCGACACGCAGCGCGGCCAGGCGCAGATCGCGGTTGTTCTCCAGTGCAGTCTCGATAAGGCGTTGCAGCAAGGGATCCGTGAAGTACGCCTGCCAGGCCAGTTCTCCCGCATGGGCGCCGTCTGTGCTCGATTCAAGATGACTAGGCCAAACCTTGGGTGCTGGCAGCGGTGGCGTATTAGGAGCAGGAGCGAGCGACATGCAGCCGGTTAGTGCGACGGCGCTCAGTGCCAGCGTGGCAGTGCGCAATCTGAACTCAGGAAACAAGAGAGAAGCTGGAGGCATGGTCATGTTCCGTACGGGTATCGGGCCTAATGGGGTCTGGTTGTAGAGCGGCAGGCGTCCATGTGTAGAGGCGTGCTGATGGCGGCGCTCGCTTTGGCATCGATGAGCGCGCATGCAGTAATTCGGCACTTCGATCATGAAGGTCTGCCGCAATCGAGCGGGGCCTTGATGGCTGTGCGCACCTTGTATTACGCCTGTCGACACCAACGTTCAGAACACGGTGAAAAAGGAGGTTTGTTGGTGTTGGATTCGCCGAAGGGCCAGTGCAGCCTATTGCATGGCATGTAGGTTCACCCTTGCACGGAGTGTGGCTCACGCCCGCCACCAGCTTTTCTTTCTCGCAAGTTTGATAAAACCCACGGCATCTCCGTTAATTGTGTATGCATCCGGGTCTTAGCGGCTGGTCGACGAGGCGCTCTTTTGGTCGTATTTCTCATCATTATAGGTTTTTTTAAAAAAAACGACCAGGCGGTTGTTTTTAACAGTGCGATACAATTCCTCCTCCGCAACCCCTGGGGCGGCTCGTTGATACCGGTTGACGGAAATTGTCTGGGCGGGATCAAGGTTGTTTTCGGTGGAGTCGGTGGCCATCCCGTGAGAACATTTTTCAAATTTGGAAAGGGGCTTTGAATGCCAGCCAGGAAAGAAGACGTCGTCACAGAGAAGCGCCGCTACTTGTCCTCGGCAGCTAGGAAAGAGGAAATATTGGACGCGGCTCTGGTTGAATTCTCGGATCGGACATACAACGCCGTGTCGATGGAGCGTCTAGCGGAATGCGCGGGAATGTCAAAGGCAGGAATTTACGCGCACTTTAAAAGCAAGGAAGAGATCTTTCATGCCTTGCTCGAACGTATGACCAAGCAGCTTTGCGATTTCCAAGGCTGGCTCCCGGACGAAGATTTGACTTTGCCGGAGCTAGTAGACGTGTACCTTGATCGCCTGTACGCGACGTTTGACTCCCCCGCTACCATATCGGTCTACCGACTGCTCCTAGCCGAAAGTGCCAGAGCACCTGCACTGGTCCGGCATTGGCGAGAGGAAGTTGCGCGCGGATTACGGGAGCGGGCGCAGCTCATCATCCAGCGCAACATAGAACGCGGGGTCATTCGCCCAGGTGTCTTGACCGAGCACTTTTTCCCGCTGGCGCTCGCTCCCGCATTGCTATGGCTGAACTCTTCAATGTTATCCAGAGGCGACCCGTCAATATCGCTTGTACAGTTGCGGGAGGCGCATAGGCAACTGCTGCTTGAGCTTCTGCAGCCAGAGGTGAGTAGGGGCAGCGGGCTGAATTAGATGTCGGTTTGCCATAGTATTGCCATTACCATCGTCGGGACCGCACTGGCATGCCATACAACCGAAGCGACTGGAGGCTGCATAGCGCAACGGCGATCAAAGCGAACAAGCGGCTGCCTCGCTAAATTGAATGAAACATGCTGACGGCGTCCAGACATTGCTAATCGCGGCATCCCCAAAGTTAGAGCAGCCTCGACCTCGTTCTGAATACACAAACCGCCCGATGCGCTGCACCGGGCGTCTTAAAGATTGGGGCTGGGGGAAACGCTGCAGCCATTAAGTGCTACATCGCGCCAGAGTCTCAGGGCCGCAAATCAAAACACAAAATGTGTCAGGGCAGGGTGAACAGCACCTTCACTGAATCATTGACCGCGGCGCTGTCGACATAGCCGATAGCGTCGGCTTCGGCGGCGACTTTGGCCACAACCGCCGAGTCGCCGGCTTCGGCCGGCAGGGGCTGGCCCTTACCGGTGAATACCAGGCCCGACCAGTAGGACTTCAGCTGGGCTTCGTTCTTGCTGGTGACGGCGGAGTAGAATTTTTCCTTGGTGGGATTCCAGTCTTTCTGGTCGATGCCGCTTAAGGTTTTGTCCCTGCCGAGAAAGATATTTGCCACTTCTGCCTGTGAGGGCGCTTTGGTTGCGCCCGGATTGACGATCACGGCCACCTCGGCGTGCGCCATGGCAGAAGCCAGGCTTAGCAGAGCGGCGGCGAGAGTCTTTTGAGTGAAACGATTCATGTTGGCTCCTCTTAGAATACGAAGTCAGCGCCGATGCTGAAGATGTCGCCGTCGAACGTTGGCTCGGCAGTGTTATACGCCGGCACAAAGTTGCCGTTGTAGTTCCGGGTGGATTCAACGCGTTTGTATTCGCTCTTCAGCGTAACGTTGGCGTTCAGGCTGTAGTTCAGGCCAAACGCCCATGACGAGTCGCGGCCAGCGTCGCTTTCGTCATGCTGGGCATAGGTAACGTGAGGCAAAAGGTCACCGAAGCGGTGACCGGCCATGATGTAGAACGCGTCGTGCTCGCCCAGCGGGCTGCGGCGGTTGATGATTTCTGCGTTAGTGACCCAGCTGCCGTTGTCGTACTGATGGCCAAAGGACATGAATTTGCCCTTGAACTCGTCGCTTTGATCCCCGCTCAGAGTGGACTCGGTATAACTGTATCGGAACGTCCCGATGTCGTTGGTCGCCAGGCTCACGCTGCCGGTCAGCAGCTTTTTGTAATCCACGTCTAGACGGGCATCGAGACCATGAATGAAGATATTGCGGTTTACTGCTTGGCCGTAACTGGCTTGAAAATTCAGCGTACCGAAGGAAAGCGGAAGGCTGTATAGGGCATCTGCGCCTTCGTAATTGGTAATCGGCATCTGGCTGTAAACTTCGTCCGGCAGGCGCAGCCATGGGTAGGTGTAACCGACGTCCAGCGTCTCGGAAAACATGAACGCGCCCGGGCGCAAGCGGCCAGCACGGACTGTGAATTGATTGCTGACCGCGTAAGCCAGGTACGCCCATTCCAGCTGTAGACGCCAGTCGTCCTGCTCAGGTTTGGCGACGGTCTGAATAGTAGCGCTCAGTTGGTCGGTGAGGCCGTAGGAGAATTGTCCGCCGAGCTTGGACAGCTGGTCGCCGCGCCAGGAGTCCGTGGTCTGGCCGGAAATGCCATAGCCCTTCGCATCGTCTACCCCACCGACGCGGCTGATGGCGGCAGTGCCAAAGCCGTTGAATCGGTATTCACCTTGGTCCAAGGCGAACGCTGAAGTACTGGCCAGGCAGATGGCTACGCCCAAGAGATTGAGTTTGTTCATTGTTCGTACTGCTCCAGGATTATAAATTTAAACGCGGAATTGGGCGGTTGCCTGGCGTAGGTGATCTCCCGTACCTACCAGTTGCTCGCCGAGACGAGCCGTGGCTTCGGCCCCGTTTGCGGTTGCTTGTGCATCCTGCTGCAACACTTCTGTTTCTTTTTGAATCGATTCGGATAGACCGATTTGCTGTTGTGTATGGTGGGCAATGTCGGCGTTGAGCTCATCGATCTGGCTGACCGTCTGCGCGATGGCTTCGAGTAGCCGAGTCGCCTCGATCGAATGCTCGATACTTTCGCGGGATTTATCACCGTTGACTGTCATAACGTCGAGCACGGTATTGGCGCTGTTCTGTAATCGTTGGATGATCTGTTGGATCTCCGCGGTCGAGGCGGCGGTCTTTTGCGCCAGGTTGCGTACTTCGTCAGCTACCACCGCAAAGCCACGTCCCTGCTCGCCGGCTCGGGCGGCCTCGATTGCAGCGTTCAGTGCGAGCAGATTGGTTTGTTCGGCGATACTGCGGATCACCGTCAACACCGAGCCGACTTCCTGGGTTTCTTCTTCGAGCTGCTGCATTGCACGGACGGAACCCATCACGCTATCGCCCAAATCGCTGATACTGCTTGAAAGGTTGCCGATGTTCTTGCGGGCCGTGATGGCCTGGCGCGAAGCGGAGCCGGCCTCATCGGAGGCTTGGCGCGAACGCTGCGCAACCTCATGGATGCTGCTTGTCATGGTATGGATGTCACGGCTGATCGAATCCGTGTGATGTTGCTGGGACTTGGCGTTTTCCTCGGAGCCTTGGGTCAGGCGGTACAGCTCTTTGGAGCAGTCCCCGATGGGGCTGGCGGCTTCGATGATTTGTCGAATAGTGGTTTGCAGTTTGTCGAGGAAACCGTTGAACAGGCGGATCATCGCGCCGATTTCGTCGTTGGACTCGACGTTGACGCGACGGGTCAGGTCGCCGTCGCCCTTAGCAATGCCTTGCAGTGAGTCGATCACGCCACGGACATTGGCCATGATGCTGCGCGTGACGGCCCAGGCACATAAGGTGACCAGTATCAGCAGCGCCAGGCTGAGGATGATTCCCAGGCGAGTGGTGGTTGCGTTGACCTCACGGGTTTCGGCAAGCGTTAGCTCGAAGTCCTCATAAGCGGCACTGCGGAATTCCGCGGCAAGTTTTTGAGCCTGAGCCAGGTCATTGGCCATGCGGTCAAGGCTCGGACGCAAGTCACCGAAGGAGGCGCTGCCGCTGACGAGCTTACCGGACGCCGAGATCGCATTTTCAGCGTAACGATCCACGGCGAGACGCCAGTCGTTGAGTTGCTCACGGCGATTGGGTACCTGTACGAGCTTCTCCAGCTCCTGCTGGTGCGTGTTGATAGCCTGCAGAACCTCGCCAGCTTCCGTGAGCAAGTTCTGTTCGCCAGCCGCAACAGAGCTATTGAGCAATCCGGGGATGCGGGAGAACTGGAAAATAGCTGCATCGGCCCGTTCCAATATGGGATAGCGGTGGGTTTCCAAAGCGTGTAGCCGCGAATCAGTCGCCGACAGCTGAAGCGACGTATAGCCCACGTACAGGACCAGGCCAAGTATCGCAACGGCAGGAGCGAGGGATAGTTTTAGAGTCAGCGGTAGATTTTTGAGCATGATTTTTGGCTCTCAGGCAGAACGCATCGGCTTGCACGCTGAGTGATGGCGATATGATTTTTTGTGCGACCGTGTCGGAGCATCGATCGCTGTCATACGTATCGACGTGAATCGGGCTAACTTGAACAAAAAATAGAAAATTGTAAATATTTTTGGTTCATCGCAACTTGCCGGGAAACGCCGCTTTGATCTTGAGGAAGAAGTAGGTGTTATCCCGGTAACCGTACGCCATCCGCTTGATGACCTTGATGCGGTTGTTCATTCCCTCAAGCACGCTGGTGTTGAGCTGGAATTCGGCGCTGGAAACAATGCCTTCAACGTAGGCCTTTAACCGCTTGGCAAAGGCCTGAAGAGGTTGCAGTCCGCTTTCCTGGGCAAGCTTGAACCACTCGCCCCACCGCCGCCGCGCTTCATACTCATTCGGTGCATACCAGAGCTCCTTCAGCTGTGTCTTGAACACGTAAGCCGTCATCAGCGGCGTGTTCGCGGCCAGAAGTTCGTCAAGTTTGAGTGCTTGGGGCTCATCGAGATTGTGCCGGTTACGCAGCAGTAACCAGCGCGAGCGCTTGATCGCCCGTCGACCGGCAGGGTCAGCCTTCAGCCGATTCGCTTGATCGACCCGGATCCGATCGACGACCTCCCTGCCGTACTTGGCTACAACATGGAACAGGTCGTAGACCTCCCGGGCGTTGGGGCAGTGCGCCTGGACCTCCAGATCCATCGCCGTGTTCATGTCCATGGCAACCGCTTCGATCCGAGCGCAGGCTGGCGGCCCCATCCACTCGAAGAAGGGGCGCACAGCCTCGCGGCTACGGCCCTCCCCGACCCACAGTACTTGCTGGGTATCGGCACAGATCGCCACGGTGGCATAGCGATGCCCCTTGTACAGGGAAAACTCATCCATGATCAGGCGGCGAACTCGGCTCAGGTCCGGTGCTGAAATATCCCGGTGGAGACGGCCAAGGTCGATGGCTTTGACCGTGTGCCAATGAAGCCCCACCAGCTCGGCCACATGCTTGATCGGCAGCAGCCGAACCAGATTTTCCACCCAGTTGACCATCGCGCGTGTGAGCGGCTGACGGCCGGCGAGCCAATCGATCCGCTCGCGCCGAGGACCACAAGTGGGGCAGCGAACCCGACGAACAGGAACCTCCAGCCAGACGCGGTATTGCAACAGATCGCGCTCGCGCACCCGGCGGAAACTGGTGTCGTGAGGGAGGAATGTGGACTGCCCACAACCGCTGCAACAAGGCAGCCTTGAGGCATCGGGCTTGAGCCTTATCAGCAGGCAATGGGTACCGAGAGGCTCATAGCTATCCAGCTCGAAGCCTTCCCAGAACAGGGCGAGCAAACTAGCATCCATGGCGACGGCGGTGGTGGGGTCGGAAATGTTTTGGCGAACACCACCTTAGCCCTTCTCGCCGCCGTCTCCCCTCGCTTTCCCGCTAATCCGCGATGAACCATATTTTTGGGGTGGCCTTTCGCTACGCATCCTCATTTAATCTCTGTAGCAAGCTAATCCTGCTTGTCTGGGGTCGAATTCTTCTATCGTGTGCCGATAACCTTACTGTCATTCCGTTGCGGCAATTGAAGCGCTCCGCTCCGCCAGCACTAATAAAAACAACAGGTATTTCATGGGTGTTAGCCAGATAATCCTTCGCCGCTCGCTTCCTTTGCTGCTCGCCGTGCTCCTGGTTGTATCGTCTGTTATCTCCTATTCCGTTAAGCGAATGACCGATACGCTTGACCGTAACGTGATCGAGCACAGCCATTTCTTGATAGAGAAGGCGTTAAGTCACAGACAGGCCATGCTTCGGCAGGGAATGGCCGCATTCGTCACGCTCAATAACGCCTCAACCGATCCGCAATCGCGAGCTAAGATGGCGGCTCCAGACGTGCTTTTTTACAGCCTCGATTTCGATGCCCTTATGGTGTTTGGCTCCGGCGTCGAAAAAACTAGGGCGCTCACTTCCGAGGCAATGCGGGACAGCGATCTGCTTCAGCGGCTCGGCGTTGGGTTGGATGGGCTGTTAGAGCAAGCCCGGCGGGGTGGCCCCGATGCGTTGAAAAGTGGAATTCTGCGGCTCGATGACACGCTGGTTCTCGCTGCTGCGGCAAATGCTTTGCCTGAGGATCAGGTCGCCCTGAGGCGGGCTTCCGGCATCACCTTGGTTCTGATTGATTTGCTGGATCCGGACGAACTGCTGCGGCTCGGCTTCCAATACGGACTGATCGATTTACATTTAATTGGCCAAGGTGAGGGTGGTGCGATATCAGAAGATGGCAGCCTAGCGCTCACCGACTTGGCGGGCGCCTCGGTAATCTTCGGCTGGTCGGCTCCTGAGTTCGGTCATGAGATGCTTGAAGGGCTGTTACCGATAGTCGGCTCCTCTGCGGTATTAATGCTTCTTCTAATAGGGTTGATCGCCCTTGATGCGGTGAGGGCATCGCGACGCCTTGAAGATAGTCACTCGGCGCTTACGGTCAGCCAGGCAAGCCTTGCTAGTAGTGAGAAGCGCTTTCGTGATATCGCCGAGGCTGCATCGGACTGGTTGTGGGAAACCGATGAGCGCTTGAGGTTGATATACCTCTCCGAACGGTTTGAACGCGTCACCGAATTCAAAGCCAGCCAATGGCTGGGACGTCCGCTAGATGAGCTGCTTCAGGCTGATGCGCAGGGCATCGCGCTGTGGTTACAGAAACAGAGCGGCAAACCCTTGCGTTGCAAGTACTCGGACCGTAACGGTGACGTTCGGATCTGTCGCGTGGCGTCGCGGCCGATCATGGCGGACGGGAAATGTGTCGGTTACAGAGGTACTGCCAGCGACATCACCGAGGAGGTCAAAGCGCAGACGCAGGTGGAGCATCTATCCATGCACGACGCTTTGACTGGCCTGCCCAACCGTAACAACTTGAATGGTTTTCTGGCCGGCAAGCTGGGAGCCAACAGGCCGTTGGCAATGATCAGTCTGGACCTGGATCGATTTAAGCCAGTGAACGACACCCTTGGGCATGCTGCAGGCGATCTGGTGCTCCAGGAAATGTCGCTCCGTTTGCTTAGCTGTACGCGCAATGAAGACCTCGTCGCTCGGCTTGGCGGCGACGAATTCATCATGGTTCTTGATGGCATAAGCTCCCAGGAAAGCATTGAGACGCTTTGTGCACGCCTTATCGATCAGATCAAACAACCGATCGTATATGAAGGGCAGAACATCTTCGTCGGCGGAAGCATCGGTATTGCGCTTGCGCCGCAGGACGCTACCGAGGCGAGCGAGCTGTTGCGCTGTGCGGACATCGCGCTCTATCAGGCCAAGGAAGACGGACGTGCCACGTGGCGGTTCTACGCCAGCGAAATGAACCAGCGGTTGTTACAAAGACGGCAGCTTGAGATGGACCTGCGGCAAGCCATGGCTATGGGAGAAATGGCGCTTCAGTATCAGCCGCGCTATCGAACAAATGGTATGCACATCATCGGAGCTGAGGCACTGGTGCGCTGGCAGCATCCACAAAAGGGGCTGCTCGGACCGGCACACTTCATTGACCTAGCGGAGGAAACTGGGCTCATCGTCCCGCTTGGACGATGGGTTTTAACTGAGGCCTGCAACGAAGCAGCACGCTGGCCGGAGGATATCTGCGTGTCAGTTAACCTGTCCGTGGTCCAGTTCCGTCAGAGCGACCTCCGACTGGATGTTCAGCGGGCACTGACGGAAGCCGGTCTGGCTGCCTCGCGGCTTGAGTTGGAGGTTACCGAGAGCATCTTACTGGATGAGTCTGCGGGAGCGTTAAAAACACTCAATGCGCTCAAGGAATTAGGCGTACGCTTGACCATGGACCACTTCGGTACGGGCTATTCCTCGCTCAATTACCTACGAAGTTATCCGTTCGATGGGTTGAAAATCGACCGCAGTTTCATTGGCAATGCCCTAAATTCTGCTAATGACCGTTTGATCATCAAGGCAGTCGTTGGGCTCGCCCAGGCCTTGGAGCTCACGGTGACTGCCGAGGGGGTTGAGACTTGTGCGCAGCTCGAGTGGTTGGAAGAAGCAGATTGCGCGGCGGTACAGGGTTTTCACATCTGCCAGCCTCAATCCGCTGAAGATATGGAGCGTCTGGTTCAGAAAATGGGCTGATGCAGCTCGCCGGCCTCAGTGAATCAGGCACCAGCAGTGTCAGGCGAGCAACCTTCAGAGCTAACGATACGATTGTAGTAGCTAACAAGGCAGCGTACTTGCCCCGCCGAACCGGCCACCAGTTCCCGGTTAGTTTTCGATGATGCCGCAGTTCGCATGAACTCGCGAGGTGAGCGGTAGCTCAGGGCGCTGTGTGGATGCTCCTCGTTGTAATGCGTGAAGACAATCTACAGGTTGCGCAGCGCCGTCAGGCGATCCGGCCTGGGCATGTGAGAATGTAGTCGCGCTTCATCGTTTTCACGAAGCTTTCAGCCAGACCGTTGCTCTGTGGACTGCATACCGGCGTAGTTAACGGTTGCAGACCAATTTCTCGGGCAAACGTCCGCGTCTGCTCCGCTGTGTACGCCGAGCCGTTGTCGCTCAACCATTGGATCGGCGTAGGTGGTAGTTTCAGCCCAAAGCGGCGCTCGACTGCTTCAAGCATCACGTCGCGAATATCGTCACCGCTGTATCCGTGTGGGCTAGCTACCCAACTGATGGCTTCCCGGTCGCAGCAGTTGAGGGCAGGCGTGACGCGCAGTCGGTCACCATCAGCTCAGCGAAACTCGAAGCCATCCGGAATACGAGCGCGTGCTCGAATTCGACCTGTCCAGCGTGGTGCGCAACATGGCGGGCCCGTCCAACCCGCACAAGCGTCTGCCGACCTCGGCGCTGCACGAGCGTGGCATCGCCGACGAAGGCATGCTGGCTGCGGCCAGGGCCGAAGAGGCCGAAGGCCGGTTGCCCGATGGTGCGGTGATCATTGCTGCCATCACCAGCTGCACCAACACCTCCAACCCGCGCAACGTGGTGGCCGCCGGCCTGCTGGCGAAAAAAGCCAACGAGCTGGGGCTGGTGCGCAAGCCTTGGGTGAAGACCTCCTTCGCGCCGGGTTCCAAGGTCGCCAAGCTGTACCTGGAAGAAGCTGGGCTGCTCAGCGAGCTGGAAAAACTCGGCTTCGGCATCGTCGCCTACGCCTGCACCACCTGTAATGGGATGTCCGGTGCGCTGGACCCGGTGATCCAGCAGGAAATCATCGAGCGTGACCTGTATGCCACCGCGGTACTCTCTGGTAACCGCAACTTCGACGGCCGTATCCATCCGTACGCCAAGCAGGCCTTCCTTGCCTCGCCGCCGCTGGTAGTCGCTTATGCCATCGCCGGTACCGTACGTTTCGATATCGAGCAGGATGTGCTGGGTACCGACAAGAACGGCAACCCGATCACCCTGAAGGACCTCTGGCCGTCCGATGAGGAAATCGACGCCATCGTCGCGTCCTCGGTCAAGCCGGAGCAGTTCAAGCAGATCTACATTCCGATGTTCGATCTGGGCACCATCGAGGAAGCCAAGAGCCCGCTCTACGACTGGCGTCCGATGTCCACCTACATCCGTCGTCCGCCGTACTGGGAAGGTGCGCTGGCCGGCGAGCGTACGCTCAAGGGTATGCGTCCGCTGGCGATTCTGCCGGACAACATCACCACCGATCACCTGTCGCCGTCCAATGCCATTCTGCTGAACTCGGCCGCCGGCGAGTACCTGGCGAAAATGGGCCTGCCGGAGGAAGACTTCAACTCCTACGCCACCCACCGCGGCGACCACCTGACGGCGCAGCGTGCGACGTTTGCCAACCCGCAGCTGGTCAACGAGATGGCGGTGGTCGACGGCAAGGTGCAGAAGGGCTCGCTGGCGCGCGTCGAGCCGGAAGGGAAGGTGATGCGCATGTGGGAAGCCATCGAAACCTACATGAACCGCAAGCAGAATCTGATCATCGTGGCCGGTGCCGACTATGGCCAGGGCAGCTCGCGTGACTGGGCGGCCAAGGGCGTGCGTCTGGCCGGTGTCGAGGTGATCGTCGCCGAAGGCTTCGAGCGTATCCACCGCACCAACCTGGTGGGCATGGGCGTTCTGCCGGTCGAGTTCAAGGCTGGCACCACGCGTTTGACCCTTGGCCTCGATGGCACCGAAACCTTCGATATCGAAGGTGAGCTGTCGCCGCGCTGCGACCTGACGCTCGTCATTCACCACAAGAGCGGTGAAGAAACCCGTGTGCCGGTCACCTGCCGTCTCGACACCGCGGCCGAGGTCGGCGTTTATGAGGCTGGCGGCGTGCTGCAGCGTTTCGCCAAGGACTTCCTCAGTCAGGCGTGACCGGCTGTCATCGTAGGGTGGATGGCGCTTTTCCATCCGCAGCATCCCTCGCGGTGGATCGATGATGCGTGATCCGCCCTACGGCCCATTCATTTTTCAGCCAGGACTCATTCATGGCTCATCAATCCCAGATCAAGATTCCCGCGACCTACATGCGCGGCGGCACCAGCAAGGGTGTGTTCTTCCGGCTGCAGGACCTGCCGGAGAGCTGCCAAGTGCCCGGCGCTGCGCGCGACAAGCTGTTCATGCGTGTGATCGGCAGCCCCGACCCGTATTCGGCGCATATCGATGGCATGGGCGGCGCCACGTCGAGCACCAGCAAATGCGTCATCCTGTCCAAGAGCAGTCGGCCAGATCACGATGTCGAGTACCTCTATGGGCAGGTGTCGATCGACAAGCCCTTCGTCGATTGGAGCGGCAACCTCTCACGGCTGCTGGTGCCTTCGCCTTGCACGCTGGGTTGGTCGATCCGGCGCGGATACCGCGTGGCGGCGTCTGTAGTGCGCGCGTCTGGCGCCTTCGAGAATCGGCTGCTGACCGAAACTACCTCTGATGAACGAGAAGCATGTGACAGTGGCGAATCGAAGAGTCTAAAATACCCGCCGATTGATGACGGTGTCGCTAAAGTCGTTACCCTTGAAATGGCTCCATTCCGCGCATAATACAAGGCCTCGACGGTGTGACGGTTAAAGCGACGGTAAAGCCTGCATTAACTAGTTCTAGGTTCAACAACTATGCGGGCTCAGGCGACTTGTTGATGATCGAGTGGGAGTGATCAGCTAACTCAGCTGCTGCACAAACGAGCCCCGGCAATCCGGGGCTTTTTATTGTGGATTGCTCAGTGGAAAGCCGTCGGGACGTCGATGCGCCGCCAGATGGCTTCGGAGAAGCTGTAGAGAGCGAAGGCCACCAGGCCGAGGCCGACCAGCGACAGCCAGAAGGTGCCAAACGGTAGTGTCTGCAGGGCGTCCAAGGCATCTTCAAGGCCTGGCGGATCGGTTGGCTCGTAGCGGGCGCCGCCGGTGAACAACATGCCGGCCACCACGAAGAATGCCACGCCGCGGGCAATCAGGCCTGCCCGCGATATCGGCCGCACCCAGCGCATGACGTGTTCGGAGGCGTTGAAGTACTTTTCGAACTTGGCTTTCCAGCCCTTGATGACGTGTGCGATGCCGACGCCGAGCGGCACCAGCGCAATGAGGTAGACCAGGTAGTTGGAATGCTTCCAGCCGAGCAGACCCGAGAGGAAGTCCTGGCCACCAGAGCCGCCGCTGCTTCCGGCATCGCCTATCGGGCTACCGAGCAAGCCCAGCGTGAATAGCGTGAGCAGGGCATAGGCGATGGCGCTGCCGACCAGGCCGGCCCGGATGGCCAGCCCCTTGGCGTCGGTGCCGTGTCCTTCCGGGTCGGCGATTGCCTGAGTCAGGCGCCATGCCGCATAGGCCACGAGCCCTATCACCATGATCCAGAGCAAAGTCTCACCAAACGGCTGGCCCAACAGCTGTTGAATGGCGCCTTTGGTGCCGACTGTTTTCCCGCCGCCGGTTCCGGCCAGAAAGGCGAAAGCGCCGATGATCAGGTAGACCACGCCTCGAGCAGCGTACCCGCTGCGGGCGAGCCAGACTATGCCCTTGCTGATGCTGACGTCATCTTTTGCGCGGGCTGCGGTGGTGTGCATAGAGCGTCCTCGGTGTATGTAAGGGTGTTCAGTAGACGTGCAGTTGCGGACAAGGGTTCGAAACATCCGGCTGCATCTGTCCGATCGGCGCCGGTGGCGACAAAAGAACGAGCCCAAACGGGTCGCCGCGCAGGCAGTAGCGCCGGCGTGGTCTAGGGCGGCCAAAAGACTGAGTCGAACACGACGGTCCGGGTGAGCGTGCCTGTCAGCCGGCACCTCTCTGCTTATTCGGACTGCGGCTCAGCCGTTCGGGTTAATGCCGACTCCGTCTAATGCTCGCGGCTGCGCGTCGTAAGCTTTGAGGAGAGCGTTCCCGCTCGCGAGGAGAGGATCATGAACACCTATACCGATTGGCGTCTGCGCGGCCCCGGTGTGGACCTGTGCAATTGCAACTTTGGCTGCCCCTGCCAGTTCAACGCCCCGCCAACGGACGGCAAGTGCGAGGCGGCGGTCGGCTTCCATATCGTCGAGGGGCATTTCGGCGAGACCTCGCTGAATGATCTTCACGTCGCCTGTACTTTCGCCTGGCCGGGCGCGATTCATGAAGGTCACGGGCAATGCCAGGCCTTCATCGACGAGCGCGCCAGCGAGCCTCAGCGTCAGGCGCTGCTGACCATTCTCAGCGGCCAGGAGCAGGAGCCGACGGCGTTCTTCGCGATCTTTGCCAGCACGGTATCGACCTTGCACGAGCCGCGGTTCGTGCCGGTCGAGGTCCTTACGGACCGGAGCTCACTGACCGCCAGCATCCGCGTACCCGGTTTGATCGACGGCAAAGCTACGCCAATCCTTAATCCGATGGACGGATCGCTGCATCGGGCGAGAGTCGTGCTGCCGGAGGGCTTCGAGTTTGGCGAGGCCGATTGTGCCAGCGCCGAGTTCAAGACCTCGGGCGCCATCGCGCTGAACTATGCCGGGAGCAACGCCATGCTCTACGAGCTACACATGGGACCCAATGGCATCATTCGCGGCTAGTCGTATCGACTGGGGGGCGGCGACCGCCGCCGTCGGCGTGCTCGGGTTCGGCGCGCTGGCCTGGTATTGGTCGGCGCGTGAGGCTTCGCTGATGGCGGCCATGGGCGACATGCAGATGCCGCCGACCGACTGGTTTTCCCCGCAGGGGCTGTTCGTGCTGGGCATGTGGCTGACGATGATGCAGGCAATGATGGCGCCGGCGGCCCTGCCGATGATTCTGGTCTATCGCCGCTGCTTGCTCAGGGATCCGCAGCGCACGGTCAGGCTTTGGCTGTTCTGCGCAGCCTATGTTCTCGTATGGTCCGGTTTTGCCGTGTTACTCACCGGCTCGCAGATGCTTGGTGAATATGCCGGAGTACTCGACCCTATGCGCCTGCAGCTGCCACCGGCGCTGGGCGGTCTGGTTCTGCTGATGGCAGGCGTATATCAACTGAGCAGGGCCAAGGCCGCCTGTCTTCGACATTGTCAAAATCCATTGAGCTTCCTGCAGCATCACGCGCGCCCCGGGTTGCTTGGATCGTGGCAGACCGGCGTGCAACATGCCCTTTATTGCCTGGGCTGCTGCTGGGCATTGATGCTTGTGCTGTTGGTGGCAGGGGCGATGAACCTATGGGCGATGGCGCTGCTAAGCCTGCTGGTGCTGGCGGAAAAACTGCTGCCGCTGGGCAGGCTCTGGCGTCGCTGCAGCAGTGCGCTGCTAATTGCAGCAGGACTGCTGATGCTGCTTTTCGCGAGCGCCTGAGCGTCGCGCAACCGGCCGGCGCGGAAGGCATTCTCGGAACTGCGGCCATCGGACTCAGATTCGGGCGTCGCAGCGGTCGCACAATCCCAAGCGTTAATGAGAAACTGTGTCGTCTTCAACGCAAGGGATTCCGAGCATCATGTCGTTTAGCCGTAGGCAGATACTCACCGGGCTGGTCGGGTTGGGCGTCGTTGGTGCAGGCGTGGGAGGCGTACGTTACTGGCTCGGGCGTCCCGCCGATGCAGCCACCCATGATTACGAACTGATCGCAGCGCCTGCCGATGCCGAGCTGGTCCCCGGTACCCGGACGCCCGCCTGGTGTTATGGCGGGCAGGCGCCAGGTCGGGAACTGCGTGCCCGTCAGGGCGACTGGCTTCGGGTGCGTTTCACCAATAGCCTGCCGGAGCCGACCACCATCCACTGGCACGGCATCCGCCTGCCGTTGAACATGGACGGTGTTCCCTACGTCTCGCAGTTGCCGGTGTTGCCGGGCGAGTCGTTCGAATACCGCTTCCAGGTGCCTGACGCAGGCAGCTTCTGGTATCACCCGCACACCAGCAGCGCCGAACAGCTTGGCCGTGGCCTGGTCGGACCGTTGATCGTCGAGGAACGCGAGCCGAGCGGCTTCCGCCATGAGCGGACGCTAAGCCTCAAAAGCTGGCACGTCGACAAGCAAGGCGCATTCACCGCGTTCAGCGTACCGCGCGAGGCCGCTCGCGGCGGCACTCCAGGCGTGCTTTCCAGCGTCAACGGCGAGCATGCGCCGACGCTGGAGTTGCCTGCGGGACAGGTGGTGCGTCTGCGGATTCTCAATCTGGACAACACCCTGACTTACCGATTGAACTTGCCGGGTGGCGAGGCGCGTATCTATGCGATCGACGGCAATCCGGTGGCGCCCCGGCCGCTGGGCAAGAATTATTGGCTAGGACCGGGCATGCGCATCGACCTGGCCCTGAAAGTCCCTCCGGCGGGCGAGGAGCTTTCGCTGCGCAACGGGCCGCTGCGGCTGGCCAGCTTACGGTCGGTGAGTAGCCGCGAGGTGGCGGGCAACTGGCCAGCGCCGCTGCCGGCCAATCCGATCGCCGAGCCGGACCTGCAGCGCGCCGAGACTCTGCGCTTCAACTTCGAATGGGCCGGCACGCTGTCGAGCGACGCGGGGCAGGGCGAAGCGTTCACGTTCTGGCAGGTGAATGGCCAGGCCTGGGATATCAACGACAAGACCTGTGCGGATCGGCCCATCGCGACGCTGAAGAGAAACGGGCATTACATCTTCGAGCTGCGCAACCTCAGCCAATACCAACATCCCATTCATCTGCACGGCATGACCTTCAAGGTGATCGCGTCCAACCGCAAGCGGATCGATCCCTGGTTCACCGATACCTACCTGCTGGGCAAGAACGAAACGGCCAGAATCGCCCTTGTCGCGGATAATCCTGGTGTGTGGATGTTCCACTGCCATGTGATCGATCACATGGAGACCGGGCTGATGGCGGCGATCGAAGTGGTATGAATCAGAGCAAGCAAGCGTCGAGCGGACGCATCGGAAGGGTGGTGGCGTGTATGAGGCGGGTTTCCGTATGAAACGGCCGGTGATCGTTGACCGCTCCCGCGATGATGATTTCATGCGTGAGGCGCTGATGCTGGCCGCTGAGGGCGCCCGGCTGGGGGAGGTGCCGGTGGGGGCTGTCGTGGTGCAGGACGGCGAGATCGTCGGTCGGGGATTCAATTGTCCGATATCCCGCCACGACCCCAGCGCCCATGCCGAGATGGTGGCGATCCGCGACGCCGCACTGTGGCTGCAGAACTACCGTCTGCCAGGCAGCACGCTGTACGTGACATTGGAACCCTGCAGCATGTGTGCGGGCCTGATCGTGCATTCGCGTATCCAGCGGGTGGTCTACGGCGCGACGGAGCCTAAGGCCGGCGTGGCGATCAGTCGTGGGCAGTTCTTTTCCCAACCATTTCTCAACCACCGTGTGCTGGTCGAGGGCGGCGTCATGGCGCAAGCCTGCAGCGAGATGCTGAGTGAGTTCTTCCGCTCTCGCCGGGGCAAGGGTGGTGGGGGCGAGCCGCAGGGGCCGGTCGAGGGTTAAACGCGACCGGTCCGACGATCAAACGCTGCTATAGCGCCGCACGCCCGCTTCCGGCAGTTTCTCATGGGCCGCAATGCTGCCTTGTGCAGGAAACACCACCAGATGGTCAGCGGCGATAGCGATGCCGACGTCTTGTCCGGTCGGGTAGTCCGCATGGCTCGGAAAGATGCCTTCGAGCTGATTGCCAGTCGGCAGCTGCAAGCGGTACAGGGTGGCGGCGCCGAGGAACGTCTTGCCGACGATCAACGCCTTGAGCGGGCTCTGTGGCGAGTAGACGATGTCATCCGGGCGCAACAGGACATCCACGGAGCTGCCGGCTGGCATCGTGTAGGCACGATTGCCACGAATGACGCCAAGTTCGGTCTGCACCGTTTCCGGATCGATCAGCTGGCCGCGAATGAAATAGCCTTGGCCGATGAAGGACGCCACGAATGGCGTCAAAGGCTCATGGTAGAGGTTGTAGGGCGTGTCCCACTGTTCCAGTCGGCCATCTCTGAACACGCCAACTTGATCGCTGACGGCGAAGGCTTCCTCCTGGTCGTGGGTGACCAGAATGGCGCTGGTGCCCCGGGCCTTGAGAATCTCGCGGACCTCATGGCTGAGCCGCCGCCGCAAATCGCCGTCGAGATTGGAGAAAGGTTCGTCGAGCAGCAGCAATTCAGGTTCGGGAGCGAGCGCTCGCGCGAGCGCGACGCGCTGCTGCTGGCCGCCGGACAGCTCATGAGGGTACCGTTGGGCCAGTGGCGAGAGATGCACCAGATCGAGCATCTCTTGCACGATGCGCTGGCAATCGGGTTGCTTGCGGATGCCGAACTCGATGTTTTCCGCCACGGTCAGGTGCGGGAAGAGCGCGTAATCCTGGAACACCATGCCGATCCGGCGTTTCTCCGGCGCCAGCGTGAAGCCACGCCGCGAGAGCACGATGTCGCCCAGCTGGATTTCACCTTCGTTGACGTGCTCGAAGCCGGCAATGGCTCGTAGGGTGGTGGTCTTGCCGCAGCCGGACGGCCCCAGCAGGCAGCCGATATCGCCGCGATTGAGATGCAGGTTGAGGTTCTGAACCACGCTCTGGCCGCCATAACCGCAGTCCAGGTTGCGCAGATGCAGAAGCGGTTGATGGCTCATGCGTGGTGGTAGGCCGGCTCGACCAGAAACTCAAGCAGGGCCTTCTGCACATGCAGGCGATTTTCGGCCTGCTGCCAGGCGACCGAGCGCTTGTCGTCGAGCAGGTCCTCGCTGATTTCCTCGCCGCGGTGGGCCGGCAGGCAATGCATGAACAGTACGTCTTCGGCGGCGAGGTCGAGCAGGGCACGATCGACCTGATAGCGCCGGAACGTGGCCATCCGCGCAGCCATCTCGTCTTCCTGGCCCATCGAAGCCCAGACGTCGGTGCTGACCAGATGGGCGCCGCTGACGGCTTCGCGCGGATCACGTACCACGCGCACCCGATCACCGGCTTTTGCCAGCAGCTCGCTGTCGGGCTCGTAGCCTTCAGGACAGGCGACACGCAGCTGGAAATCGAACTGAATCGCGGCCTCTATATAGGAGTTGCACATGTTGTTGCCATCCCCGATCCAGGCGACCGTCTTGCCTGCGATGGTGCCGCGCAGCTCATGGAAGGTCTGCATGTCGGCCATCAGCTGGCAGGGATGCAGATCGTCCGACAGGCCGTTGATGACCGGCACCGAGGAGTTGGCGGCGAATTCCCTGAGCGTCGCATGAGCGAAGGTGCGGATCATGACGGCGTCGAGCATGCTCGACATCACGATGGCTGAATCGGCTATCGGCTCACCGCGACCGAGTTGCGTGTCGCGTGGCGACAGAAAGATGGCCTGGCCACCGAGTTGAATCATCCCTGCTTCGAACGACAGTCGTGTCCGTGTCGAGGCTTTCTCGAAGATCATGCCCAGCACACGGTTCTTCAGCGGCTCGAACAGAATGCCGCGCTCGCGCAGATCCTTCAGCTCGATGCCGCGACGGACCAGGGCAAGTAGCTCCTGGGGCGTGCAATCCATCAGTGAGAGAAAATGCCTTGCGCTCATATCGATTACCTTTATTGCCGCAATCGAGGCCTGAGGTTTTTTCAAGAAAAAAGGAGGGCCTACGACAGGGGTCGCACCAGAAGCGACGAAACGGGAAAGGCGCGATCTTATCCAGAAAGTCTTCGTGGGCGCAAATCCGGCCTCGGCGCCGCGCAAGTGCGCTTATTCAGCGGGCTCGCGTCGGTATCAGGTAAGAAAAGCCAAGCCCTGCGCTCGGCTTTACAGGGTCATTCCTGTACAATGCGCGTCAACCGTGACTAGCCGAGGTGCCCCATGGATATCATCGAAACCATCAAAGAGCAGATCGAGAAGAATCCGGTCCTGCTGTACATGAAAGGCTCGCCCAATGCGCCGCAGTGCGGCTTCTCCGCCCGCGCGACGCAGGCCTTGATGGGCTGCGGCGAGAAGTTCGCCTACGTCGACATCCTGCAAAACCCCGAAATCCGCGCCAACCTGCCCAAGTACGCCAACTGGCCTACTTTCCCGCAACTGTGGGTAAACGGAGAGCTGGTCGGCGGTAGCGACATCATCCTGGAGATGTTCGAGAAGGGTGAGCTGCAGCCGCTGGTCAAGGAAGCCGCGCAGAAAGCCGGTGCCTGATCAGCGATTAGCTGACTGAAACGAAACCCGCCGAACGGCGGGTTTTTTTATGCCTTTTCGCCCCGGGCTCCGCGGTGTGGTGAGGGCTGCGAAGACGCATCGGGTCGTATACAGATGCCGAAACGAAAACGGGAGCCGACGGCTCCCGTTTGTAAGGCATGCAGACGGTCAATCGTCCATCTGGGACTGCAGGTAGTTCTCCATGCCGACCTTGTCGATCAGGCTCAGCTGGGTTTCCAGCCAGTCGATGTGCTCTTCTTCGGACTCGAGAATGTCTTCCAGCAATTCGCGGCTTCCATAGTCGCCTACGCTCTCGCAGTAGGCGATGGCCACTTTGAGATCCTGGACGCCGCCCTGTTCGAGCTTGAGGTCGCAGTCGAGCATTTCGCGCGTATTCTCTCCGATCAACAGCTTGCCGAGGTCCTGCAGGTTCGGCAGGCCTTCGAGAAACAGGATGCGCTTGATCAGCTTGTCGGCGTGCTTCATTTCATCGATGGATTCATCGTATTCATGCTTGCCGAGCTTGCCGAGGCCCCAGTCTTCGTACATGCGTGCATGCAGAAAGTACTGGTTGATGGCGACCAGCTCATTGCCGAGGATCTTGTTGAGGTGCTGAATGACTAGCTTGTCGCCTTTCATGTCGGTGTCCTGCGTCGAATCAATGCATTTGATGCAAGCAGTCTGGCCATGAACCCCAGGGCTGTCAAACCTAAGTCCTTGAATGCAAAAGGGTAAAACTGAATAAGAATACGTTTGTTCCGCGACTCAAGAGCAAGGCGTTGATTTACGGACAGAAAAAAGCCGGGCATCGCCCGGCTCTGGAAAAAGCTGGTGTCTATCAGGCGGGAACGAAGCTGGCAGGGTAGGCCAGGGAGGCCTGAGCGCTCTGGACATTGCTCAGCGTCTCACGAACCACTTGCTTGGCAACACAGGCGCATTTGCCGCACTGGGTGGCAACGCCGGTGGCTTCGCGCACTTCACGGTAGCTGCAGCAGCCTTCGTAAATGGCTTCACGGATCTGGCCGTCGGTAACACCTTGGCAAAGACACACGTACATATGAACTACCCGTTGGGTCTGTGATGGGTGAGATGCTAAACAGAATGAGAATGATTGTCAAAGTTCGTTCGTCGGGAGCTCGCGGTCGCTTTCACGCTGCGTGGTGCGATAGGCGAGCCGCAATCTGAGTCCTTAGTAGCTGTTTCGGCCGGATGAATGGCCGGCCGCACGATGCGTTAAACTGCGTTCCCTTTTCCGCGCCTGGAGCCGTCATGGCCCTGCAAGCCACGCCTTACAAAGTCGAAATCAACCTCACCGATCTCGATCGCCACGTTTATCAGGATCTGCGCTTTACCGTTGCCCGGCATCCGTCGGAAACCGAAGAGCGTCTCGCCGCCCGGTTGATCGCCTATGTGCTCTGGTACAGCGAGCAACTGGCGTTCGGCCGTGGACTGTCGGATGTCGATGAGCCGGCTTTGTGGGAAAAAAGCCTGGATGATCGCGTGCTGCACTGGATCGAAGTGGGCCAGCCAGATGCCGAGCGGATCACTTGGTGTTCCCGGCGTGCAGAGCGATTCAGCTTGGTCGCCTACGGCAACTTGCGCGTCTGGCAGACCAAGGTGCTCGACACTGTGCGTAGCCTGAAGAAAATCAATGTGGTGGCGGTTGGGCAGGAGGCGCTGGAGGAGGTGGCTCAGGATCTGCCACGGGCAATCAGCTGGAGCGTCATGATCAGCGAGGGTTCGCTGTTCATCACCGACGAGCGCGGCCAGCACGAGGTGCCTCTGGAGTGGTTGATCGGCGAGCGCGGCTGAGGCACCCGCCAGTCATGAGGGCGTAGCCGCCGTCTTCAGGATTGCCAGAACTGCACAAAGGCGTTGAACGACATCACCACGCCGACCGCCGTAGCCGCCATGGCCAGCAGGCCGAACACCAGCATCCAGGTGGGATGGCGGTACTCGCTTCCGACGATGCCTGGCTTCTTCGCGGCCCAGAGGATGCAGGCCAGAGCCAGAGGCAGCACCAGCGCATTGAGCGTGCCAGCCACGACCAGTACTTTCACCGGTTGGCCTACCAGGCCGTAGATCAAGGTCGAACAGGCGATGAACGCGATAACCATGCGCTGGTTGTGGCGCTGAATGCTCTCGTGCAGGGAATACATAAAGGTAACGCTGGTGTACGCAGCGCCGATTACCGATGAAACCGAGGCCGCCAGCAGCACGATGCCGAACATCTTGTAGCCGATCGTGCCCATGGAGTGGGAGAACACCGAAGCCGCTGGGTTACCTGCATCCAGCGCCATGCCCTGGCTGACCACTCCGAGTGCGGCGAGGAACAGGCAGATGCGCACTACGCCCGTCGTCGCGATACCGGTCACCGCGGCGCGCGTCACCACGCCGACGTTCTCGACGCCCGTGATGCCTGCTTCGACCAGGCGATGCCCGCCGGAGAATGAAATGTAGCCGCCGACGGTGCCGCCAACCAGGGTCACGATGGACAACAGCAGGACCAGCGGGTCGTCCGGGTTGATGCTGCGGCTCAGCGCTTCCATTACCGGCGGGCTCGACTGCAGCATGGCGTAGCCGATCATGCACAGCATCACCAGGCCGAGCACCTGCATCACCGAGTCCATGACGCCCTTGGCGTTGCGCAGCAGAAAAATGCCGATGATCAGCACTGCCGCGATCAGCGAACCGAGCACCGGCGGCATGCCGAAAATCACATTCATGGCCAGGCCAGCGCCGCCAATGTTGCCGATGTTGAAGGCGATTCCGCCGAGCACGATGAATGCCGAGATCAAATGGCCGATTCCGGGCAGTACCCGGTTCGCCACATCCTGGCCGCGCAGATTGGCGACGGTAATGATTCGCCAGATGTTGAGCTGGGCGCCGATGTCGATGAGCAACGAGATGACGATGGCGAACGCGAAACTCGCCAGGTATTTCTCGGTGAATAGCGAAGTCTGGGTCAGAAAGGCGGGGCCGATGGATGAGGTCGCCATGATGAAGATGGCGCCACGCAGGACGTTGCGTTGCGACGCGGGGGTAGCGCTAGCGGTGGGGTGCATTGGGATACCTTTTTTCTTGATGTTGGGGCAGGTAGAAATGCAGCCGGGCGGGGCCCGGTGTCGTTGTTTTGTTGTTGTGTGCGGTATCGGTGGTACGTCAGTTCGCCTCGTTTGGTTGATGCATCGGTTGCCCGCATTCATGCCAGGCGCCAGGTCCGGGGAT
Source organism: Stutzerimonas stutzeri (assembly GCF_018138085.1). Taxonomy (NCBI): domain Bacteria; kingdom Pseudomonadati; phylum Pseudomonadota; class Gammaproteobacteria; order Pseudomonadales; family Pseudomonadaceae; genus Stutzerimonas; species Stutzerimonas stutzeri. Next base: position 1,543,017 of record NZ_CP073105.1, read on the forward strand.
AGGCGGCTGCGGCGCTACAGTCCGATGCCGCCGCAGCGTCTGGGTTCGCTCATCGCCATCTGGCAAGCAATTGCCGTTGCTCTCGCTGCGCGGCGGCCAGCGCGATCGGCTTCAGATGGATCCGAGCGCCGGGCATGCACTGAGCCAGACGCGCCACGGCCAGCGGGGTAAGCGCTCCGAGGCGCGGATAACCACCGATAGTCTGCCGGTCGTTCAGCAAAACGATTGGCTGGCCATCTGGCGGGACCTGAATCGCTCCCAAGGGAACGCCTTCGGAAATCATCGATTGCCTGGCGCTACGCAGGGTGGGGCCAAGCAGGCGTACACCCATGCGGTCGGCACGCTGGTCGATGGTCCAGGGCTTGTTGAACGCATCGAACAGGCTCTGGCCACTGAAGTCGCCAATCTGGGCGCCCAGCACCACCGCCAATGCATCGGGGTTAGTCAGCGATAGCGTCTGGGTGGGATCCAAGGTGCGCGGTTGGGGCGCCCTGCCATTCCAGCTCAGTCGATCGTCCAGAGCGAGTGGGCGGCCGTCTCCCTGCATCCCGCCCAGCGCCTCGCGACGTACCGTGGCGCAACTGCCGAGCAGTTGCGGCGCCGTGAACCCGCCGGGCGCGGCGAGATAGGCGCGTACGCCCTGACGCGGTTGAGCGAAGTCGAGGCGTTGGCCCCTGCGAATGCGGAAGCTTCGCCCCGGTGCGACGGGCTGACCGTCCAGCGTGGCGCCAAGGTCGGCACCGCATAACGCCAGGCAGCTATCGGACTCGGCGAGCAGAACGAGATTGCCGAGGGTGATTTCCACGGTGGCGGCCTGTAGCGGGTTGCCCAGCAGCCAGTTGGCCCAGGCCTGGGACACCCAGTCAGCGGCGCCACCCTGGGTCACGCCCAGGTGACGCACACCGAATCGGCCGCCGTCCTGCAAGCTGGCGAGCGCGCCGCTGCGTTCGATCAGCAGGCTCATGGCGTCACCTCGAAGGGGCTGTCGTCGCCACCGAGGCGAACGAATTCGGCATGGTCGATGGGCTGGAAACGCACCCGATCACCGGGTTGCCAGATGCTGTAGCCATCGAGGTCTCGGTCGAACAGCCGAGTCGGGCTGCGACCGATCAGATTCCAGCCGCCAGGCGAGACCAGCGGATAGATTGCGGTCTGCCGATCGGCGATGCCCAGGCTGCCGGCCGGCACTTGTTTGCGCGGGGACTGCAGGCGAGGGCTGGCAAGGACTTCATCGACCAATCCCATGAAGGCGAAGCCCGGCGCGAAACCCAGCGCGAACACCTGGTAGGTCCGAGCGCTATGCCGCTCTATCACCCCTGCGATACCGAGGCCGCTGCGTTGGCCAATGGCCTCGAGTTCCGGTCCGACGCTGGAGTCGTACCACACCGGAATGTCCAGCTCGCGTGCTTGGCCACCTGCGTCCGGCTCAAGTTCATGCAGGGCTTCGGCGATGCGTTGGCGGGCCTGGCTGTCGTCCAGTTGTTCCAGGTCGTAATGCACCAGCAGCGTCGTGTAGGAGGGCACAAGATCGATCAGCGCCGCACCGAAGGCGTCGCGCAGACGGCTGGCTGCGGCCAACAGCCAGGGCATATGGGCTTCGTCGATCTCATCGAACAGGCGCAGCATCAGGCAATCGATGCCGACCACTTCGATACGCGGCTTCATGCTGGAAGGCGCTCGAGCGCCTGGCGAATGCGTTGCACCGCGGCGACCGATCCGGCGTTGTCGCCGTGTACACACAGGGTGTCGGCGCGCAGCCGCAAGGCGCTGCCATCGCTGGCGGTCAGCGCGTCGCCCCTGGCCAGGCTTACCGCCTGGGCGACCACGGTTTCAGCGTCGTGGTGGACGGCACCGGGGAGGGCGCGTGACACCAGCATCCCAGTCGCGTCATAGGCGCGGTCGGCGAACACCTCGAACCACAGCGTTACGCCCAGTTCGTCAGCCAAGGCCTGCGCGCCACTGTTGTCGCGAGTGGACATCAGCATCAAGGGAAGCGACGGCGAGTAGGCGATGACGGCTTTCATCACCGCGCGCAGCAGCTCGGGCTTGCGCATCATGTCGTTGTAGAGCGCACCGTGCGGTTTGACGTAGCGCACCTGCGTACCCTCGGCCCGGCAGATGCCGTCCAGCGCGCCGATCTGGTAGAGCAAAATATTCTCCACTTCGTCCGGGCTGCAGGCCATGGAGCGGCGGCCGAAGCCAACCAGGTCGGGATAGGCCGGGTGCGCGCCGACCGTTACGTCATGCTCGACCGCCAGCGCCACGGTACGGCGCATGGTCTGTGGGTCCGATGCATGAAAACCGCAAGCCACGTTGGCGCAATCGATGAAAGGCATGACTTCGGCGTCCAGACCCATGGTCCAGGCGCCGAAGCTTTCACCGATGTCGCAGTTGAGAAGTAGACGTTTCATACCAATCCTCACGGGCAACTGGCCCGCACGGCGCGCCGGCGGGTAGATGAATACTACGATGATAAATTATCGATAATTTATCAATAATTTTTTATCGTTGGTCTGTTCGGAGGTCGTTTCCGGCCGTATTGCTGTATGCTTGCCGCCCCGAATCATCCGGGCGGCACCACGCTTCGCCCCCTCAGGTCATGGTCCACAAGATGGTTGACGCCAAACCCCCCCGTCCATTGCGATCGCCCATCGTCGCGTCGGCGCATCTCGCCGAACAGTCGCAGGAACTCTCGGAGCTGGAGTACGGAATCATCGTCGCCAGCGCCGCCCTGATGCGCTGGATGGAGCGCTGCATGAAGGCGTCCGGCGCGGTGGAGATGAACGCGCTCGATGTCATGGTGCTGCACAATCTGACCAGCCGAGGCAGGGCCAAGCGACAGGCGGACATCTGTCTGCTGCTCAATATCGAAGACACTCACACCGTGACCTACGCGCTGAAGAAGCTCGGCAAGCTCGGCCTGGTGGAAGGCGAAAAGCAGGGCAAGGAAATGTTCTACCGGACCACCGACAAGGGCCGTGAACTCTGCCAGGAATATGCCGATATTCGTCGTGAGTGCCTGATCGCCTCCTTCGAAAACCTCAACGTCGACCCCGACGAGATCCACCGTCTCGCCGGGTTGCTGCGTGCCATGTCGGGTCTCTACGACCAGGCGGCGCGCGCTGCTACCTCGCTCTGATCGACTTCACGCTGTACGCCGGATTATTCATAGATGCGCATCGAACCCCGTCCTCTTCCCGAACAGCTCCCCGACCTGGGCGACCTGCCGCCGCTGTTGACGCGTCTGTACGCAGCCCGCGGTGTGCAATCGGTCAGTGAGCTGGACAAGGGCCTGGCGCGCCTGATTCCGTACGGCCAACTCAAGGGGATCGACGGAGCGGTGTCGCTGCTGGTCGAGGCAATCGAGAACGGCAAGCGCATCCTTTTCGTCGGTGACTTCGATGCCGACGGCGCTACGGCCAGCACCGTGGGCGTGCTGGGGTTGCGTCAACTGGGCGCGGCGCACGTGGATTATCTGGTACCCAATCGCTTCGAGTATGGCTACGGCCTGACGCCTGAGATCGTCGCCGTGGCCCTCGAACGCCGGCCCGATCTGCTGGTGACCGTGGACAATGGCATCTCCAGCGTCGACGGCGTGGCGGCGGCCAAGGCAGCCGGGCTCAAGGTGCTGGTGACTGACCATCACCTGCCAGGCCCGGAATTGCCTGCGGCCGACGCTATCGTCAATCCCAATCAGCCCGAATGCGCCTTTCCGAGCAAGTGCATCGCGGGTGTCGGGGTGATCTTCTACGTGTTGCTGGCCTTGCGCGCCGCGCTGCGTGACAGCGGCTGGTTCGCCCGTCAGGGCTGGTCCGAACCGAACCTGGCCGAGCTGCTCGACCTGGTCGCGCTGGGCAGCGTCGCCGACGTGGTGCCGCTGGACGCCAACAATCGCATCCTCGTGCACCAGGGCCTGGCACGGATACGCGCCGGTCGTGCGCGGCCTGGGCTGCGGGCGATTCTGGAGGTGGCCGGGCGCGACCATCGCCGCATCACCTCGACCGATCTCGGCTTCATCCTCGGGCCGCGACTGAATGCGGCGGGGCGGCTCGACGACATGGCCCTGGGCATCGAATGCCTGCTCTGCGAAGACGAAGCGCTGGCGCGGGACATGGCTGTGCAGCTCGACCAGCTCAATCAGGACCGCAAGGGCATCGAGCAGGGTATGCAGCGCGAGGCGCTGGCGCAATTGAAGGACCTGCCGCTCGAGGACATGCCGTTCGGCCTCTGTCTGTTCGACCCGGACTGGCACCAGGGCGTGATCGGCATCCTCGCTTCGCGGCTGAAGGAACGCTATCACCGCCCGACCATCGCCTTTGCCGATGCCGGCGATGGTCTCTTGAAGGGCTCGGCGCGCTCGGTGCCGGGCTTTCATATCCGCGATGCGCTGGATGCAGTGGCGGCGCGCCATCCCGGCCTTATCAGCAAGTTCGGCGGCCACGCGATGGCGGCGGGACTGTCGCTGCCGGAAGCGAACTTCGGCGCCTTCGCAGCGGCCTTCGATGTCGAGGTGCGGCGTCAGTTGTGCGAAGACGACCTGACCGGGCGGTTGCTGACCGACGGTCAGCTGAGCATCGAGGAATTCCACCTGGAGCTGGCCAAGGCGCTGCGCAATGCCGGGCCCTGGGGGCAGCACTTCCCCGAGCCGGTTTTCCATGGGGTCTTCCAGCTGGTGCAACAGCGGCTGGTGGGCGAGAAGCACTTGAAAATGGTGCTCAAGAGCGAATGTGGCTCGCTGACCCTCGATGGCATTGCTTTCAATATCGATCGCGACCTCTGGCCCAACCCCAACGTGCGCTGGGCCGATCTGGCCTACAAGCTGGATGTCAATGAATTCCGCGCGCGCGAGAGCGTGCAGTTGTTGGTCGCGCATATCGCCGCACGCTAGAAAGTCGCACCTTAGCCCATGCCGGGCGCGCCAACTCTATCGGGAGAGGGGCTGAACGAAGTCACCGCATCGTCGACTTGGTTCGTTGCCGACGGGCGAGAGCCGCACACCCTCGCCAGGGCCGAGCCCGGCCAGTCTTTCTCTCCAAAGAGGAGAGGGGTCGAAAGAAGCAATCGCATCACCCGGCGCTGCTGTTCCGGGCCGATGGATGGGGTCACATAGACACCTCGCCATCGCCGGACTCGGTCTCCCTCTGGGGAGAGGGCTAGGGTGAGGGGCGGCGGTTGGCACACCGAAATGGTCTGAAGGCCACCTCCGTACGATGATCGGTCAGCTGAATCGAGCCCTATTTGTCACGTCGTGCATGATTGGCGCGCGCCCGGCTCCGACCTAAAGTGATCGAATTACAATAACAATCCCTCGGAGCCTGCGATGAGCGAAACGACCCGGCATCACCGTGCCTGCCACCTGTGCGAAGCCATTTGTGGCCTGACCATCGAAACCCGCGATGAGCAGATCGTTTCCATCAAGGGCGACCCGGAAGACAGCTTCAGCCGCGGCCATATCTGCCCCAAGGCGGTTGCGCTACAGGACATCCAGAACGACCCGGACCGCCTGCGCCATCCCATGCGCCGGGTCGGCAGTGAGTGGCAGGCCATCGAGTGGGACGAAGCCTTTGCGCTGGTAGCCGGTCGTCTGGCCGAAATTCGCGAGCGTCACGGCAACAACGCGGTCGCGGTCTACCAAGGCAACCCCAGCGTGCACAACTACGGGTTGATGACGCACAGCAACTACTTCCTCGGTCAGCTGAAAACCCGCAACCGCTTCTCCGCGACTTCGGTCGACCAACTGCCGCACCATCTGACCAGCCTGATGATGTACGGACATGGTCTGCTGATTCCGATCCCGGACATCGATCACACCGACTTCATGCTGATCCTGGGCGGCAATCCGTTAGCCTCCAATGGCAGCATCATGACCGTCCCCGACGTGGAAAAGCGTTTGAAGGCGCTGCAGGCGCGCGGCGGCAAGCTGGTGGTGGTCGACCCGCGCCGCAGCGAGACGGCCGCGATTGCTGATCAGCACCTGTTCGTCCGCCCTGGAGAGGATGCTGCGTTGCTCTTCGGGCTGCTCCATACGCTGTTCGCCGAAGGCCTGACCCGCACCAGCCACTTGCCGGTGGATGGTCTGGATGAGTTGCGCACCGCAGTGGCGCCGTTCTCGGCTGATGCTATGAGCCTGCGCTGTGGGGTGCCTGCCGAGCAGATTCGCCAGCTGGCGCGCGATTTCGCTGCGGCGGAAAAAGCGGTCTGCTACGGACGCATGGGTGTGTCCACTCAGGCCTTCGGTACGCTGTGCCAGTGGCTGGTGCAGTCGATCAATCTGGTTACCGGCAATCTGGACCGCGTAGGCGGTGCACTCTGCACGGAGCCAGCGGTGGATCTGGTGGCGAATACCTCGGGCGGCCACTTCAATCGCTGGCAGAGCCGGGTGTCCGGCTTGCCGGAATATGGCGGCGAGCTGCCCGTCTCGGCGCTGGCCGAGGAGATGCTGACCGAAGGCGAGGGGCAGATTCGTGCACTCATAACCGTTGCGGGTAATCCGGTGCTGTCGACACCCAATGGCCGCCAGCTGGAACAGGCCCTGGACGGGCTCGATTTCATGCTCAGCGTGGATTTCTACATCAATGAAACCACGCGCTACGCCGACCTGATCCTGCCGCCAACCGCGCCGCTGGAGCATGACCACTACGACACCACGTTTAATCTGTTTGCCGTACGCAACGTCACCCGCTTCAACGAGGCGGTGCTACCCAAGCCGACCGGCGCGCTGCATGACTGGGAAATCTTCGTCGGTCTGGCCCGGGCCTTCGCGGCGCGCACTGGCGGCGACCTCAAGCCGACCGTCGCCCCTGAGCAGATGATCGACATGGGGCTGCGTGCTGGCTTCTATGGCGACAGGAGCGAACTGACACTGAGTCTGGCGAGACTGCGTGACTTCCCGCATGGGCTCGACCTGGGAGCGCTCAAACCCAACCTCGCCGGCCGGCTGAAGACCCTCAACCAGCGTGTCCAGGCCGCGCCATCGCTGTTTCTGCAGGATGTGCAGCGCTTTGCCTCGGCCACCGCTGCGCAAACGGATCAATTGCTGCTGATCGGCCGTCGTCACGTGCGCAGCAACAACTCATGGATGCACAACTATCACCGGCTGGTTAAGGGCAAACCGCGGCATCAGCTGTTGATGAACCCGCTCGACCTGTCGCGGCTCGGGTTGCTCGATGGTCAGCGCGTGCGGGTTCGCTCGCGGGTCGGCTTGATCGAGGTGGAAGTGGCGGCCAGCGAAGAGATGATGCCCGGCGTGGTCAGCCTGCCGCACGGCTGGGGCCACGGGCGTCCCGGCGCACAGCTGGAAATCGCTAACCGCCAGCCAGGGGCGAGCGCCAACGACCTGACGGATGAGCGCCAGCTCGATGCGCTGTCCGGTAATGCAGCGCTCAATGGCGTGCCGGTTTGGGTGGAGGCGGCTTAGGAACGATGCAGCAGCCAGGCTGCCAGGGCCTATTACGGTATGGCACTGCCCGATCAGCGGGAGCGGTCTCGACCGCGAAAAAGCGAGCAAGCAGCTGAATGTTTGCGACTTGCCGAATATGGCTGCTACTAACGGATCTTCGTCCGCGACCGGCTAAGCCTCGTGCAGTCTTCTTCGCGGTCAAGACCGCTCCCACGAAAAGCTGGGCGTTTAGCCTGATGGTCAGTAGTGCGCGGGCCGAAAAGCCCGCCAGCCCTGCACTCGCATGGGTATGGCCGCGTCCGATCTGTGGGAGCGGTCTTGACCGCGAAAAGGCGAGCAAGCGACTGAGCGTCTGCTGGTCGCCGATATGGCCGCTACGGACGGCTCTGGTTTTGTCCTCGGTCGGCTAAGCCTCGTGCAGTCCCTTCGCGGTCAAGACCGCTCCTACACAGCTGAGCCTGTAAGCAGCACGCGGTTGCAGCGGTTCACCATTGTCATGATGAGGCCGGTGCGCCGGACAAAGTCGTCGAAACAGTCTGTACTGGAGGATGTCCAAAGCACGCATCCCACGCAGTCGAGGTTTCCATGACACAGCTCTTCCAGCCGCTCACCCTGCGCCAGCTGACCTTGCCCAATCGCATCGTCGTGTCGCCGATGTGCCAATACTCGGCGAAAGCGGGAATGGCCAACGACTGGCATCTGGTCCACTTGGGCAGTCGCGCGGTGGGCGGGGCGGGGTTGGTCATCATCGAGGCCACCGCCGTAACGGCCGCTGGTCGCATTTCCCCGGAGGATCTCGGCATCTGGTCCGATGAGCATGTCGAGCCGCTACGACGTATCACCCGCTTCATCGAAGCCCAAGGTTCGGTAGCCGGTATTCAGTTGGCGCACGCCGGCCGCAAGGCCAGCACCTGGCAGCCCTGGCTGGGGCGGCACGGCAGTGTGCCCATCGCGGCCGGCGGCTGGACGCCAGTAGGGCCGTCGGCGATTGCTTTCGATCCGGAACATGCAGTGCCTACCGCACTGGACGAGACGGGTATCAGGGAAGTGATCCAGGCCTTCGTTCACGCTGCTGAACGGTCGCTGGCCGCCGGTTTCAAGGTGGCCGAGGTGCACGCCGCACATGGTTATCTGCTCCATCAGTTCCTCTCGCCGCTCTCCAACCAGCGTCAGGACGCCTACGGCGGATCGTTCGATAACCGCATTCGCCTGCTGCTGGAGGTGACCGAAGCCGTGCGGGCGGCATGGCCGCAAGAGTTGCCCCTGTTTGTCCGTCTGTCCGCTACCGATTGGGTGCAGGATGGCTGGAATGCCGAGGAGACTGTCGAGCTGGCGCGGCGGTTGAAGACCCTGGGCGTCGACCTGATCGACGTGTCATCTGGCGGTACGGCGGTCAATGCCGAGATCCCGGTCGGCCCCGGCTACCAGACGCAGTTTGCCGAAAAGGTCCGGCGAGAGGCCGGCATCGCCACCGGCACGGTCGGCATGATCACCGAGGCGGTCCAGGCCGAACACATCCTGCGTACCGGCCAAGCGGACCTGATCCTGCTGGCGCGCGAGTTGCTGCGCGATCCCTATTGGCCGCTGCACGCTGCGGAAGATCTGGGCGATAGCTCCGTGCCCTGGCCGGCCCAGTACGTACGCGCCGCGCATCGGAACACGCCGATCCGGCAGATTCCCGAGTCGCTCGACTGAGCGCGCTCCATCCTTTCAAGGCAGGTATTCATGAAAACCACCGGTTTGCTCGATCAACTGCTCAAGTCCGGGCAGGACCTTCTACAAAAGCAGCAGGGCTCCGTTGCGCGCCCTGGCAATGCCAAGAGCGGCGGCTCGCTCGGCGACATGCTGTCAGGGGCCGGTGGTCCGCTGGGCAGCCTCCTTGGTGGCAGTGATGGTGCCGGGCGTGGAGCCTTGGCGACTGGCGCGCTCGGCATGTTACTGGGCAGCCGGGGTGGCCGCCGTTTGGGCGGCAAGGTGGTCACCTATGGCGGCCTGGCCGCCCTCGGCATGCTCGCCTACAAGGCCTACGGCAACTGGCAGGCGCAACAGGTACAACAGCAGGGCGGCGCAGCGGAGGCGAATGCGACACAGACAGAGCCGAAGACGGTCGATCGGTTACCGCCGGACCAGGCCGAGGAGCACAGCCGCGGTATTCTTAAGGCGCTCGTCGCGGCAGCCAAAGCCGATGGTCACGTGGACGATCAGGAGCGGAAGATGATCGAAGCCGAACTGGCCCAGCTCACCGATGATCCCGAGCTGCAGCGTTGGCTCGAGGCAGAGCTGAACAAACCGCTGGATCCGGTGGATGTCGCCGCGGCTGCGACCACACCGGAAATGGCCTCGGAAATGTACCTGGCCAGCATGCTGATGGTTGACGAGGAGCAGTTCATGGAGCGCGCCTACCTCGATGAGCTGGCTCGGCAGCTGAAGCTGGATGCGCAATTGAAGGCCGAGCTGGAAAGCCAGGTGCGCGGCGTGTCCGCTTGAGGCTGGCGGCCAGGCCCATTGGCGTTGCACGTTTTCGCCTGGTTTGAATCGTGTCGTGGCCAGTGGTCCCTGGCGGGCTGTCAGCGGCGGGGTGCTGCGCTATAATCGCCGGTTTTCGCACCGTCCGATTGAGAGCTGCCTACCTATGGAAATCAACCCGATCCTCAACAGCATCAAGGACCTGTCCGACCGCACCCAGTCAATTCGGGGGTATCTTTGACTACGATCAGAAGCATGATCGTCTCGTCGAAGTAAACCGCGAACTCGAAGACCCGAACGTCTGGAACAAGCCCGAGTACGCCCAGAACCTGGGCCGTGAGCGTTCCACCCTGGCGCAGATCGTCGAAACCATCGATGACCTCGAGGGCGGCCTTGCCGATTCCCGTGACCTGCTCGACATGGCCGTCGAAGAAGACGATCAAGGCGCCGTGGATGACGTGGCCGCCGAGTTGGAGCGTCTGCGCGGTATCCTCGAAGGGCTGGAATTCCGCCGCATGTTCAGCGGCGAGATGGACCCCAACAACGCTTACCTCGATATCCAGGCCGGTTCCGGCGGCACCGAGGCTCAGGACTGGGCCAACATCCTGCTGCGCATGTACCTGCGCTGGGCAGACAAGCGCGGGTTCAGCGCCGAGATCGTCGAGCTGTCCGAGGGCGAAGTCGCCGGTATCAAGGGCGCCACCGTCCACATCAAAGGCGAGTACGCCTTTGGCTGGTTGCGCACCGAGATCGGCGTGCACCGCCTGGTGCGCAAGAGCCCGTTCGACTCAGGCGCGCGCCGCCACACCTCATTCTCGGCAGTGTTCGTCTCGCCCGAGATCGACGACAGGGTCGAGATCGAGATCAATCCGGCCGACCTGCGCATCGACACCTACCGTTCCTCCGGTGCCGGTGGTCAGCACGTCAACACCACCGACTCGGCGGTACGTATCACCCACGTACCGACTAACACTGTGGTGGCTTGTCAGAACGAGCGTTCCCAGCACGCCAACAAGGACACCGCCATGAAAATGCTGCGGGCCCGGTTGTACGAGCAGGAAATGCAGAAGCGCAACGCGGCCTCCCAGGCGCTGGAAGACACCAAGTCCGATATCGGCTGGGGTCATCAGATTCGCTCCTATGTGCTCGACGACTCGCGCATCAAGGATCTGCGTACCGGCGTGGAACGTAGCGACTGCCACAAGGTTCTGGACGGCGACATCGACCAGTACCTCGAAGCCAGTCTGAAGCAGGGCCTCTGACCGCCGATTGCGTAGCAGAACGCCAGCTTGCTCTTGACGGTGCCCTTGACGGGGCACCGCTGAGGTTGCGAGAGAGATCAGCGACACGTCAGAGATATGCGCTTCGCGAGCGAGACTATTGCTACAAGAGCAGGCGAAAACGCCTGTCAGGATCACGCGACACTTAACCTGTAGGGGCGAGCTTGCTCGCGAATGCGTTTTAACAAGGCACCGCTGGTGCTCTTGGCGCATCAGACCGGGCCAGCGCTCTTCGCGAGGCACGCTCCTACGTACAACACACCGCAACAACGCGCTAGGCACTAAAACCCATGAGCGAACAACCGCTGAACCAGCACGCCATCCAAGAGGAAGAAAACAGCCTGATCCTTCAGCGCAAGGAAAAACTGGCCGCCGAGCGCGCCAAGGGCAACGTTTTCCCCAACGACTTCCGTCGCGACAGCTACTGCAACGACCTGCAGCTGAAATACGCGGACAAGACCAAGGAAGAGCTGGCAGAAGCGGCGATCCCGGTGAAGGTTGCCGGGCGCATCATGCTCAACCGCGGCGCCTTCATGGTCCTGCAGGACATGACCGGGCGCATCCAGGTCTACGTCAACCGCAAGACGCTGCCGGCCGAGACGCTGGAAGCCATCAAGCATTGGGACCTGGGCGACATCATCGCCGCCGAAGGCACCCTGGCGCGTTCCGGCAAGGGTGACCTGTACGTCGAGATGACCGACGTGCGATTGCTGACCAAGTCGCTGCGTCCGCTGCCGGACAAGCACCACGGCCTGACCGACACCGAGCAGCGCTACCGTCAGCGCTATGTTGACCTCATCGTCAACGAGGAAACCCGCCACACCTTCCGTGTGCGTTCTCAGGTGATCGGCCATATCCGCAAGTTCCTCAACGAGCGCGACTTCCTCGAAGTCGAAACGCCGATGCTGCAAACCATCCCCGGTGGCGCCGCGGCCAAGCCGTTCGAGACCCATCACAACGCCCTGGACCTGCCGATGTTCCTGCGTATCGCGCCGGAGCTCTACCTCAAGCGTCTGGTGGTGGGTGGCTTCGAGCGCGTGTTCGAGATCAACCGCAATTTCCGTAACGAAGGCGTTTCGACCCGGCACAACCCCGAGTTCACCATGCTCGAGTTCTACCAGGCCTACGCCGATTACGAAGACAACATGGACCTGACCGAAGAGCTGTTCCGCGAGCTGGCGCAGCTGGTCCTGGGCAGCACCGACGTGCCGTACGGCGACAAGGTGTTCCACTTCGGTGAGCCGTTCGCGCGTTTGTCGGTGTTCGATTCGATCCTGAAGTACAACCCGGACATCAGCGCGGCCGACCTGCAGGACATCGACACCGCCCGCGCCATCGCCAAGAAGGCCGGCGCCAAGGTGCTCGGCTTCGAGGGGCTGGGCAAGCTGCAGGTGATGATTTTCGAGGAGCTGGTCGAGCACAAGCTGGAGCAGCCGACCTTTATCACCCGCTACCCGTTCGAGGTCTCGCCGCTGGCGCGCCGCAGCAACGACGACCCGAGCGTCACCGATCGCTTCGAGCTGTTCATCGGCGGCCGTGAAATCGCCAACGCCTATTCCGAGTTGAACGACGCCGAGGATCAGGCCGAGCGCTTCCATGCCCAGGTTCGTGACAAGGACGCCGGTGACGACGAGGCGATGCATTTCGATGCCGACTTCGTACGCGCACTGGAATACGGTATGCCGCCGACCGCGGGCGAGGGCATCGGCATCGACCGCCTGGTGATGTTGCTGACCAACTCGCCGTCGATCCGCGACGTGATCCTGTTCCCGCACATGCGTCCCGAGGTCTGACCTCTATTGAGCGCCGCCCGGCTCGAGTGCCGGGTGTGCCGCTCGTCATGAGGGTCGGTTCAGTTCCCGCCTCAGCGGCCGACATCCTGACAGGCCCGAGGCAGCCATTCGCGAACCGAGCACGAATCGCGGGGGCCGCTGAGGTATAAGCTCAAGGCTACGGATCATCACTGACGAGGTTTGGATGAACTCCCGTAACAACCTGGACGAATACCAGCTCACGGTGCGCGGCTTGTCCGACCGTATCGTCGAGGCGCAAACCCCGGTG